>JBKGZI010000007.1:0-37829 GCA_046545675.1 Persicimonas sp.
CAGGCGGTGACGAAGACGCAGGCGGTGACGAAGACGCAGGCGGTGACGAAGACGCCGACGAACAGAATGTCCGCGTCCAAGATTTAGTGGGCAGTTGGGATATGTTGGCCAACGGAACGGTCCGACAGCAAGGCGAGACGGACACCCTCGACGATGAACCGACTCCCGTCCTCATTGTCGAGGGTACTCAAACCGACATCGAGGTCCATATCGGTGACGGGGAAGGCAGCTGCGGATTGGGCGCCAACCTCACCGACGACGGCTTCGAATTCGAACCGGACGGCTGCGAATTCGAGCCCGACGCCGGCCAGCAGGTCTCGTACAATAACGTCGACGGAACGGGCGTCCTCGACGACGACGGCACGCTGCGATTCGACCTCCGGGCGACTGCTTCCGCGAGCGGTGCAGATATGCCGGCGGTCGAGGCCGAATTGGACGTCGTACTCGAGGGAACCCGCGTCGACGACATGCCTTAGGCTCGAAGCTCGGGGCTTGGGGCTTAGCTGCCACAAGCCCCGAGCCACAAGCCTCACGCAGTCGCCTGCACAATCTTCTCCTCGGGCACGTCGCCGGCGCGCACGACTTTGACCGAGCCGTTTTTGACATCCACCACCGTCGACTTCGACCCCTTCGACAGGTCGCCCGCGTCGATGAAGAGCCCGATCTTTCCGAAAAAATTCTGTCGAATCTGAGCCGGGGAGGTCTCCCCGTGTTTGTTCTCTTTATTGGCGCTCGAGACATATAAGGGGCGGCCGAATGCCTCGACGACTCGCTGGCAGAGATCGTCATCTGGCACACGCACGCCGACCTTGCCGGTGGCTTTGATCAGGGTCTTTCGCACCTGCCGAGGCAGGTCGCGGCTGGCGTCGAAGCGAATCGTCAGCGGCCCGGGCCACAGCGCCTTGATGAGCCGGCGGGCCTTCGAGTCGACGTCGTCGGCGACCTGGTCGAGCATTTCCTCATCGGCTACGAACACCAGCGACGGCGCCTTCGAGACGCGCCGCTTGGCCTGCATCAGGCCGATAATCGCATCCTCATTCTTCAAATCGGCCATCAGCCGATAGGTGCCGTTACACGGCAGACAAACCACGCCGCCGCTTTCGAGCGTGTTGATGATGGTGTCGAAGTGATCGGAGGTCTTGGAGAGTTCGTCGAGCTTGATGGATTTCACGGGCAGATCCGTTTGGGGGCAGGGTCGATAAAACGGTTCTCTCTCATGAGGACATTTAGTCTACGAAGTATACGACTTCCGCAGCAGATTGCCATCTGTAGGTTGCATGTCCTCTCTTCTTAAACTGCTTACCCTTTGAAACGAATCCACCCCTAATTCTATTGCATGGATCTTCGTGTGGGAGATGTAGGCCCTGCAGGAACGGGGCTCCCTCTATTTGGGGCGCCTGTACAACGGCGCAAAAGCAATGTACGGGCTGCCTACACGCGCACAATTCACAACCCGTAAGCCCCTCAATCACATCGCCGACGAAATCGCGTCCATCACCCAGCTCAACACGCCGAGCAGCTCGAGCATCGAGAAGAAGACGATCGCGACGAGCATTCGGCGCACCCACACCGCGGCGTTCTCGCTCTCGACGGCGAAGCGAGCGGCGACCCACGCGCCCGTGCTCTGGCCGACGGCCATCAGCGCGCCGTAGCCCCAGTGGACCTGATCGTTGAGCACGAAGACGACCAGCGCACCAGTGGTGAAGATGGCGGCGATGAGCAGCTTGACGGCGGTCGCCTCGACGATCTCGTAGCCGGCTCCGAGCACCAGCGCGGCCAGCAACAGGATGCCCACGCCGGCCTGGATGAACCCGCCGTAGACCCCCACCGCGAAAAAAACCGCCAGCAGCCACCAGGGGGGCCGCTCGCGGCTAAGTTCGGAGGTCTCTCGAAGCCAGCGCTTCGGATTGATCAGGATCACGACGAGCATCAGGGCCATCACCACCGCGATGGCCAGCTCCATATTCTCGGGGCTCATCTGGGAGGCGATAAACGCCCCCGCCAGCGCCCCGGCGACGGTCATGCCGATGAACCACAGGCTACCCTCGGTGCGCAGCTTGCCGCCGCGACGCAGCGTCTCCAAACCCACAAAGCACTGTACGATGACGCCGACACGGTTGGTGCCATTGGCCACCGTGGCCGGCAGACCCAAAAAGATCAGAAGCGGCAGCGTCACCAACGAGCCGCTTCCGGCCAGGGTGTTGATCACCCCGGCGAACGCGCCGCCGACCAATACGAGCAGGTAGATGTACCAGGCGTGCTCCATGTTTCGGTGCTCGACAGGTCGGCGTCAGCAGCGCATTTGGTCAGCTATTCATTTGGCCGCGGCTTTACGCTTTCCGTGATGCAGGATGCCTTTGCGCACGCGGATCGACTTGGGCGTGACCTCGACGTATTCATCGCGGCCGATGAAGTCGAGGGCCTTCTCCAGCGACAGGTCCCGCGGTGGCGTCAGGACCATGGCGTCGTCGCTGCCGGAGGCGCGCACGTTGGAGAGCTGCTTCTTCTTGCAGGGGTTGACCACGAGCTCGGCGTCACGGCTGTTCTCGCCGATGACCTGCCCCGGATAGACGTCCTCGCCCGGTCCCACGAAGAGCGTGCCGCGCTCTTGCAGATTGTACAGCGAATAGGTGGTCGTCTCGCCCTTCTCGAGCACGACGAGCGCACCGTTTCGGTGCCGCTCGATGTCGCCGCGATAAGCCGCGTAGGCGTGAAAGTTGGTGTGCATCACCCCCGTGCCGCGGGTGTCCGTCAAAAACTCCGAGCGATAGCCGATCAGGCCGCGCGAAGGCACCAAGAACTCGACACGCTGGGTGCCGTCGGCGTTCTGAGACATATGCGTCATCTCGCCGCGGCGCTCCTGGAGCTTTCGGATGACCGTGCCGGCATAGTCGCTTTCGGTCTCGATGACGACTTTCTCGATGGGCTCGAGCTTATTGCCGTTGTCGTCAGTGCGAATGATGACCTCGGGCTGGGAGATCTGCAGCTCGTAGCCCTCCCGGCGCATCTGCTCGATGAGCACGCTAAGGTGAAGCTCACCACGACCCGAGACTTTGAAAGCCTCCGGCCGGTCGGTGTCCTCGACGCGGAGCGCGACGTTGTGCTCGAGCTCGCGGTCGAGACGCTCACGAATCTGACGGCTGGTCAGATAATCGCCCTCGAGGCCGGCAAACGGGCTGTTGTTGACCATGAAGATCATCGACAGCGTGGGCTCGTCGATCTGGACGATGTCCATCGGGTCGACGTGCTCGGGGTCGCAAATCGTCTCGCCGGGCAAAATCCCTTCAATACCGGTCACCGCGCAGAGCTCGCCAGCGGTGATGGTCTCACGCTCGACCTTCTCGAGGCCGCGAAAGCCAAAGAGCTTGGTAATGCGCGCACGGCTCGTCGAACCGTCGCGCCGGGCGATGACCACCTGGTCTCCGACACTGATCGCGCCGCGGAAGACCCGTCCGATGGCCACACGTCCCAGGTAATCGTCGTAATTGAGCGTGGCGATCTGCATCTGCAGCGGGCCGTCGACGTCATCTTTGGGCGGGTCGACATGCTCGACGATGGCATCGAAGAGGGGCTCGAGATCGTCGGGCTCCTCGTCGGGCTCGAGCATCGCGTAGCCGGCCAGGCCGGAGGCGTAGACGATCGGAAAATCGAGCTGCTCGTCGTTGGCCTCGAGGTCGACGAACAAGTCGAAGACCTGGTTGAGGACCTCGTCCGGGCGTGCGTTGGGCCGGTCGATCTTATTGATGACGACCACCGGCTTGTGGCCCAGCTCGAGCGACTTCTTGAGCACGAACTTCGTCTGGGGCATCGGCCCCTCGAAGGCGTCCACGAGCAGCAACACCGAGTCGACCATCTTGAGGACGCGCTCGACCTCTCCGCCGAAGTCGGCGTGGCCGGGGGTGTCGACGATATTGATGGTCGTGTCGCCATATTCGATGGCGGTACACTTGGCCAAAATCGTGATCCCGCGCTCGCGCTCGAGATCGTTGGTGTCCATGGCGCGCTCGGCCAGGTCACGGTGAGCAGCGACGGTGCCCGATTGCTTGAGCATCTCGTCGATGAGCGTGGTCTTGCCATGGTCGACGTGAGCGACGATGGCGATATTCCGAATATCTGTCATAGCTGTACTACAGGGGTTCAGGGGTCCGGGGGTCCAGGGGTCCAGGCCACAATTGGCCCGTACCGCTGCGTGCTCCCCAACTATGCTAGGGATGTCGGCAAGTCAACCAGCGAGTGCGAGGGATTATTCGGGGCAGGTGCAGATCTTGCGGGGGTTCCGGTGGTTTCCTCTCCACCCGTAGCAGAGCGAAGGCAAGGCACGGTCGAGCCGCATAAAAGAGGATCAAGGAGAGGCCCCACCTTGATCCTCCCCACAGAGCGCGTGGGGAGGGATACCTACCCCACGGAGATATTCAGCTCCTGGCGCAGCGTCATATAACGCTCGCTGACGGCGTAGTCGGCCAGATCTTGCATGCGCTTCTCGACCGAGCGCATCCCCATGGTTTGCGGCTCGTTGCGCAGGTAGTCGCGGGCCACATCGAGGTCGTCGCAGAAGATAAACCCGACCCGGTTGGCGGTGTCCTCGACGGCCTCGACCCAGCGATTCAGGTCGATGTCGCCCTCCCGGGCGGTGACCTTGTTGATGGCGTGCTCGAGGCGGTTCAAGTCATCGCCACGCACGTGCTTCTTGAGATCTTTGAAGGCCCGCTTGGTGTGGTCGTCCTTGTCGAAGTCGAACTCCGGCTTGACCAGGGCGGTCGCCAGCAAGAAGAACACCTGCAGGTCCGAGGTGGGCCGAATCGCGGGCAGGTAAAAAGGCGCCAGGAACAAGAATAACTGTTTTCCGACGATGAACGCGATGTGCTTCTCGCGGCCGCTTCCCAGCAGCTCGTCGCCCACGATCATCCCCTCGGGGACCAACGCGCCGTTGATCAGCCCCGGCTGGTCGGGCTTTCGCCACAGGTCGGGCAGGTCGTCGTAGCCCAACGAGGCGCCGATCTGCTTGTAGATATTGTTGAAAGCGAGCTTCTCTTTGAATTTGACGCGGTCGCGGCGGCCGAGGCCGTATTTGCGGCGGCTCTCGCCGACCCACTGCGTCAAGGCGGGCTTGATCACGCTGAACACGCGGGTGACGTCCCGGTCCATCTGGTCGCTGAAGACGAAGCGACGAAGCAGGTCGGTCGTCAGCGGCCTCGCCGGCACGTCGACCATCGGGGACTTCAACCGGTTGATGAAGCCGCTGGCCTTCTCTCCGAGCGTTCCGCCCCGAAAATCAAAGGCGCGCAGATAACAAAACGCCGGATCGACCTCTTTTTTGCGCAGATGAACCTTTCCGATGCGCTCGAGCACGTCGATGCGCGTGGGGTCGTGGCGCACGATGGCCCGAAGGTGGTCCATGGCCAGATCGCCGTAGTCGGAGTCGCCCTCGGCGAGTTCGGCGACCTGCTCGTGGAGCTCGATATTCTGAGGCATCAACTTCGAGGCGTGGTGGTAGGCGGTGATCGCCTCGTCTCGACGCTCGAGGTGGTTGTTATAGAGGTCCCCGAGCTTCTGCCACAGCACCGCCAGCAAGCGCTCGTCGGGCTCGTCGAGGTCCTGGTTGGCGGCGATCAACTGCAAATAGGCCGCCTCCAATTGCTCCCAGTCCTTGGCGTCGACCAGCAGCGAGGTGGCCGCCTTGAACGCGTCGAGTCGGGTCGGATCGAGTTCGAGGGCGCGCCGAAAGCCGGCGAGCGCCTTTTCGGGCTCCCACAACTCCTGGCGGGCGATCTGGCTCGATTCGATCAGCCAGTTGGCCTTCTCCTCGGGGGTCTCGGCGAGCCGGTGCAGCGTAAAATAAGCCCGGGCGAGACGTCGCCAGTCCCCGATCTGGCGCGCCACGGTGGTGATCGACTCGAGGGCGCGGGTATTCTTCTCGTCCTCGGCCAGCGCCTCTTCGTAGGTGTCGAGCGCGCGCCACGGATCGTTGAACTTCTCTTTCCAGTCGTCGCCCATCGCCACCAGCGCCATCGAGCGGGCCCTGGAATCGTCGAGCGACTTGATCAGCTTTCGTCGCACTTCGATGACATCGGCGGGCTCGCCGATCGTACCGACGACCCGCAACAAGCCAGTCAGCGCGAGTTGGTCCTGAGCGGTATCCTGCAGCGCTTTCTCGAAGGCGTGGCGCGCCTTTTCGAGCGACCCGTTCGACTCATAAAGGGCGCCCAGTTGCCGGTGAGCCCAGCCGAGCCGCTCGGCCGGAATCGCCTGTTTATGATGCAAGAGCAGCGAGCGCAGCACACCGGCGGCCTCCTCGCCGGCTTCTCGGGCGAGCAGAAGCTCGGCCAGGGGTTCGGCCACCTGGCGGTTCCTGGGATCGAAGCCGTAGGCCTGCCGGTAGGCTCCGAGCGCGTCATCTTCGCGATCGAAGGCACGGTACAGATCGCCGAGCTGGCGATACAGCCAGATATTCTCGTCCAGATAACGCGTCGAGTCGGGCAAAGAGGCTGCATCTTCGAGACGCTGGATGGCCGGGTCGATCTCGGCGGATTCCAGAAGATCGCCGACCTCTCGCTTGACGGTCTGAAAATCCTCGATGGCTTCCGCGGGGGGGCTCTCGACCTGGTCGATCTCCGACATCGTCTCTCCTGGGATCTGCGATCACTTTGCAACTATCTCGATGATTTTAGATGAACGACCGGTCACGTCAACGGTGCGCTTGGCGCGCACCTGGCCGTCCTGCTTGAGGATCATGCGGTGGCGCCCCTCACGGAGCCTCAGGGCGTGGCGGGTGCCCTCGCCAACTTTTCGTCCGTCGATATAGAGGGTCCCCCACGGAATGACGCGCACCTCGACGTAGCGGTGTCGTCTGTTGACGGGCGCCTCGGGCGCCTCGTCACGAGCGACCTTATCGATCGCATCGGCCTCATCGGCCTCATCGGCCTCATCGGCCTCATCGGCCTCATCGGCCTTTTCGGCCGGCTCGTCGATGTCGTCTTCGGCCTCGTTGTCGGCCTCGTTGTCGGCCTCGTTGTCGGCATTGGCGGAAGCGTCCGGCCCGGCCGCCTCTGGCTGCGCGTCCGCTGGGTCGACACCGGCGGCGGCCTCGTCGGCCGATCCCATCGCCTCGGCGGCGCGCTGCTCTGATGGCTGCGCCGCCCCCTTGCCCGGCGACGGAGCGTCCGCCGCGGCCTCATCCTCCGCCCTCGCAACTCCGGCCGTCAGCGACGGCGGCTCGTCACCACCGTCCTCGGCCGCGGCGAGTTGCGGGGAGTCGCCACCGTCGGCGAGCCCCGAATACCAGGAGATCCCGCCGAGGCCGACCAGAAGCACGGCAATCATCGCCACCAGGTGAGCCAGCGAGACATCGGGCATCCGCAGCGACGTGCTCGGCGAGACGGTGTCCTCGCCGCGGCCTGCGGAGCCCGGTGAGACAGCACTCGACTCGACCTCGGCGGTGTTGCCGGCACGTTGTGTGCCGTCGCCGGCCTCGGGCCTCGCGGAATTGGGAATCGCCATGGTGGCCAGCGTCTGATTGGCCATGTTGTTGGCCATGTTGTTGGCCACGGCATCGGTTTCGGGCCGGACGTCGGCGGTCACCGCTCGTTCGGACTCACCGGCAGGCGCCGCGTGAGGGTCGCCGACTGGCGCGAGTCCAGACTCGGGCACATAGGTCACCTCCTGATAACCCGAGTCCTCACCGATCGGGCCGCTCAGATCCCGGGTGGTTTGTCCGCGTCGGTGTTGCCCCCCCGATGGGGTCTCATCGGGCAACGTATTCGTCTGACTGGTGCTGGGCTGGCTGGTGTTGGGCTGGCTGGGGTTGGGCTGGCTGGTGCTAGACGGGCTCGGGCTCGGCAGGGAGGTCGGCGTCATCCCGGCGTTGAGCATATGGGAGGTCGCCCCGCTGGTCGCCTCGACCAGCGCCCGGGCAAAGTCGGCCACGCAGTCGAAACGGTCGACGGGCTCCTTGGCCAGCGCCTTGAGCAAGACCTGCTCGAATTGGTCGGAGACCTCCAAGCCCGGGTGGAACGCGCTGACCGGCTCGGGCGCCTCGGCGACCTGCCGGCCGGCGATCTCCAGGGCGGTCCCCTCCTCGAAGGGCGTGCGCCCGGTGAGCATCTTATAGACCGACACCGCCAGCGCGTACATATCGGTGCGCCCGTCGATCTCGGTGTCCCGAATCTGCTCGGGGGCCATATATTTGGGCGTGCCGATGATCGTGCCGGTCTGAGTCAGGTCGCTGGCGGTGAGCAGCTTGCTGTTGACGACCTTGGCGATGCCAAAGTCGATGACCTTGACGAACATCGGGTCGTTTCCGCGCTCGAGCAGCATCACATTGCGCGGCTTGATGTCGCGGTGGACCAAGCCGAGATTATGGGCCTCTTGGAGGCTGGCGGCCATCTGCACGGTGACGTGGACGGCCTGATCGACGCTGAGCAGGCCGTTCTGGCGAATGACGGTGGTGAGGTCTCGACCGTCGAGCAGCTCCATCGCCAAGAAGAGCAGCCCCTCGCGTTCATCGCGGCCGAAGTCGTACAAAATAACGGTATTGGGATGGGTGAGCCTGGAGGTGGTGCGGGCCTCGCCGCGAAACCGGCCGACGGTCGCTTCGTCGTCGCATAAATGTGCGAACAGCACTTTGACCGCGCACCGGCGACCCACCGACAATTGCTCGGCTTCAAAGACCGCTCCGTAGCCGCCCTTTCCGAGCAGCCGATCGAGTCGGAACCGTCCCGAGAGGGTCCGTCCCTGAAGTTCTTCCAGCTTCACGTGACACCGCCTTTGTGCCGGCATCCGGATGCCGGCTCTTCATAGAGGCGTCCCCCGCAAGACACACACCGCAATACCTGTGCCACGGCAGCGTCGGGACATGATTCAGACGTCTAGATGTACAGCGTAGGCCCTATTTGTACCACGATCGCGCTACGATCGGAAGGGGCGCCGAGCGTTGACCGCGCCCCCCAAGGCGATCAGCCCCCGCCAAACCGCCCACACCACGCACGATAAACCTCTCGCCAGGCACTCGGGGCGTGCGCCTCGACGAGCCGCCGGCCGACCTCGATCGCGCGCTGCTCTATGGCCGCGTGTAGCTCGAAGCCGGGCCTGCCGGCTTCGGTCTCCTGGGCGAGGTCGTCGAAGCGGGCGCGCACCGCCGGGTCGCTGACCGGGTGGATCTCCTCGTGGAGCACCTGGGTGAGCGCACATACCGGGGCGGTGTCCAATGCGACCGCCACCCGGTGGCTACCTGCTAATGGCGCGCCGCGGCCGTGCGTCCAGCGGCCGCTGGCCAGCGACGGACAATCGACGATGGTGAGCGGCGGCGGCTCTCGTTGTGCGGAGGCCCACAGGTGGCTGCGAAGCTCGGCGAGCACGCCGAGTTGTCTCTGGAATGCCTCGCCGAACTCGCGAGCGTCTGGCGGCCTTTGCTCGCGCGCCTCGAGCTCGAGGACATCGGCCATCAAGCGCGCTGCGCGCAGGCTGTCGTCGTCGCGAAGCGCCGGCAGTCGACCGCTTCGCAGCCACTGCAGCTCGGTGTCGAGGTCGTCGACGTACAGTGGAATGACTTGCAGGTATATCCGGCCAGGGGCGGCGCGGTATAGCGCCTCGAGCTCACCTCGCCACGGCTTGTCGTCGCGGTCGGCACGGTGGAGGTTGGCAGCGTCGGCGCCCAGATCGAGATGGCTGAGCACGAAGTAGTGCAGCTCGGCGTGGGGCCACCTTTCGACGCTCACGTCCACTACGAGGCCCTTGGCTTCGGCTTGATCAGCCAGCCGTTCTCGCCAGCCAGCACGGGCGCGGCCACGCGGGCGAGCCGGCGCTCGTGCCACTTGTCGTCGCGGTAGGAGAGCGCGACGAGGTCCTGGGGCTGAAAGCGCGGGCCGACCAACGCGCCCAGCCGCCCCCCGGAGACCCGCAGGTGGTCCTCGAAGCCGGCCGGAAGCCTCGGCAACGCTCCGGGGATCCAGATCGCGTCGAAGATGCCCTTCAAGCCGTCGGTGGTGGTCGCTTTCCCGGTGGTCACGGCAACGTTGTCGCGCTCGGCCAGCGCCTTTTTGACCTTGCGCGCCGACCAGCGCGAGCCGGGGTGGACGGCGACGACCTCGCCCTGGGCGCCGACGAGCTCGGAGAAGAGCGCGGCGACGTAGCCGTTGACGGCGAGCATATCGACGACGCGGTCGCCCAGGCCGGGGTTGATGGCCTCGAAGGCGATGGCGCAGGTGCTCACTCCCAGCCACGCGGGCGGATCGCCCTCGCGCTCGGGGACATCCATGCGGCCCGTCAAGAACGCCTCGGCGGCCTCCTCGCCGAGGTAATCCTCCGGGGCGACCTTGAGCAGCGCTTCGATGAGCGCGCCGGTGCGCAGCACGCCGTTTTCCAGCAGCCGCCTGACGGCCGCCTCCCGTTGGCGCGTCTGGCGATCCTTGACGTGCAGGCCGATCGGAAACTCGACCACGTCCACACCGCGCTGGGAGACCGAGAGCTTCCCGGTGGACTCTTTGCTGCGCTCGGCGTGGTCGAGCAGGCGTTGTCGCATATCACCGCTGATGAGCTTTTTTTGCTCGGCGAGGCTTCGCTTGAAGACGCGGTCGATGCTGCGGCCCTGGCCGCGAAACTTCTGGTGGACCTCGTCGATGATCGGCGCGTAGGCCTCGTACATGAAGTTGACGCGATCCTCGAAGCTGACCTCGTCGCTCGGGTCGATATGCTCGGCTCGAAACGGGCCGTCATACCAGCTCTTCCACCACTCCTTGTGGTAGAAAGTGGTGCCGTGGTCTTGCTCGTAATGCTCCATCACCTCGTGGACGTGCGAGCCCGGATATAGCCGGAACGGGTCGAGCGAGACCCACCCGCAGGTGTCCTTGGCGGAGGCGAAGAGCTCGTAGACGAAGTCGCGGGTCTGCCGCATCGACTCGCGGGTCTCGCCGGGGTGGCCGATGATGATATTTCCCGCCCAATTCATGCCGTGTTTTCGGCTAAGCCGCGCCAGGCGCCGCTGGGCGTCGAGGTATTTGTCGGGCCGGCGTGCCTTCTGCATCAATTCGAGCATGTCGGGGCTTCCGGCCTCCATGCCGATGCCGATGGAGAAGCGCGCCTTGGCCAACAGTTCGACGTCCTCGTCGTGCAGGTCGTCCGAGCGCGTCAGCGTCCAGTATTGGCGCGGAAGCAAGCCCCGCTCGAGGATGCCGTTGAGGACCTCGCGCCGCCAGCTTCGCTTGAAGCCAAAGAGCGGGTCGGCCAGGTTGACGATCCAGCGGCTCAGGTCGGTAAACTCGGAGAGCCGCTCGAGCTCGTCGACGGCGCGCTCGGCGCTGTACGAGCGCCACTTATAGCCGCTCTTGGAGCGCTCCATGCAAAAGGTGCAGTGGTAGGGGCATCCGCGCGACAGATAGATCTGAAATTTACGCCCGATGTCGTGCGCCCGCGGCCAGTAGCGGTCGAGCAGCTCCCAGCGATACGGCGGCAGGCTGTCCAGCTCCTCGACCACTCCCTTGGGCCAGATGACGTGCTCGATGCCCTCGCCGGCCAGCAGCGACTCGCAGATGCGTCGAGTGGGCACCTCTCCCTCACCGGGGATGACCGCGTCGAAGGGGGTCTGGTCGAAGATGACGTCTTCGGGCAGCGCGCTGACGTGATAGCCGCCGGTGATCAGCGGCACGTCGGGATATAGCCGCTTCAGAAACCGCGCGAGCGCCATCACCCGCATATAATCGAAGCTCGTATAGCAACTGACCCCGATCGCCAGATACGGCCCGAGTTCGTCGAGGGTGCGCTCGAGGTGCTGCCAGTCGCCTCCTTCGTAGTTGAGGTCGAGGATCTCGACGCGGATATCGACGTGCTCCTGAACGTAGCCGCCGATGCTGACCAGGTGTGGCAGACCGAAGTCCATATCGGTCCACTTGATGATGCCGGGCGAGATGAGCAGCAGACAGCGATCGGACATCGGACATCCCGGTCAGGAGGTGCGGCCCATCTGGGCGCCGGGGCATTCGACGGCGGGTTGGGCGCCGCCGAGCTCGTCGAGCCATTCGGGCCGAAGCGCCAGGTACCGAAACGGCTCCGGGTGGGTCACGTCGCCGAAGGTCGCGAACGCGCTCTCCTTACACCCACCCTGGCAGGAGCGCTCGTAGGTGCAACCCTTGCACAGCTCGGGCACGCTCTTTTTGAAAGCCTTCTGGTACTTTTCGATCCGGGCGTGAATTTTATCCCAGCCCTCGTCGACGATATTACCCAGAAGCTCGCTCGAGAGGTTGCACGAGCGCATATTGCCCATCGGGTCGACGGTCAAATTCGGCGAGCGGGTGCCCGTGCTACAAAAGCCAAAGCGCACCCAATCGTAGCGCTCGATGCGGATCAGACACGGCGGGATGGGCATGGCCGTGGCCACGCCGATCTCATAGCGCCGCGCCAGCGTATTGGCCGTGTTCAAATTATGCTCGACGTGCTCGACCTCGGGCAGCAGCCGGTTGATGTGATGGACGGCGCCGCCGGTGGGCGACATGCGGTTGTAGGTGATCTGTTTGACGCCCAGCAGGTGGCACAGCTCGACGACCTCCTCGAAGTCCTGCCAGTTCTGGCGCATGGCCACAAAACACACCTGCACGGGGATGCCCGCCTCGCGCAGATCGATCGCCGCGCGCACGGTTTCGTCGAAGCAATCGGCCCCTTTGAGCAGGTTGTGGCGGGCGGGGTCGGCGGATAGCAACGTCAACTGCACGGCGCGCACACCCGCGGTGGACAGCCGGCCGATGGCCTCCTCGTCGAGGTGGCTTCCGTTGGTGATGATCTGGACGGTGTCGACCAGCTCACAGGCCTTCTCGACGATGTCGAGCGCGCCCTTGCGCAGCAGGGGCTCGCCGCCGGTGATGGTGATATGCCTGGCGCCGCTTTCGACGACCGCCTTTTCCATCATGGCCATATAGTCGTCGGGCCGAAGCTGGCTGGGTTTGTAGCCTCCCTGAGGGTCGTCGTCTTCTGCGCCCCACACATTGTAGCAGTGGCCGCAGGCGTGGTCGCAGCCGGCCATCAACTCGAAGTCGAGCCGGGGGACCTGGTGGTCGGAGTCGCTGTGGAGGATGCCCATAGAATTCGATCAGGCTAATTTGTCGTCATCATCGAGGCGCTCGAGGACGTCGGCGGGCAGGTGCTGGCGCATCTTGTCGAGGATACGACGCCGCTCGGGGTCGGCCGAGCCGACTTCGGCACCGTCGGCCGCATCGGCGCCATCGGTGTCGGCGTCGTTAGTGTCGGCGCCGTTCGTGTCGGCTGCGTCGCTGGCGTCAGGCTCGTCGGCGTCCCATCCGGTGTCGGGCGGCGGCGGCGACAGGCAAGGGCCGATATACGCATCGGCGTCGTCTGCGTCGGAGGCGTCTGCGTCGGAGGCGTCTGTGTCGGGTTGATCGGCATCCCAGCCACCATCGGGCGGCGGCGGTGACAGACAGGGACCGACATCGGGGTCGTCGTAACCCCCGTCATAAGCCGGCGACAGGCATGGCCCCACATCCGGATCCGAACAGCCGGCCTGGGTTCCCCCGAGGCTGACCGCGACGAGGAGCAAAACCGTCGAGATAAGCCCGGCGGCGATGCCGCCCGAGGCAGAGACCGTACACGCCGTGAGCACTGAGCCCGCTAAGACCAACAGTGAGACGATCAACAACCACCGCGACATTCCCTTTCGCATCGTCAAACCCCTTCCACCAATCACTCAGTCAGCGACTGATAGCCTATCAAAAGAGGCGGACGCTTGCTAATCGGCGCGCGCCGGCCTGTACTCCTCGTCGCCGGCGAAGCGCAGGATGACCGACCAGCGACCGATGGAGACGCGATCGGGGATGGAAAGTTCGCCCTTGAAGCGGCCGCCGGAGTCGGTGCGCAGCGTGCCGAGATCGATGAGGCCTTCGTCGGATTGGCCGCCAATGCGGCCGAGGTAAACGGCGATCTCGCGCTTGCCCAGCGGGCGACCAGACCTGGAGAACACGCTGCCGTGCAGGCCGAGGGTGTTGCCGCGGAACACCTCTATGGCGTCGGCTTTGACGTCGATGATGACCTCCTCACGAGCGTCTTCGGCCGCCTCTCCAGACTGCTCGGCGGGCTCTTGCGAGGCTTCGTCGGCGTCCATCATCTCGGACATCTCGCCGTCTTGGGGCTCACCGAGTTCTTGCTGGCCGGCCTGCTCCATGTCTGCGGCTTCATCTCGTTGATTTGCACCATCTTCGTGGCCTGAGGCGTCGTCAGCAGCTTGGTCATGCGCAGCGTCGGCGTTGGCGTTGGCTTCGTCTGTCCCCGCTTCGTCTGTCCCCGCTTCGCCCTGACCGCCGTCCTGGGGCGACATATCCTGGGTGTTCATGCGGTCCATCTCGGCGGCGAAGTTGGGCGGCTGGGGAAGCGGGTCCTGGCCGCCGCCGTGGGTGCTTCCTCCGGCTCGGCCGGTGTAGCTCAGATCGTCAGCCGCCCCGCCCAGATCGATGCGCCGCCAGCCCGTCGACGGCCACAGAACCTCCACGAAGGCGTGCGCCTCGTTGTAGACGTAGCGGGTCGGGATGCCGAGGGCGCGCGCCGAGATCAGGAAGGCCAGGCTTCGGTGGCGGCATACGCCAATTTGCTCGCGCGACAAGGTCGCGTACAGGTCCTTTCCGCGCAGCCCGTCGGGCAGCTCGCGTCCCTCGAAGTCGCGGTAGTGCTCGACGAGCGCGTCGAGCGCGTCGGCAGGCGCCATCTCCCGGGAGATGCTAAGCGTGCCGAGCACCTGGGCGGCGACCGTCGCGACATCGCGCGGCAGCTCGGGGGTGGTGCGTGTGGAGAATTGCGACCAGTCGACTCGACGGTCGATCGGGCCGCCAAAATAGCTCTTCGGAGCGGCGATTTTGATATTGAGCCTGAGCACGCCGTCGTAGTCGGGGCGCACGTAGAAGTTGTCGGCCTCGTCGCGCACGAAGCTCATCTGGACGTCCGGCTCGGCCTGGACCTCGAGGATGCGCTGGGTCGGCGCCACGCTGGGAAGCGGGTGGAGATCACCCGCCTGGGTGCGCATCAAAAAGGAGCCCCAGAAGACGTCCTCATCGGCGCCGGCCGCGCCCCCGTCGACGCCCACACGCTTGTGCCGATTCGAGCGCAGCATGAAGGCATAGTCGCCCGATTGATAGCCGACCGCGTTTTGGACGACGCCACGCTTATACGGGATGACGCTGGGCTCGAAATTGGCAAAATAATTGAGCTGATCGACGCGGTCGGTGCGGTCGTCGAGTTGGCTGGACTGGCCTCTGGGCTCGAGCGGGCCGTAGGGTTCTTGGGCAGACCCCATATCGACCGGACCGTCGGCGCCGAAGATGACCTCGTCGTCGGTGGGGTTGACCGACAGACCGGGCGGCTCGCCGGGGGAGATGCGCTCCTCGCTGGACGCCGGACGCGCCCCCTCACCTCCGCCGGCCGCGGGTCTGGGCGAGCTCTCGACGTCCCAGGGGTTGAAATACTCGTGGAGGACGACGTCGTCGCCGCGCCGGTCGCTCGAGCTCTGGTCTTGGGCGTAGGCCTGTCCGGCCCCCGAAAGCAGCGCGGCCGCCCCCAGGGCCAGCAGAGTCGGCGCAGCCCAAAGATATCGTGTCATTGTCATCGGTGTCCCTTGCGGCGACCAGCGCTATTCATCATCAGCATGACCGGCGAAGATGTCGGTGTAAATCGCCTCGACTCGCTTGACCTCCGTGTCCTCGAGGGCCGCAAACTCCCCGGTACGCGCCCTCTCCGAGAGGCGCCCGTCATTGTGGTTCAACAAGCGAAATAACAGATCGAGCGTCTCAGCGCTCCACCGGCCCTAAAAAGCGATGTGTTTCGCCCGCGTTCCTGGAAGCCTCATTAACTCGCTGATTTTCGATCACTCACGTCATTTTCCGTGAAAAACCGAAAATAGTCATGAAAAACCATAATTATAACGGCTTTCCATGAAAAATCATTTCTCGAGAGCACCTGCCGACCGCGTGGATCAGGGCGAGGGCACGCCGGTGGTGGAGATGAGCGCCTTGAGGTCTTCGTCGTCGAATTCGAGGCCGATGCCGAAGAAGTAGTCGCGGCGCTGCTCGTTCATGATGTCGTCGACGCCGCCGATAATATAGGCGTATTCGAAGAACTCTACGCTCGCCATCGTTCGCACGCGGGGGTTGCGGTCGACCGAGAAGTCGAAGATATCGGCCTGGATCTCGATGGACTCGTCGCGGGTGAGCACGAGGTCGCCGCCGAGGCCGCCTGAGCTCTCCATGATGCCAAAACGTCCGTATAGCGTCGCCCACGGCGAGGCCTCCCAGCCGCGGGCGAGCTGGGCGCTGAACTTGAAGGCGTCGGTGGTGGTGACGGTGGTCTCCCGATAGATCGGGTCCTCGGTGTCGGAGCGGTCTGTGCTGACGTCTTCGCGCACGATGCTCGTCGAGCCGCGGTAATCGTCGATGAATTGCAGCAGGTAGTACTTCTCGTGGCTCGGCTGCAGCTTGAGGCCGGCGACGTTTTTGAGCTGGGCGTGCTGGACGTGGTACTCGCTTCGAAGCTCGACGATGGTCTTGAGCTTGGCGACCCGGTCGACGAACTCCTCGGCGTCGGTCAGAATCTTCTCGGTCTTCTGAGCAATGGTCGGGCTGTTGACCAGCGAGCCGAGGGTGCCCTCGCCCTCGTTGACCTTGTCGGTGATGTCCTGGACGTTCTGCAGGCTGTAGTTGAGCGAGTCGAGCGTCGACTGAAGTCTGGACAGCGTGCCGCGCAGCGTTCCCAGGCCGGCCTGCAGGTCTCCCGAGGACTGGCCGATGATGAATTTGACCTCCTGGACGACCGTCCGGGTGTCCTGAATGATCTCGGCGAGCGCCTCGGTGCCGACGTCGGTAAAGCGGCGGATATCCCGCGAGATCATGTCGGCGTTGCCGACGACCCGTCCCAGGCGATCGCTATTGCGGTCGACGAAGACCCGAAGCGTGCCCAGAATTTCCTGCATATCACTGAGCATGCGCGCGATCTTCTCCTCGCCCTCCGGCCCGCCAAAGACGGCCGACAGTGACTCGGTGATCTGCTGGATGTCGGCGCTGATCTCGTTGAAGCGCTCGAAGAGGTCTTCGGGGCCGATCGCCTCGGTCACGTTCTTGATGCGATCACCGTCGTCGAGCACGTCGCCCTCGGTGCCCGGGGCGATCTCGAGGTAGTAGTCTCCGATGAGGCTGGCCTGTTTCTTGGCCACGGTCGCGCCGTTTCGCCAGTAGTCCTCACGCTCTTGGATCCCTTCGTAGAGCGTGATGTCCTTGGTGATCTTGATGTCGACACGCGCCCTGGTTCCCTCCAGTTGGATGGATTCGATCTGACCGATCGGAATGCCCGACATCATCACCCGCGAGCGCACCGCCAGGCCGGTGACGTCCTCGAAGTAGGCGTAGACGGTGTAGCCCTCTGCTTCCCCGAATCCGGACTCACCGGTCAACTGGAAGAGCATGAAGATCCCCGCCGCTACAGCGACCAGGACCAACGCTCCCACCTTGAATGGAGTCACGATATTGTCGAGCTTCATGGACTTCTACTTCCGTACGACGAGGGCCCGGTGTGAACTCATATAAGTCAATCCCACATGATCACGGTCAAGATATAATCGATGAGCAAAATCATCACACTGCTGGTCACCACCGATGAGGTCGTGGCCTCGCCGACGCCCTTGGCGCCTCCCGAGGCGTAAAATCCTTTGTAGCAGCCGACCAAGGCGATGACCATGCCGAAGGCGGCCGCCTTGACCATCGACTTGAGCAGATCGACGGGCAAGACGAATTGACGGATCTTGTCGATGAAGATGCCCGGATCGACCCCGAGCACATAGACCGACAGCAAATAAGATGCCACGATGGCCACCAGGTTGAACAACATGGTGAGCACCGGCAGCATAATGATCGTGGCGAAGACCCGTGGGGTGACCAGGTACTGAATCGGGTTGACGGCCATGACGGCCATGGCATCGATCTGCTCGGTGACACGCATCGTACCCAGCTCAGTGGTCATCGAGCTGCCTGTGCGTCCGGCGACCATCAGGCCGGCCAACACCGGGCCGAGCTCACGCACCACCGACACCGCCACCGTCCCGCCGACGAGCGTCTGCGCGTTGAATAACTTGAAGGCGTAATGAGACTGGTAGGCGAGCACCAGCCCGGCGAAGACGCCGGTCAGCAAGACGATGGGCAAGCTGCCCACACCGACTGACTCGAGCGATTGAAACCAGATGCGGAACCGATACGGCGGCCGAAACGCCCAGATGACCGCCTCGACCAACATGATTATCATCTGGCCCAGCTCTTCGATGACCCCGATCGTCTTGTTGCCGACCGCCTCAATGCCAGCTTTGATTTTACTTAGCATCACAATCCATCGGCTGGTGGGTGGCACCCTGCCCAAGCAACAATGCTGCCTGTTGTGAACGGGTAGCACACCAGCGGTCTGGCTGCAAAAAAGGTTACCTCGTCGACGCCTTCCACGCGCCTGGTCTAGCTACGTCTAATAGTACAACGTCACTTTCCACGTGGCGCTTGGTCGGTCCAGATGGCCAGTGGCTACCTTGGCGCCTCTCGACGATGCTACGCACATCGCCTTTATGCGGTTTAACCGTATGCGAGCCGCCGCCTTGCCACTGACCATCTGGCCTCGCCGAGAGCTACTCACGCCGAAAGTGACGTTGTAGTACTAAGAGAGGGGCGAGCGAGCGCACAAGAGCAACTTTTTGGTTCCTCGGTTTGTGTGACCTGCGTGCTGCGAGTACCATGGCGCAAGAAAGAGCCCTACTCCGTCGTATCTACCTACAGACGCTCATGAAGTCAGCCTATCTGCCGAAGCCGTACGCGGCGACCCTGCTCGTGATTTGTTGGTTTCTCGTGCCTGCCGGCGCTGTCGCGCAGCAAGTCGCGAAGAATGCCGAGGCCGCTGACGAGGCGATCGAGGTGGCCGGCGCGGCGGTCGTGGACGGGACCAACACCGCCTTCGACGTCTCCTCCGAGCAGGCCAACGCCTCGCTCGTCGGCGACACCGAAGGCGAGCGTGACTACGAAGAGATCGCTGAGCTCGAGCAACTCGAAGACAACGATCTCGACGCGATCCTCGTCGGCCACAGCCAGGAGTGGGATTCGCAGATGCTCGCGCCCTTTCGCGGCTCGGTCAGCGCGTTGCACGCAGACCTGGGCTACGTCGCCGAGCTGCACCAACTGTCGAGCTCGGCGCCCTCTGGCGCCGAGTTGCTCGACGTGCCGGCCGTGCGAGAGCGCTTTGAGAACACCGAGGTGCTCGGGCTGACCAAGCACGACGACCCGCGCGTTCGTGCCTATCTGGACTTCTTCGACGGCACCGGCAAGCCGACGCTGGCCAAGTGGATCAGCCGCAAGAAGCGGTTCGCCCCGCTCATCATGAAGACATTGCGCGAGGAGGGGTTGCCCGAAGATCTGATCTACGTGGCGATGATCGAGAGCGGCTACAGCCCGTGGGCGAAGTCTCCGGCCGGCGCGGTCGGCCTGTGGCAATTCATCCCGTCGACCGGCCGGGGCATGGGCCTTCGAATCGACGCGTACGTCGACGAGCGGCGCGACCCGGTCAAGGCCACCCGAGCGGCTGCGCGTTACCTGACCTACCTGCACGACAAATTCGGCTCCTGGCCGCTCGCCCTGGCCGGCTATAACGGCGGCCCGGGGCTGGTCGCCAAGACGATCGAGAAGTACAACTCGAATAATTATTGGTTCATCTGCCGCCAAAAAGGCATGTATAGCGAGACGCGACGCTACGTGCCCAAGGTCATCGCGGCGGCGCTAGCCACCAAGAACGCCGACATCTTCGATCTGGACGTGCTCGACGAACAAGCCGAGCTCGCCTTCGACGTGGTCGAAGTCCCACCGAAGGCCCGGCTGAGCCTGGTCGCCAACGCCGTGGGCACCGACGTCGACACCCTCGAGCAGCTCAACCCCGAGCTTCGCCGCGCCCACACACCGCCGGGCAAGAAGAAATACGCGCTGCGCATCCCGTCGGGGAGCACCGATAAATTCGTGGAGAATTTCGACGAGATTCAGGTTCGCGACGGTGCCGAGCACGTCACGTATCAGGCGCGGTTTGGCGAGTCGGTGCGCATGATCGGCGAGCGCATGGAGGTCCCGCCGCGCGTGATTCGGGCGGCCAACGGCCTCAATCAAGGTGAGCTGCCCAAGCTGGGCGCCGAGCTGGTCGTCCCCAAAAAGGCGCTGGGCACGTGGAGGCCGAGAAAGAAATCGAAGTCAAAGAAGATCATCTTGCTCCCGTCGGCCAAATTCGACCACCCTTCCCTGACCCGATACTTCTATAGGGTCAACGACGGTGACACCCTCGAGTCGATCGGTCGCGGGTTGTCCATCAAGGCATCGGACCTGGTCATCTGGAACAACCTCGACGCCGACGCGCACCTCAAGGAGGGGCTGTACCTGCAGGTATTCTTGCCCGCCGAGCGCGAGGTCGACTCGTTGGCGCTGGAGGCTGAGGCCGAGGTCAACCCGATCGTCATCGGCAGCAATAAATATAGGGCGTGGAAGCGCAAGAAGGCCCAGGGTTCGGGCGCAGGTAAGCACTGGCATCGGGTGCGCTCTGGAGAGAGCCTGTGGCTGATCGCACGCGATCACAACGTCACCGTCGCCAAGATCAAGCGCTGGAATCCGAGGATTCGTCGCAACCCCACGCTGCAACCCGGCGAAAAGGTCTTGATTTATCAGGGTCGATGAAGCGGCGGGGATTTCGTGGCTATAGGAGCGCCTCGATGAGCTGCTTGGCCTCGGGGCGCGTCCAGTCATATTCGCCGGCAAAACGCGCCACGACGCGGCCGTCGCGGTCGATGATATAGGTCTCGGGCAATAGCTCGGTGCCGAAGGCCTCGCTGGTCTGCGCCGAGCCGTCCCACAGCACCGTCATGGCGCTGCGCTCGCCGGGCAAAAACTGCTCCATGAACTCGCCGATGACCTGCTTTTCGGGGTCGAGGCTCACCGCGATCATCTCCATGCTCCGGTCCTGGTATTGGCGCACCAGTCGCTCCATGCTGGGCATCTCGCGGCGGCACGGCTCACAGAACGTCGCCCAGAAATTCAAGAAGACGACCTGCCCACGAAAATCGGACAGTCGGCGAGTCTGGCCGGTCTCAGGATCCTGGAGTTCGAAGTCCGGGGCCGGCCGGTCCACCCACTGCCCGTCGAGCTCGGCGACAGCCTCGACCACGCCGGGCTTGTCGGAGAGCTCCCACGGCGCCAATTGCACGGCGAAAAAGGCGGCGACGGCGCCGCCGAGGATGGCTAATTTTATCCACTGACTCTTCATCTGCTTGCTACTCCTGACTGCACCACTCACCAACGGTTTCGAAGCTCACGCACGGTACGAAAGACGGCCTCCTCGGGCGAGTCCGACAGTTCGGACTGCTCGGCGAAGACCTCGGCCTGCTCCGACTCGAGGCGCTCGGCCAGCGCCGGATCATCGAAGCGCATAAACGGGTTATAGGCCCGCTCGTGGCCCAACGTCGTCAAGAAGAGCTTGCCGGCCTCGCTGTAGGACCGGGCGTCTTCGAGCAACTCCTCGGCGCGCTCGTTGTCGGGCTCGATGGAGAGGACAAATTCGAGGTTTCGCACCGAGTAATCGTGGCCGGGATAAAATACCGTATCCCCAGGCATCTCGAGGAGCACGTCGCGAAACGTGGCGAAGAGCACGCCCGGGTCGCCGCCGAACGAGCAATTGCCGGCGCCGCCCACGAAGATCGTATCACCCGAGAAGAGATTTTGCCCGGCAGCGATGCTGATATGGCCCGGGGTGTGTCCGGGGGTATCGATGACTTCGAGGCTGCGCTGGCCCAATTCGATCGAATCCCCGCCGGAGACCCGTCGGTCGATGGTCTGCGATTGTCCGGAGTCGACCCGCTCGGCGTCGCCCCGGCCGGTGATCAGCCGGGCCTCGGGGAAATGCGAAAACACCGTGTCGTTTCCGCCGATATGATCGTGGTGAAAATGGGTGTTGATGACCATTTTCAAGTCGGCGGCATGCTCCCGGACGGCCTCGACCGCTCGATTGCCGTCGATGGGATCGATCAAAGCCGCCTGGTTCGCCTCGTCGCAGAGCAGGTAGAAGTAATTATCGCTTATATTGCTTGCGATGACGTAGGTGTCCATAAACTCTCCCGCGGTCAATTCTCATTATCCATATTCGTAGACTGCCCGGTTTGGTCGGTAACTCGGCGCGCGCCGTTATCATAGGGGCGCAGACGCCGATCACAAGCGCGCCGTCGGCGTCCGAGTCTCGCCTCCGCAGTGCAGGCTACCCGCTCAGCCGTCTCAGGTGCCCCTGGAGTCGACGCCGGAAGCGGCCGGGCATCCCGGTGTCGTCGATCCACACGGTGGCCTCGCCGGCCTCCTCGGCCAGAACGCTGACCCACCGAGCCAGTCGATCGACGCGGGTGGGCACTTGCCAGGCGCCGGTGATCAGCCAGCCCCCCACCGGAAGTCGACGCCGAGCGCAAAAGCGCACCACGTCGCGAACCTGCTCGAGCGACTGCCCGTCGACCAACCGAGCCTCGGCAGCGCCCGGCCGATAGCTTCCCTCCCCCATCGCGATCTGCACCACGACCGTATGTGTCCGGCTCGACGTGGGCCGGCCGAGGTGCACCCGACCGGCGTGAGGCCGGACGAGCATTTGGCGCAAGGTATCGACGACAGTTGCGAACATGACGGCTCCAAATCAAAGGAATGTTTGCTGCAAGATACATCCACCACTACTATGGTTTTCGGCAGAGTTTGCTCAATCGTTGCGTGCAGCCAGACTCGAAGCTGCCGATACAGACCCGAAAACCGTTCCATATCAGCCACTTGAGCATCGACACATTTGCTCCAAATTTTAAAGAGCCCTTATTGTACTCGCGCCGATCTGCGTGTTAAGATGCAATTCAGCGAAATACTCTCAGACACCCATCCTATGAGCCTATCCGCAGACGTCTCGATGGCGGAAAATCAGCCAGAAACCTCAGTTTCGGGGGCCAGTGTCAATCCTGTCGCGTGGAGGTGGCTTCAACGCCTCGCCTTCGCGGCGGCCACGATTGTACTGAGCTCGGTCATCACCGGTTGCCTGGTCGACTTCGACGAGTTCGACGAGCGCGCCACCACCATCGCCGATGCCGCGAACTCTGCAGACACGCCAGATGCCGCGGATGCCGGCGACACGGATCCTCCGGACACCGCTGATGCGGAGATCGATCCCGACCAGCCGGTCATCGGATCGCAATGCGCGGCCGACGCCGATTGTGGCGACGATCTCGTTTGCCACGGAGACCTCTGCACCCGCGAGTGCAGCGACGATGACCAATGCCCCGAGTCGAGCTCGTGTCGGCGAGTGGGTGTCGAGACGCTGTGCCTGGCCGATTGTGACGCCTCGGATAGCTGTGCAGGCGTCGCCGGCCGTGATGATCTGCAGTGTGTGACGCTGGTGGGTGATGCCGAGATGGGCGCGCCGGCCTCCGGCGTGCAGTCGTGCATGGGCGACGACGACGACGACAGCGTCGGCGATCTCGTCGACAACTGTCCCCAGCAGCCCAACCCCACCCAGCTCGACCGCGACGGAGACGGCCAAGGTGACGCCTGCGACGACGAGCCGCTCTGTCATGAGCTCGCCGAAGACGGCCTGCTGGACTACGACACGACCACCTATGAGCCGACCAACTTCCGTGTCCCGGAGACGACCACGCTCGATTGGCTTCCGGTCGTCGGCGGCGAGGATGAGTCCGGGGCGCCTGTGGCCTCCAAGGCGTTGCTCGACCGCAGAGCCGGCGAGTGGGTCGAGGCGGACGACTTCCTCTACGCCGCCTCCGAACGCACCGTCGCTACGACCACGGGCGACCGCTACTTGGTCACCCCCGGCAGGCTCGGCGACGACGATGCCGAATTCGGCGCCTACATCCTGCTCGATCGAGAGGGCAACGCCGAGCTCGGCGCCGACTTTTCGCTCAGCCTCCACGATAAGACGATGGCCACCACCGGCCTGGGCCAGCTACTCGTCCACGGCTACACCGAAGGCTCCAGCTCGGAGGGCAACAAATGGGAAGTACGCCTGTATAAGCCCGCCGACGGCCAATACCAGACCATCACCAACGGCGAGGTCACCGATGAGGTGAGCTGGCACGCCACCGCAGATCTTCAGGGGAATGTGGTCATTTACTCGCGGGTCCTGCCCTCCCTCAACGTGATGCGCATCCTTCGCTTCGACCCGTTGGGCGAGCTGATCAGCTCGAATAATATCCAATTGCCCGCCCGTGAGCCGCCGGCGACCGGACGCTTCAATCCGTTCCTTTTGGCCGGGCCCGGCAACGTGCTTTATGCCTTCGACCGTGACACCGGCTCGGCGGTGCGCATCGATCAGTCCTCCGGCTCGGTCAGCCGCGTCAGCGACCTCGACTTGAACCTCGACCCGCAGAGCGCCCGCTTCGTGTCGGTACCCGGCTCTCCCAGCTTCATCGTGATCGAGCGCAGCGACGACGACGCGACACAACTGCAGGCCCGCGAGTTCTTCTTGCCGTGTCTGCCGGGTACCGACTCGCTGGACAGCGACGGCGACAACGTACCCGACCTGGTCGACAACTGCCCGCTGGTCGAAAACGCCGATCAAGCGGACGCCGACGCCGACCACGTCGGCGACGCCTGCGACGATGATGCCGACAACGACGGGATCCCCAATGACTCGGACTTCGTGCTGGACGATGACGACACCGAGATTTCACAGGCGCTCGACACCGATAACGACGGCACACCCAACGATAGCGACGATGATTTCGACGGCGACGGGATTCCCAACAGCGCCGACCGTTTCCCCTTCGACACCGACAACGACGGAGTGCCCAACTGGCTCGACGATGACGACGACGGCGACGGCTACTCCGACTCCGACGAACGATCGAGCGACTCCGACCCTCTCGATCCGGTCGACTTCCCCGGCGTGGGCACCGTCTCCTGGGTGCGCGAGACCGATGCAGGTCGCACCATCGAATATGCGCCGATTCCCGATACCAGCGACGTAACGAGCCTGTCGGATCTGGGCGGCGAGCCGTCCTACCAGCCGCGGTTCTTCGGTGATGGCAGTCGACTCTACGCGCTCGCCGGCGAGCCGGGCGAGGCCACCGGCGTCCAGCTCATCGCGGCGAACCCGGACGCCGACACCCCGATCGAGACCTTCGAGACCGGTGAGACGCTCTTCGGAGTCACGCTGACCAACGAGAGCTTTGACGTCGACGATCAGTTTGTCTCGGTCGTCGCCGTCCACCCCGACGCCGACGACGACACCCTCCGAAGCCTGTCGACGGTGGACTTCGCCGAGGACACGTTCACGCCGCTGTTTACGATCTTCGGAGACGTGGCCTCGCCCAGCGCCGCCGGCTCGCAGGTCGCCTTCGTGGGCGCGCCCGACGGCTGTGAGCCATGCCGCAAGCCCTATGTCGTCAGCACCTCGGGCGGCACGCCCTCTGCGCTGACCTCGGCAGTCGAAGAGCCGACCGGGCTGCGCTATGACGGCGACGCGCTGCTGATGGTTGCCCGCGCTTCGAGCGACGAGGGGACCTCTGCGTGGCGCCTGGCTGACGATCGCGTCACCGAGCTGCGCCCGCCCGGTGCACTCGACGTCGACTCGGTAGCCGGCGTCGGCGGCGGCGGGCACGTGGTCGTCAGCGCGCGCACCAGCGACGACGCGAACTATGAACTATGGCTGTACAACACGCGCAACGACACCTGGCACTCCATCTTGTCGGGCGACGATGATCTGATCGACATCGACTGGGTCTCGGAGGTGCCGCCGCTGCCGGAGCCGGCCGAAGACACCGACGCACCCCGATGAGACGCAGCTCGACGCGTGAGGAAGTTTGAAACATGCGCCGTTAGTGATACATCTACTAGTCATGAAATTGATGCCCGAGATGCTCGTGCACCTCCCCGGTTTGACCGCCAGTATGTGTGTGAGTCTGAAACGCGATGGCTGAAGAATCGCCCCAGAAATTCGGCAACTATACCCTGCACGAGCTCATCGCTCGTGGAGGCATGGCTGAGATCTATCGGGCGACGATGCCCGGCATCGGTGGGTTTGAAAAAACCGTCGCCATCAAGAAGATCCTGCCTCACCTGGCCGAGAACGAAGAATTCATCACGATGCTCAAGGATGAAGCCAACATCCTGGTGAGTATCAACCACTCCAATATCGCGCAGGTCTATGACCTGGGCAAAATCGAGGACACCTATTATATCTCCATGGAGTTCGTCCATGGAATCGACCTTTCGGGGGTCGTCAAGGGGCTGAAGCGCAACGGCGAGACGGTGCCCATTCCGCACGCGGTGTATATCGCCAGTTGCATGTGCGCCGGGTTGCACGCCGCGCATACCAACACCGATAAGCAGGGCAATCCTCTGAATATCGTCCACCGCGACGTCAGCCCGCACAACGTCATCATCAGCTATGCGGGCGATGTCAAATTGATCGACTTCGGTGTGGCCAAGGCGGCCGTCAAGGAGAGCCACACCCAGATGGGGGTCATCAAGGGCAAGCTGCTATATATGGCCCCCGAGCAGGCGATGGCCAAAGACCTGGACGGACGCGCCGACCTCTTCGCGGTGGGCCTGTGCCTGTACAAAATGCTCACCCACGACCTGCCCTTTCGCGGCGAAAACGAGTTCCAGATCTACAATAATATCCTGTCCAAGGAGATCGTCCCGCCGCGCCAGCTCAACCCGGAGGTGCCCGAAGAGGTCAATCAGATCGTGATGACCCTTCTGCAGCGCGACCCGGACAAGCGCTACCAGGATGGATATTCGGCCAAACAGGATCTCGAACGCGCTCTGCATAATGTCGCCCCCGGATATACGGTCAATCGGCTGAGTCGATTCATCGAGGAAAACTTCAGCCGGGCGGGCCAGAAGGAGCAGCAAGACGATCAGGATATCTCGGGTCCGGCCGGCGTCGCCCCGCAGACACCCTCGGCCAACTCGGTGGGCACCGGTCAGTTGACCAGCGGCAACGATATTCCCGAGGTCGAGCTCGAGGTCGACGAACACGGAGGCAAGACCCAGAAGCGCCAGCGCGTGCCGGCGTCCTCCCAGAGCGGCCCGCAAACTCCACCGCCCCATCCAACAGGGTCCGACGAGCGCCTGCGCACCCATACGAGCAACGAGAGCACCGGAAGTCTCAACGTCAACGAACTCGCCGAGGGCGCACGCGGGGAGTCCAAGAGCGGCCCCCCGGCGGTGGTCTACTTCATCGTCGCGATGCTCGTGGTCATCGGCGGCCTGGTTGCCTATGGGCTTTTGGGCGCTCAGGACGACGGTGACAAGCCGCCCTCTGACGACGCGCAGGCCAGCGCGGCCAAGGCCACCGTCAACGTCTCGCTCGACTCTGAGCCCGACGACGCCCGGCTGTACCGTGACGAGGAATTTCTGGGTACCACGCCCCATGAGTTGACGCTTCGCCGCAGCGACGACCCGATCGATTTGGTGTTGCGCAAGGAGGGCTACGAGGAGGTCGAGTTCCAAGTCGTGCCGGAGTCGGATCTCACCCACGAGCTAGAGCTCAGTGCTGCCGAAGACGATTCGGATGCGAGCCTCGATTTCGACGAGGGCGACTTCGAGCCCGACGCCGGTGACCAGGTCGACGACGACGAACGGCCCGACGACGGTAGCGCCCCCGGCGGTGACGACGAGGCGGGGCAAGCCGCCGGCGCGTCGGACAGTCGCGCGGGCTCCGATGAAGGCAGCTCGCAGCAGGCCTCCAAGCAGGCGTCGAACGATGAGCAGGACAAGGCCGACACCAAGATCGAGCAAGAGCCGAAGCCCGAGCCCGAGCCCGAGCCCGAGCCCGAGGGACCGGCGATCAACGACAAGAGCGGGTCCGGCCAGTCGCCCCCGCCGAGCGAGGATTCCAACTCGCTCTTCGATGACGATGACTCCGAGCCGGCGGCAGACTCGGAGAAGCCCGAGAAGCCGGAGAAGCAGGAGAAGCCGGACGACGAGCAGGACAAAGAATCCGAGGACATTATCGACCCCGGTTGGTAATAATAGAGAAATGTCATGCAAGACGGGTCCACACCTCATCAAATTCGTACTGAGCAGGTATCCATGAAGGGCAAGCCTATCTTCGACAAGTGCCTTTCGACGTTCGTCTGCGTGTTGGGCTTGGCGGTGTGCGCCGGGATTCTGACGCTGGCGCCGTCGGCGCAGGTTCCGACCGCCAGCGCTCAATCCAATGAGGATATCGAGCAGGCCAAGAAGCGCTTTCGCGAGGGCAAGGCGTTTTACGAGGACGAGGATTATCTCGAGGCCGCCCGGGCTTTCGAGGATGCCTACGATTTATCCGGCCGAAGCGAGCTCCTGTACAACGTAGGCCGGGCCTATTGGCGAGCGAATCGGCTCAAGAAGGCCGAGCAATTCTTCCAGACCTACCTCAACGAGCTTCCCGACGCGTCCAACGCCGACGAGGTCGTCGAGTCGATCATCGAAATTCAAGAGGAGATGGCCGCTCAGATGGCCGATGTCGAAGTCAGCGCCACCAGCGCAGACATCGATATCTACGTCGACGACGAGTCGCAACCGCGCTGCCAGACCCCCTGCACGCTCTCTATTCTCGCTGGCAGCCATAAGGTGACCGCTCGCCCGGAGGGCATGGACCCCATCGAGCGCACCGTCGAGGTCGAGGCCGAGCAGCAGACGTCGCTGTCTTTCGACCTGCCCGGCCGCCTGGAGGTCACCACCGACCGGCGCTCGGCGACGATGACCGTGGCTGAACAGGGAAGCTGGAAGCTTCCACTCGATGAGCCGATCAGCCTGCCGGCGGGCTCCCATGATGTCGCCCTCGAGGCCGGCGACGACGCGCACTGGAAAGGCAGCGTCGACGTCGCCGGCGGCGAAACCACGCGCATGCTGATTCCGCTGTCGGGCACCTCGGGCGGCGAGGAGAACCTGCTCAGGAGCACATCGTACGGGTTGGTGGGAGTTTCGGCGGGCTTGTTGGTCGGAGGCATCATCATGGGCATGCAGGCCAGCAACACCCACTCCGAGCTGCAGAGCCAGCAACAGGCGCTGGGCGGCGTCGATGAAAGGATGGTCGAGCAGGGCCGCAACGAACAATTCGGAGCCAACCTCCTCTACGGGCTCAGCGCAGCGACGTTCGCCTCCGGGGCGGGCCTCTTCGCCTGGGACTTCTACGATCTGGGAGCTTCATCAGAAGACGAGATCGCTCCGTCGAAAGATCCTTCCGTCGAGCCCCTAGAAGACGAGCCCGACGAGGACGAGCCCGACGAGGACGAGCCCGACGAGGACGAGCCCGACGAGGACCCCGGCCTCTTCTAGAACGGTCAAAGACGGCGCATCAAAGGATGAACTTGGCTTCCTCGAGTTCTTTTAGCGCCGCATAGACGTCGAGCACGCTCTCGGCGTCCTCCACTTCCACCGACATGGTCACCGATAGATGCTTGCCACCGGAGCTCTGCCGGGTGGAGATGTCCGGGTCGACCACCTCTCCGAGCGCTTCAGAAGCCGTCTCGACCACCAGCGCAACAAAGCGATCGGAGTTGGTGCCGATGACCTTGAAGACGAAGGGACCCGGGAAAGAATGGACATCGTTGAGGCGATCGAGCAGCACGTTGCGTTCGGTCATGGTAGGCTCTCTGTCTCGAGTTCAGAATCTCGACGTTCAGATCGTCGAGTCTAACGAAGATTGGCGCGCGGCCCAATCCTCAACATAAGCATATCGGGCGAAATGCGCGAGCCCGACGAATCGTTGTCACTCATTGCTCGGGCCGCAGTGCGGCTCCCGGGCCCGATTCTCTTCGATCATGTCCGCGAGCCCGAAAGGTAGTCATGTCCGAGATCGTCTTGGCCTCCGGCTCTCGATATAAACAGCGTCTGATGCGGCGTCTGGGCCTGTCCTTCGACATCTGCCCTGCGGATATCGACGAGTCCGCCGCCCCACGGGAAGCGCCCGAGGCGCTCGCCGGCCGGCTGGCGCGACAGAAGGCACGACGCGTCGCCCAGGTGCGCCCCGACACCTGGATCATCGGCGCCGACCAGGTGATCGCGCTCGGCGACAAGCGCTTCTCGAAGCCGGGTGACGAGCTCAGCGCGCGCGCACAACTCGCCGAGTTGAGCGGCAGAACCCACCGGCTCATCACAGCGGTCGCGCTGCTGTCTCCGGCGGGCGAGTTCTTCGAAGACGTGGTCGTCTTCGAGATGCAAATGCGAACGTTGGCCGACGAGGAGATCGCCGCCTACGTCGCCGAAGACATGCCGCTGGACTGCGCCGGGTCCTATAAGATCGAAGCGGGCGGCATTCGCTTATTCCGCGCGCTTCGCGGCGACGACTATACGGCGATCGTCGGGCTGCCGCTGACGCGGGTTCGCACGCTGCTCGAACGCGGCGGCTACTTCAACGCTTAGGATCCTTTTGGAATCTACGACTGCATCGGCCGGACAACTCGCTGGCCTCGAGCGCTACCGCTCGATCGTGGGGGATTGGGACGGCTTCGCCGAGGCGCTCTCGCGCCCGCTGCCGGTCTGTGTGTGGACCAATACACTGCGCACTCGCCCCGAGCGTCTCTCCGAGTTGATGCAGACCGGTGGATGGGCGGCCGAGCCGGTGGGTTGGTATCCCGGAGCCTTTCGGCTGCCCCCACAGGTCAGCCCCGGAAAGCGGCTCGAATATATGGCCGGGCTGTATCACGTCCAGGAGGAGGTCTCGTTGATTCCACCGGTGCTGCTCGAGGCGACGCCCGACGATCGGGTGCTCGATATGTGCGCGGCTCCCGGCAATAAGACCGCCCAGTTGGCCGTGGCCATGCACAATCGCGGCACGCTGGTCGCCAACGACCGAAACTACGGGCGTATCCGCGCGCTGCGGCGCACCATCGATCGGCTCGGGTTGGCCAACGTCAGCGTGACAGCCTATGATGGAGCCAATTATCCCCCTGAGAGTGGCAGCTTCGACAAGGTCTTGGTCGACGCGCCGTGCAGCTGCGAGGGCACCACACGCAAGCACCCCGAGGCGATCGAGAAACTATCGACCAATTACGACTGCCGACTCGCGGGCACTCAGCGAGCGCTGCTGCGAAAGGCGGTCCAGCGCTGCCGCGTAGGCGGACGCGTCGTCTACTCGACATGCACCTATGCGCCCGAGGAAAACGAGTGCATAGTCTCCGAGGTCCTCGACGAGCTCGGCGCGGCCGTGCGGCTGCTGCCCGCGCGCATCGAGGGCCTGCGCTCCGCCCCGGGACTGACCAGCTGGAAACAGCGGCAATTCAACGACGAGATGACCAACGCCATGCGTATCTGGCCCCATCAAAACGACACCGGCGGCTTCTTCGCCGCGTTGCTCGAAAAGACCGCGGAGGTGTGACGATGGCCGACTCGTCTGATAGTTGCGAGGCGCTCGAGCACCACGTGGAGTTTGTCGAGCGAGCCGCCTGGCTGAGTATCGTCGAGGAGCGCTTTGGCATCCCCAACGCCGCCTTCGACGACTATTTTGTGGTGCGCCCGAGCAAGCACGCGCTGCATCTGGTACCCAAGGGCCATCAGCCACCGCAGCGCCCCGCGCCGCAGATCATCGGGATGAGTTTTTTGAGGACCCGCATGCGCTTCCCCAAGCTTACGACCGCTGCAGCCATGGCCTTTGGCGGCCGGGCGACGCGAAACACGGTGGGCCTCGAACAAGCGCAAGCCGACGCGTTCTTGAGCCGCGAGGCGTTCGCGCTGACCCCCGAGCAGGCAGCAGCATGCACCGGCACGGGTTATGTGCTCGCCCGCCTCGAGGAGGTCATCCTCGGGGTTGGGTTTCTGGCCGCCAATGAAGGCCCGACCGGCCAGCTGCGAAGCATGTTCCCCAAGGCGTGGACGCTAGCTGACGACGAATCGGCGTTCGACAAATGAGTCTCTTATAATGAATCGCGCAGTGGATGACACCAACACATACGAGCTCACCCCACGCTACGAGGCGATTCGAACGGTCGGCACCGGCCTGCTCGGGGTGGTATTCGAGACACTCGACCGCACCACCGGCCAGCCGGTGGCGGCCAAGCGCCTCACCCACGCCGTTGCGCGCGATTGGGACCGGTTCCGCCGCGAGTTCGAGGCGCTCAGCCGCCTCGATCATCCCCACCTCGCCCGATATGTCGAGTTGCTCGACCGTGACGACTCACCGTATCTGATCGGTGAATTCGTCAACGGCCGCGATCTGGTGTCGTATTTGGCCCAGCCGCCCAATGCGGAGGAGCTCGGGGCGCTCAAAATCCGCGAAGAGGCTTCCGATGAGCGGCTGGCCGACGCCGATCAAACTCCTCCCAGCGGCCCCATCAATGTCGACTCCGATTCAGCTCCCATCACCGGTGAGATCCCCGCCGCACAGGCCCCCGAAGTGGACGCCGGGTCGCGATCGGACGAGACGACCACTGCAGAGAGGCCTGCTGACGCGCCGGCCGGCAAACCCGCCGCGGGCGGACCCGACACCGGTGATCTCACCACCGGCGAGACCGATACCGGTGAGACGGCCACCGGCCGGATGCCCTCCGGTGATGAACTCATAAGCGATACCGTCGAGCTGGTCGACGTCGTCGAGACCGGCGACGCGGCGGCCAACGAGGAGTCGGCCGCAGATATCGTCAGCGAGCTGGCCGCCGAGGGCTCCCAGCCGGTGGAAAGCGGCTTGGATCTGGTGCTTCTTCGCCTCGAGCGAGTGCTCCCCCAGGTGGTCGACGCGCTCGAACATCTGCATCGCTTCCGTAAGCAGCACGGAAACCTCAAGCCGCAGAATATCCTGGTCGATCCCGGCGGGCGCGTCGTGCTCACCGACTACGGCTTGCTCCAGGAGCTCGATCTGCTCGTCGACGAGGCTTCCGGGGCTGACGAGACTTCCGAGAGTCGCGCAGACGACGAGACGATCGAGGGTCATGAGACGGCTGTGGGCGCCGACTCGCCCCCCGAAGCCCAAACGCCTCGTTTAGACGAGCGTTCTGTGCCCCGCGCGATCGACCAGCCGATCCAGCCGCCTCCGAGCGAGTCGCTCATCCAGACCTACGCCTGCCGCGCCCCCGAGACGCTGAGGCTCGACGAGGCCAGCCCCGAAGCCGACCTGTACGCGCTGGGTTGTGTGCTCTTCGAGGCGATCAGCGGCGAGAAACCATTCGGGGGTGAGCCGCATCAAATTCGCGAGCAGCAGCTCGAGGCCGAACCGGGCTCGCTGTCCGAGATCGAGCCTCATTGCCCGGCCTCGTGGGCGGACATCATCCACGGGCTGCTCGATAAGAATCCAAAGCGGCGCCCTAGCCTGTCTGATGTGCGCGAGCTCGTCGAGTACTCGGAGTCCTATGCGGTCGACATCCCCCCATCGGCGGTGCCCGAGCAGGAGTTCTTCTTTGGCCGCTCCGAGCTGGTCGATGACGTATTGGCCGAGATCAAGCGAAGCTACCAGCGAAAACGCCTCGGGGTGTCGATGCTGTGCGGGCCGGCCGGCGTGGGTAAGACGGCCATCTCCCAGGCGGTCTCCTACCTCGCCTCCCGGCGCGGATGGCTGGTGCTCACCGGCAAATGCTACAATCGCGAGTCACTGATCTACCAGGGCTGGGACGAGATCGCCGCGCAGTTGGCCGACATCTTTCTGGAACTGCCCGAGGAGCTACAGCAAAAGGCCGACGCCTGCAGACGCCAGGCGGCCACACTCTTCCCCGTGCTCCGCTTCGAGGACGACCCACCGGTCCGAGACCTCGATCGGCTCGACGCCATCGACAGCTTTCGTAGCCTGTTGAAACGGCTGTCGACCCAGCGCCCGCTGCTGTTGCTCATGGACGATCTGCACTGGGCGAGCTGGGATACAAGCGCGCTGCTGCTCGATCTGATTGGCGAGCCCAACGGGCTGCGCTGCATGGTGCTGGGCACCTGGCTGGGCGACCGAGAGCCCGACGGCGACCGCCCGCTCGCCGAGGGGCTCGAGGCCGTCCCCGCTCCGGTGCAGTGGCTCGACGTGAGCGGGTTCTCCAAAGACGAGGCGCGCGAATATGTCATCTCGGCCGGCTCGCACCTCTCACTGCAGGACCAGCGCCGCGTGCTCAAGACCGGCGAGTTTAACCCGCTGCTGCTCGAAGAGCTCATCCACGATATGCAGCCAGATGAGGCCACCGTCGCGGAGATCGAGGAGTTCGTCGCCGGCCATCAGGACGACCAGTCCCCGGTCACCGAGAAGCTGACCGAGGTGCTCCAGAAGCGCATCGAGGCGCTCAATCGCCGCGAGCGATTCGTGCTCGAGGTGCTCTCGGTCGCCTCCATCCCGTTGGCCCGCACGATCATCTCGACGATGCTCAACGAGGAGTTTCACAGCTCGAAATCCGTCGAGAACACCGCCCGAGACGCCATCAACAGCCTGGTCGAAGCGCGCTTTATCCAGCCGGTCGAATCCCACCACTGGGAGGTCGCCTACACGGTCGCCCACAATATCTACCGGCGCCATATCCTCGACGAACTTCGCGAGCAGCGCTATGCCCACCTGTGCCGGCGAATCGCCGAGGGTTTGCAGCGATGCTGGCCGGGAGCCGAGGAGCTGCGCTTCGAGTATCTGCTGCGCGGCGGCCTGACCCGCGAGGCAGCCGACTCGGCGATCCGCGCCGCGCGGGCGGCCGAGGGTCGCTACGCCTACAACCGCGCCGCCAAGCTGTGGCGATGGTTGAGCAACCACGCCGGCCACACGAGCACGTCACCGGATCTGGTGCCGCGCGCGGAACACGCGCGCATGGAGTTCGTGGCCCACCGTTTCGCTGAAGCCGCCCAGCTCTATCACGAGGTCGTACGTCAGACCGAGGCTGACCTAAAACGCGCGCGACTTCTATGCCGAGAGTTCGAGGCCTGCCTGCACGCCGCGCGCCACGATCAAGCCCGCGCGGCGCTCGAGCGTGCGCTGTCCATCGTGGGCGTGACCTTCGAGCCGCGTGGGCTGCTATCGCGCATCGGCGAGGTCAAAGATCGCGCCATCGCCGCCACAAGCCGGTGGACCGACAAGCTCGACGAGGCGCGGGTCGACACGCTCGACGAGACCGACGCGCTGCGCGCAGAGATGTACCGGTTGACTGTCGACGCCGGCGACCTGCTCGACTGGGACGGGGTCTGTCGACTGCGCACCAATCTTTCCACGCTGGCCGAGAAGAGCGCCGACGCTACTTTGCTCGGCCTCGACCGGCTCTACCTCGCCCGGGACGCGGTCAGCGCGGGCGGCTGGAAGCGCCCTCAACGCATCGAAAATTGGCTATCGGAGGCCGCGAGCCTCTTCGAGCAGAGCGCCGAGTGGGAGCTGCGTGGGCTGACTGAGATCGTCGGGACGAACCATCACCGGACGATGGGTTCATTCGACGAGGCCGAGAACCGGCTGTTGATGGCGACCAAATATTTTCGCAGCGCCGGCAAGCGCCAGCTTCGCCACCGCTACCAGCTTAAATTGACCCACGCCCAGCTCTTGCTCGACCAGGCACGCCTCGAAGAAGCCGAATACGTCGGCCGTCAACTGCTGCATTTTGCCCGCGGGGACCTCTATGTGACGTTTCTGACCTATCGGGTGCTCGTCGACGCCTATCTTTTGCAGGGGCGTACGGCGCACGTCGAGATGTTGCTCGAGGAGTGCCATGGACTGCTCGACGACACCCCGATCAGCATGGCGAAGGTATGGCTGGCGCGTATGGATGCGCGCCTGAACATCGCGCTGGGCCGCCCGGAGGTCGCCGCCGGCCAGCTCGACGTGCTGGCCGAGCAGATGCGCCGAAGCAGGCTGATGAACGAGGCCCGCGCCCAGGTCACCCACCAACTCAGCCTCGGCCAGGCGCTGGCCGCCCTGGCCGAGCGCGAGCAAGCGCTCATCCAGCACCGACCGACTGAGACCCTCCAGCGACTCAAAGAGACCCTCCGTACGCTGCAGGGCAAGCTCGGACAGGTCCCCGTGCGAACCCATGCCGAAGTCGGCCGGCTCGAAGCACGCTGGGAGTTGCTGCGCGGCAACCCTAAGAAGGCTCTGCGCGCCCTCGATAGTGCAGTCGAGCGGCTGGTCGACTTCGACAATCCCATCGAGCACTCCATGTGCTTGGAGGCGCGCGGCTTCATCCATCGTCGCCTCGAGGTTCCCGACGCACCCAACCTCATCGCACTCGCCCACGCCACCTACTCCCACTTCGGTGCGTGCCTACCGCTGTTTTTGGAGGGTTGGCCGGTCCCCTCCGAGCACTCCCGGCTTCAAAAAGACGATGAGTAACTGCGGGCTAGCGCTCATTTCAGCTCGTGTTTCTTGAGCATCTCGCGCATGTGGTAGCGCGTGATGCCGGCCTCGCGGGCGGATTGCGAGATATTGCCGTCGTTTTCGGCGTAGATACGCTCGAGGTAGGCGTGCTCGAATTGGTCGAGCAGGTCAGCCTTGGCGCCCTTATAGTCGCGGGAGAGATCCACGGTGAAGGATGCGACGTCCGCGCCAGGGCCGGGGCCGTCGGCGGGCGTCGGGCCCAATGACCCTGCCGACAACGATCGAGCCGGCGAGGACGCCCGCGCGTTGGACAGCGCGGGGCCGCCGACCTGCAGGTCGGAGCGCTCCACGGTGTTGCCGCTGCACAGGCTGGCGGCGCGCACGATCACGTTTTTTAGCTCGCGCACATTGCCCGGCCACGGATGACCCATCAGGCTGTCCATGGCGTCGGCGGTCAGGCGCACCTTCTGCTTGTCGGGGCGGTGCTGGGCGACATCCTCCAGGAAGTGGTCGACCAGCAGCGGGATATCGTCTGGGCGCTGAGCCAGCGGCGTCAGGTGCAATTGGATGACGCTGAGCCGGAAGTATAAATCCTCGCGAAACGAGCCCTCGTTGACCATCTGGCGTAGATCGCGGTTGGTCGCCGCGACCACGCGGCAATCGCTTCGGAGGGTGCGGGCGCCGCCGACACGCTTGAACTCACGGTTTTCCAGCACCCGTAACAGCTTGGGCTGCAGCGCCAGATCGAGCTCGCCGACTTCGTCCAAAAAGAGCGTGCCACCCTCGGCCTGCTCGAAGGCGCCCTCGCGCTTTTCGTGGGCGCCGGTAAACGCGCCCTTCTCGTGGCCGAAGACATACGACTCCATCAAATCGCGCGGGATCGACGAGCAATCGAGCACCACATAAGGCTTATTTCTGCGCCGCGAGGCGTCGTGGATCGCCCGCGCGATGCGCTCCTTGCCGGTGCCGGTCTGGCCCTCGATGAGACAGGTCAATTCGCTGGGGGCGACCTTCTCGAGGGTGGCGAAGATCTCGCGCATGGCCACCGAGCGGCCGATGACGCCCTCGAAGTGCTCTTCGTCGCTGAGCGGAATCTCGACGACCTCGTCGACCGGCTCGAGCTTGATGGTGGTATTGCCCGCCCGGAACGAGGCGTTCGGCTCCAGATAGATCTGCTTGACGCGGCAGCCGCCCAGGCGGGTGCCGTTGGTCGACCCGCAATCTCGCAGCAAAAAGCCGTCCTCCTCGGCGCGGATCTCGAAGTGGGTCGAACTGATCGACTTGTCCTTGAGGATAATGTCGTTGACCGACGCCCGGCCCGCATAGACCTTGCTCTTGCCGATCTCGAATTCCTTGCCCTCGTCGGCCCCCTCGAGCACCACGAGCTTTGCCTTCAATAACTGGCGCGCGGTGGCTCGGTCATCGGCGAAGACGGTTCGTATGCCCATGTCGGTTTTTGACATCGTGCTGTCCCTAAGAGTCGCTGCTTTTCGGTCGATGCCGGGACGATAGCACCGGGGTGGGGGTGTGGCAACTCGAGGATCCACTCTGGGCGTACGGAGAGGGGGCGACGCCAAACCAAAACCTACAAA
>JBKGZI010000008.1:0-36849 GCA_046545675.1 Persicimonas sp.
CCGAAAAGGCCAAGGCAGTCGAAGAAGCAGCCAAGGCCGAAAAGGAAGCCGAAGAGGCCGAGGAAGCTGAAGAGGCCGAAGAAGCTGAAGAGGCCGAAGAAGCCGAAGAGGCCGAAGAAGCCGAAGAGGCCGAAGAAGCTGAAGAGGCCGAAGAAGCTGAAGAGGCCGAAGAAGCTGAAGAAGCTGAAGAAGCTGAAGAGGCCGAAGAAGCTGAAGAAGCCGAAGAGTCCGACGAAGAAGAGAAGGACTAAACGCTTCGCCTCCGGGAGACGGGATCATGGCTGCAACCGAGCGCGACATTGTCGATGCCTACCGAGAGTTGGTCCGCTACGTCGTGGGCTCGCTGCTCGAGGAAGACACTGACTTTCGCATCGATGCCGCCGAGAGCGACTCGCAGATCGAGATCCAGATCTTTACCCCGGATGACGTCCGCGGCCGTGTCATCGGCCGCGGCGGGCGCATCGCCCGCGCCATGCGTACCATGGTGAGCGCGGCCAACATCGCCGTCGACAAAAAAGTCGGCATCGACATCGTCGATTAATGAGCGACGACGAGCGCATCAATATTGGCAAGTTCGGGCGCGCTCATGGAGTGCGCGGCGAGCTTCGCTTTTTTCCGCACAGCCCGGAATCGGAGCTCTTGGAGCCCGGTTTGCGGGTTTTTGTGCAGTCTCTGGGTGGCGAAGCCGCTTTCGAGGTCGAGAAGGCGCGTCTGGCCAATAAGTTCGTCATCCTCAAATTGGCCGGCGTCGACGATCGCGACGAGGCGGAGTCGCTGACCAATCTCGAGGTCTACGTCGGCAGCGAGGAGTTGCCCGAGACCGAAGAGGGCGAATTCTACCAAAAGGACGTGCTCGGCTGTGAAGTCACAGTCATCGCGTCCGACGGGGTGACGCGTCGGATCGGCGAAGTCGCCGGGTTCTTCGAGACCGGCGCCAATGACGTCATGATCGTGGACCTCGACGAGGGCGAGCGTCTGCTCGTGCCGCTCATCGAAGATGCCATCGACGAGATCGACCCGCCGGGCGCCGTGATCCTTCGTCCCCTCGACGAGTGGGCGCCCGAGGGCACCGAGCTTCCCTGAAGCGCGCGCCTTCTACGCCCGCATTAAAGCACGAGGCCCTTGGTGAAGTTTCAGATCCTCACATTATTTCCCGAGTTCTTCGACACCCCGCTGCAGACCAGCATTTTGGGGCGCGCGCAACAGAAGGGCGCCGTCGCCTACGAGACGGTCGACATTCGCGACTTCGCCACCGACAAGCATCGCAGCGCTGACGACCTCCCCTACGGGGGCGGGGCGGGGATGGTCATGAAGCCCGAGCCGCTGGTCGGCGCTCTCGAATTTGCCCGCGAGCGCGACCCGCACGCGCCGCGAGTCTTGCTGAGCCCCCAGGGGGAGCCGCTGCGCCAGCCGTTGGCCGAGGAATTAGCCGGCCTCAGCGGGCTTATCCTGACCTGCGGACGCTATGAAGGCGTCGACGAGCGTGTGCGCCAGGGATGGATCGACCGGGAAATCTCCGTGGGTGACTACGTGTTGAGCGGAGGAGAGCCCGCCGCGCTCGTGTTAATCGACGCGATCACCCGGCTGGTGCCGGGGGTGCTCGGCAACGAGGCGTCCATCTGTGAAGAGAGCTTCTCGGAGGACCGGCTCGAGTATCCGCATTATACACGGCCGCGCGAGTTTCGGGGCAAGTCGGTGCCCGAAGTCTTGCTGAGCGGCAATCACCAGAAGATCGCCGATTGGCGCCGGCAGCAGTCGCTCGAGCGTACGCGCCGGCGCCGCCCAGACCTGCTCGATGGCGATGATCACCTCGGGGATTGATTGGGCTTGCATTGTAGGGTTCGGGGTGTTAAATCAGCCCGCCCTACGACGAGGGTGTCGAAAAGAATATGTAATGGCTTCACCGGCATCAGCCGGCGCAGCCGAAGACGATAAATCGACTGACCGCCAGACAGACGGTGGAGACCAGCCATGAACCTCATTGACAAGATTGAAGAGCAGCAGCTTCGTGACGATATCCCGCACTTTCGCTCCGGCGATTCCGTGCGTGTCCACCTTCGCATCCGCGAGGGCGACAAGGAGCGCGTCCAGGTATTCGAAGGCGTGGTCCTCGGCCGCAGCGGCTCGGGCCTGAGAGAGACCTTTACGGTGCGCAAGATTTCGGCCAACGGAATCGGCGTCGAGCGAATCTTCCCGGTCCACAGCCCGCGCATCGAGAAGATCGAGCTGGGCAATATCGGCCGCGTACGCCGCGCCAAGCTGTACTACCTTCGCGAGCGCACCGGGAAGCGCGCGCGCATTCGAAGCAAGCGCGAGCGAAAAGGCGTCTGAGCGCCACGGGTCGACCACAGTTATAACACAAAGAGCCAGGGGCCGCCGACTCGGCGGCCCCTGGCTCTTTGTCTGTGGGACACCCCTGGCCGGCAGCCGAGCCTCAATCGGGTAGACAATGTGCGCCGCCCGGCGTTACACTACTTGCATGCGAATCCGAGAGATCATCTTTCAGGGAGTTTTTGGCTGCGACTCGCCGGTGCGTCTTGCGACGGCGCCGGGCGTGGACCGCATGAACCTGCCGGCGGATCTATGCGTCGAGGATGTGCATGGGTTGGTGATCGCGCTTTTCTACCCTCAGAAGATCACCGACGAGTTGAACCGCCAGTTCGAGGTCGGCGACAACGTCAAGCTGGCGGTCGTCCTCGAGCAAGGCGACCGAGTCTACCGCGTCTTGCGCCGCCAAGAACTCTCGTCGATGCGTTTGCAGGTCAAGAAGCCCGACGGGTTCAAAGGGCTGGCGAGGGGCCACCAGGCCAGCGTTGCGGCGCTCGAGGAGCATGTGGGCATCCCCGACTTCGAGACCTTCGTCGCGCTGAACCTCTGGCGCTTTGGCGACGACGAGATCTACGCGCGTGGCGGTGATCGGTTGAGCCAGGAGCACCGCGACCTCGTCGAGAAATACCGCATCGCCCTTCGGGCCGAATCCCTGGAGGATCGGATCAAAAACCTCGAGGGCCGCATTGCCGAGACGCGCGGTGCGTTGGGCAAGGGCGCCAAGATCGACGAGAAGCTCGAGCAGGCCCGCGCCAAGCTCGAGTCGCTGCAGATGAGCGACCTCTCCGAGGAAGACTTCGAGCTGCTCAGCGACAAGGAAGAGCGCTTCGCCGACTTCGACAACCAGCTCGATCGCCTGCTGCGCCAGGAGGACGAAGAGCGCGTCGATATCGAGCGTAAGCTGCCCGATCGGCCCTGGAAGGACTCGGTGTTCTGGGCAGGGTTGGTCGTGGGCGTCGCGGCGCTGGCCGTGTCCATCGCCATGCACGAGACCCTGCGTCAGGTGGCTGCGCTCAACGTGGTCGGCTTCGGGATGGTCGCCTGGGTGCTGCTGCGGTATTTCGCCGATCTCGAGCGAGCCAGCGTCCACCAGGTGCGCCTGGAGTCCATCAAGCGGCGGCTCAACCAGGTGCGCGAGGAAGAGGTCGCGTTCCGCGAACAGATCAACCACCTGCTCATCCACGCCGGCGTCGATGACGAGCACGAGCTGTACGAGCGCTTCGAGAAGACCCGCAAGCTCGAGAGGATCATCGAGCAACTCGAAGCCAAGGCCGCCGAGGTGCGTCGCGATCCCAGCTATAAGTCGGCCCGCGCCGAGATCGACCAGCTCGACGACGAGATCGAGCGGCTCAGCGCCGAGCGTGAGCAGCTACCCGAGGTGGTCATGAGCAGCTTTCAGCTCGAGGACGACCTGAAGTCGCTGGGCTTGGATCCGACTGAGGTGCTCGAGGAAGACGACGAAGAGCCCGAGGAGATCCCGCAGACCACCTTCGGCCGACTCAAGCTCGCCGCCGAGCGCCACGGCCAGTGGCAGGGGGGCAGGCTGCAGACCCGCACCCGCAAGATGTGGGGCAAGATCTGCGGCCACGTGCTCGGCAGCCGCTTCAAGGGCGTCGACCTCGGGGGCGACGGCGAGTTGAAGGTGCGTGACTTGAGCGACGAGCAGTTGGCCATGTGGCGGCGAACCCGCACCACCGAAGAGCGCATCGTCGCCGCCGCGCTGGCGCTGGCGCTGCACGTCAATATCCGCGACCGCGCCGGCCGGCTGCTCGAGACGATTTGGGTGAGCGACCCGCGAGACGACTTCGGCTCGAAGGTCGCCGACGCCTTCGACGATGTCTTCGACAGCGCCGCCAAGAAGAGCCATATCGTGTTGTGTCACTGTTAGGAATTGCCCATGACCCAGGAATTGCTCTTCGAGGCCAGCGAGCCGACCATCGGCGAGCTCGAGCGCTGGTGTGTCGACCAGGGCTATCGCTATATCATCGGGGTCGATGAGGCCGGGCGTGGGCCGCTGGCAGGGCCGGTGTATGCGGCGGCGGTGGCCGTCGATCTGCACGCGCTCGACGCGCCGTGGCTGGAGCTGCTCGACGACTCCAAGAAGCTCGAGCAGACCGCCCGCGAAGACGCGTTCGAACTCATCGAGACCTCGGCGCTCGCCTATAGCATCAACTCCAGCGATCACCGCGTCATCGACGAAATCAATATATTGCAGGCCACCCACCGCGCCATGGAGGCCGCCGTGACTGAGGTCTGTGACCAGCTCGAGCAGCCCCCCGATTGCGTCTTCATCGACGGCAATCTACCGGTCAAGATCGACTTGCCTCAGCGCGCCGTGGTCAAGGGCGACGCTCGGAGCAAGGCGATCGCGGCGGCGAGCATTCTGGCCAAGGTCTCGCGCGACGCGCTGATGCGTCGACACCACGAGCAGTGGCCGCAGTACAACTTCGCCAGCAATAAAGGCTACCCCACCGGAGAGCATCGACGCGCCGTCGAGGCCCACGGGCCGTGTCCCATCCACCGCCGCTCGTTTAGCGGCGTGCGCGAGTTTGTCGACCGGGCCTCTGAATAGAGCGGCGCGCGTTTGACCCCCCGTTAGAACCTGCTAGCAGCCACAAATGGGGACTTTTTTGCGTTTTGGACGCAACGAAGTCGCTCCTTCTGCCGAAAACCAGAGTAGAGCGCGCGTCAGGAGTGCGCCTATTTCGATATCCTTTCGACAGCAGGAGCAGACGATGGAGCACGGCAAGGACAATCGCAGAGAAGCAGAATCAGCCGAGCCTGAAGACAAGCCGACACAGGACAAGCCCGATCTACGCCGAGCCATCGGGTTTCACGGGGAGGACTTGGCCGCTCGACACCTCGAGGAGCAGGGGTGGGAGATCGTGGCCCGAAATTACGAGTTGAAGATCGGCGAGATCGATCTGGTCGCCGCACGCGACGAGATGGTGGGCTATCGTACCGAGCGTCGGCTGGCCTTCGTCGAGGTCAAGACGCGGCGCACCTGCAACGGCCCGCCGCCCGAAGCTGCGGTGCATATCAAAAAGCGCAAACGGCTGGTGCGACTGGCGGGCGTGTTCCTCCAAAAGGAGAAGCTGCGCCGAGTCAACGTGCGCTTCGATGTGATCGCGGTAGATTTGAGCCAGAAAGATCCTCAGATCACCCACTTCGAAGCCGCCTTCGACGCCGATGGAGCCATTTGCTGAAGGGGAGGCTCACTTCGGGGCGTCTTGGGCAGGCTGGTCTGCTTCAGGCTCGGCTTGTTCGTCAGGCTGCTCACCTTCGGCCTTCTTGCGGCGGGCGTCGTAGTCCTCGAGGCGCTCTGCGAAGACGTCTTCGAAGGGGGTGCGCTCGACGGTGCGCATGATCTGTTCGCGCAGCATAAAGGCGGTAGCGTCGGTTTCTGCGCCATCGGCGTCGGGCTGGGTCGGTGCGCCCTCGACATGCAGCACCAGATCGCCCCATTGCTCGAGGTAGATACGCTCCGAGCGCGGGCCATCATCGATGACAATGCAAAGCGAGCGGCCATGCTCACCTTCTTGCCGGGAAACCGTGGCCTTCGGGAAGCGCGCGTTCATCACCTCGCCGAGCGCCTCGAAGTACTCCCGGGCGTCCTTGAAGGTGTCCCATACGCTCAGGTGAGTCAGGAGCACACGCTCGTCTTCATATTCGAACGCGCGCAGCCGGTCTCCGTCCCATCCCAACATTGCTCGGTCGATATAGGCTCGCTGGCTTTCGGCCTGGTCGCCGTCCTCATCGAGCAGGTGCTCTTCGAGGAGCAAGCGCATCTGGTACTCGCCGAAGACGCTGTCGTAGGTCTGCTCGGCGTCGAGCACCGGCTGCGCGTCAAAATCCAGGCGCACGGGCTGGTCCCCGGCGAAGTAACGCTCGGGATGCAAAATCTGCTCGGTGGACACCGGAGGGTTCTCATAGACGGCGTTGACGCGGTCCCAACCGTGGTCGGCGCGCGCGGAGATCACAAAGCGCATGCCCCCAAAATACGGGAAGACCAGCAGCTTTCGAATCACCCGCGGTGCCCCGGCCAGCGCCGAGTCAGCCAATTGTGAGGGGTCGATGGGAGCGGCGCCTTGGGAGGAGCCCTCGGGCACCATTTGTTGCAGTGCGCCGACGTCCTCGCGGGTGAGCTGTTTGAGGACGTTGGCCATCAGTGGAATATCGACGACACTCTCGACGCCTTCGCGCGGCAGGATACCCTCTTCATATAGCGAGAAGTCGATCATCAGCACGCTCGCGTCGCCCTCGATGAGCGCCGAGCGCGCCAGGGCGAAATCGCCGTGTTCTTTGCTGCTGAGCGGCTCGACCATGCGCTGGATGTCGAAGTGCTGGTCCTGGATGGCGTGGAAGATCTCGTGGGCCATCGCGGGACGCTGCAGATCGAGCGGGATGCCCTGCATGATATACAGTTCTTCGGCGTGCTGGTCGTAAAAGCCGGCGATTTGTTCGGTGAGCACGTCGAGCAGCGTCTGTTTGTAATCGAGATCGTCGGGCATCAGGCCCAGCTTCTTGAAGACCATGCCCTCGCGCTCGACATCCTCGTCGCTGACCTCTTCGGCCAGCCGTTCGATGAGGACCTTGCGAAGCTCGTCGCGGTCGCGAATGCCCTTATTGATCCCGCGCTTGAGCTCGAGGCCACGGATCTCGGCGACCTCCACGGCGATGTCGGCGGCCTCTTCGAGAAGCTGCTCGGCGCTGTCGCCATCGGCGCGCGTCGATTCAGCTGGGGTCTCCTGGGCCTCTTGCTGCTGCGCGTGCACCGCGGCGGGTAGCAGCGAGACAACCAGGATTGCTAGACACACCAAGTGGTGGCGCACGTCGAGATTGCTGAGCATCATTGGAAACGTCTCTGCCGGGTAACGCCGACGCCAAACCCTCAGGTGGCGACGCAGACGTCTGTGGTAGTCAATGGACGCAATGTCTGTGTGGAGTTATAACCTACCCGAGGCGAGCTTCAAAGCCGCCGACGAGCTGTTTGCGGCCCGGCGCAGCGCTCGTCGCCGCGAACCGCGCGTGAAACGGATATTCCCCCAAAGGGTTTGCCACTTGAGTTATTTGTTGCAATATCGGGCGAACATGGTTAGGTGAATACAAGAGCAGTTGATATGGCACGTATTGCTTGCCAGTGAATCTAGGTGATTGTGGTGCCTGAACAGGACGAGTAAAACCCACGCGTTGCCATGCTCGAAGTTTTCGATGCTACGCACTGGCTTTGTCCCTGTCAGGTTTGCCAATTGTAAGGAGATTAAATCCATGAAGTTCAAGAGTCTGTTGATCGCGCTTATCGCCGTCTCATTCACCTTTGCCTTCGGTTGCTCGAGCAGCGAGCCGGCTCCTGACGAGTCTCAGGACGAAGTCAAAGAGCAGCCCGCCGAAGAGGAGATGGGGGAAGCGGAAGAAGAGACCACTGAAGAAGCCGCCGAAGAAGGCGCTGCTGAAGCAGAGGAAGACGCAGAAGAGCCCGCCGAAGAAGGCGACACTGCTGAAGCCGACGATGCTGAGGAAGCTGAAGAAACCGAGGAAGCCGACGAAGGCGCCGAGGAAGCCGACGAAGGCGCCGAGGAAGAAGCTGCGGCCGAAGCCGGCGACACTGAGTAATCACTCGAATGCCAGTATTGAGAAGGGGCCGGCGGATCGCCGCCGGCCCCTTCTTTTTTGAATGCTCATCATAGAAAAAGATGCCAGTTCTCTAAGCATGTTGTATGAGGTTGTTGTAGGCAATAACTGAGCGGACTTCCGGGTGGCCAAACGCCCACAGAGCGCGCTTGACGACGATGCGCAAACAAGTGCATCCTGCATACAACAGGACTTCATTGAGTCATCTGGTGTTTGTGGAGGAGACGAATGCAGCGATGGCGTCATTTATCGGGCGGACTTTTTTTGTTGGCGGCTGTAGTTGCCCTGGCATTAACCTTGTCGGGATGCGGCGACGACTTGTACGCGTCGTGTACCATGGATTCGCGTTGTGGCAACGACGAAGACAGCGTGAGTTGTGTCGAGGAGCAGAATTTGCAGTGCGAAACGCAGATCTGCGCCCGGTATAAAGGAAGCGACGCTTTCTGTACCACGACTTGCCAGTCCGACGGAGACTGCGTCGCGGGCAAGTGTCGAGAAGTCATCTTCGGCTCCAACACCCGATATTGTATCGAAGAAACCGACGTATAAACCCTATGCAGCCCGCCCACGCGGTTGCCCGTAGAAGACGGGCCGCGAGCCTCGGGTGGTGATTCTTCCGCTTTGATTCATTGTCTCATGGAGTTGATTCCATGCCGAAGCGCCTCATCAGTGCATTGATCGTATGTTTCGCCGTTCAACTGGCTGTTGGCGGCCAAGCCTTCGCCGAAGAAATGACTTTTGGCGAGGAGGAGGTCGAAGACGAGCCGGCCGACAGTGGCCCGTACCCCGAGTATTTGGCCGAGGGCAAAAAGCTCTACGAGAGCGGCAAATATGAGGAGGCGAGCCTGATGTTTTATAAGGTCGCTTCGGCCACCGACGTCGCCGCCGAGGCGCACGTGCCCGAGGCCGAATACGAGCTGGGAAAGACGTTGCTGCGCATGGAGTTGTACCAGGGAGCGTTGAGCTTCTTCGGCAATATCGTCGATCTGGGCGAAGACCATCCGTACTTTTTGCCCACCCTGCGCGGCCTGGTGTTGTTGACCGACGTGATTCCGGGCGACCCCACCTTGCTCGAGCGGCTGGCGCCCTATGCGCATTATTTCCCGGAAGACGTGCCCGAGAAATACCGCGATCAATTCGCCTATCTCGTCGGGCGGCATTTTTATCGGGAGATGCAAAGCGACGAGGCGCTGCGACTATTGACCGCGGTCAGCAAGCGCAGCGAGTACTTCGGCAAGGCGCACTATATCGCCGGCATTACCCACGTGGCTGATTACCAGGCTGGCCCGGCCGTCGAGCAGTTCAAGCAGGTGCTCAGCCACCTCCGCAGCAAGGACGAGACCGGCGAGTTGAGCAGCGATGAGCAACGGTTGCTCGAGATGACCACCCTGGCGATGGCGCGCGTCTTTTACTCCACCGGCGACTACGAGACGAGCCTCAAATATTATTCGAGCGTCGACCGCAACTCGAATCGTTGGGCCGATGCGCTGTTCGAGTCGAGCTGGGCGTTCTTCCAGACCGATGATTATAATAAGGCATTGGGTAACCTTCACAGCCTGAACTCGCCGTTTTTCGCCGACGCCTACTTCCCCGAGGGGCCGATCCTGTCGGCGGTGATTTTCTTCTATAACTGCAAATATGAGCGGGTACGCCACGTGCTCGACGACTTCAGCTACTATTACGAGCCGCTTCAGGAGGACGTCGAGGCGCTTCTGAAGGACTACCCGGGGTCCATGGAGATGTACACCTGGCTCAAAGAGCGTGAGGAAGGCGAGGTCGAGTTCGACCCGCAGGTCTACCAGATCGTCAACGCCGCACTGGACGACGCGCAGGTCGAACGTAAGTTCGCCCTCGTCGAGACCATCGAGCAGGAAAAGGAAAAGATCGGCGGGATGCCCGATTCATGGCGGTCGAGCGAATTGGGCAGCACTCTGATGCAGGAGTCCGAGTTGGGGCTGAGCTTTGCCGTCGACGACGCCGGCGGGCTGGCCCGCGAGCGGCTGTCGCGGGTGGTCGATGAGCTCAATGATCTTATCGTCCAGCAAAAGGAAATCCTATTCGAGGTGGCGCGTGCCGAGCGAGGCGAGGTCCAGGCCGATATCCGCGCGGGCATGCAGGTCGAAGGGGATGTCACCGACGAGCCGTCTCTGAATATCAGTGACGAGCAAATGTACTGGACCTTCCAGGGCGAGTACTGGCGAGATGAGCTGGGCGCCTACGTCTATAATATCAACTCGCAGTGCAGCCGCTAAAGGTTCTGTGGCGCCGCTCGCCCCGGACCTCGGGGCCTGTCGATGATCTGATTTGAGGAGCACAAGATGAGCATCTTCTCTAACCGCGTCTCTGTCTTTGCAAAACCTGGCCGATGGGCTTCGTGGCTCGTTGTCGTTCTGTGTCTGGGAGTTGGGTTCGAGGCGTCCGCTCAAGAGGAAGAGGAAAAAGAAGAGGCGGCGATCGAGGTCGAGAAGGCCACCGACCAGAAGGAAGCGCCGACCCTCAAAGATGAAGAAGAGGAGGCCGGGGAGCAGGCCAACCTGCAGGCCGACGAGTTCATCGAGGACAAGAGCTTCAAGGACGTCAAGCTCGCCGACGAGCAGATCGTGCGCCTCAAGGACTTGCTCGACAGCACCCCGCAGGACAACCCCAAGCGCGCCGAATATATGTTCAACCTCTCCGAGATGTACTGGGACAAGTCGAAGTCCCACGAACTCGAGGCGTTCGACAAGCAGGACGAGTGCTACGCGCTCGAGGACCAGGGCAAGAAGAAAGCGGTCAAGCGCTGCGAGATGCTCATGGACCAGAACCTCGCCGAATCCGAGCGGCTGCGCGAGAAGTCCGTCGACCTCTACAAGCAGATCGCGCGCAATTACCCGGAGTTCGAGGAGCTCGACAAGGTCCTGTTCTTCCTGGGTACGAACCTCCAGCAGATCGGTGATCAGGAAGACGCGATGAGGGTGTTCCGCACGCTGCTGGGGAACTACCCGAACACCGAATACAAACCCAACGTGCTGCTGTCCTTCGGCGAGTATTACTTCAATAACGACCAGGTCGAAGAGGCCTACGACGCTTACCAGAAGGCCGCTCAGTTCGAGGACTCGAGCGTCTATGCCTATGCGCGCTACAAGGCAGCTTGGTGCCTATATAATATGGACCAGAAGGATCGGGCACTGGACACCTTCTTGGAGGTCATCGAGCACGCGCGCAATAACCCCGACAACCCCAATAGCGGCGCGCTCATCCGGCAGGCTCAGAAGGATATCGTTCGCACCTACGCACATATCGGAAACCCCAAAGGGGCGATCCCCTTCCTGAAGGATCTGGCCGGCGATGAGAAGAAGGACTGGCTCGGTATGGCCGAGCGCCTGGCGATTCACTACGGCGACCAGGGCAACACGCCCGACTCGACGCGGATGTACAAGCAGCTCATCGCCGAGAACAAAACCAGCGTCAAGACGATCGACTACCAATATGAAATCGTGCGTAACCAGACCGTCGCCAACGCATATAGCAAGCAATCCATCCAGGAGCTCATCCGGATGATGAAGCTGGTGCAGCTGGCCGACGACGATCATTTCGAGGACGCCGAAGAGCACGACTACCCGCGCATTCGAAAGCGCGTCGAGAGCTTGGTGCGCCAGTGGTCGACCCAGTACCACCGCGAGGCGCAGAAGACCAAGAACGCCGATCTATATTCGATGGCCTACTTTCTGTACAAGCACTACCACGCCACATTTGATGACTCGCCGAAGAAGTACGACATGTCCTTCTTTTACGGCGAGTTGCTCTACAAGCTCCAGCAGTGGGAGCAGGCTGCCGAGGCCTACGAGCGGGTGCTCTCGATCGACCCGGAGGGCAAGTATACCGAGGAGTCGGTCCACGCCGCCGTGCTCGCCTATTTCAAGGTCGTCGACGTCTCCGAGGCCAAGGCTAATCTGGATGATTCCAAGACCGCCAAATCCGACGACGACACCGACGACGACGAAGAAGAAGGCGAAGAGGGCGAAGAGCAGGCCAAGGGGCCGCCCGAGCCCAAAGAGATCCCCGATATCCACAAAAAGCTGATCAACGCGTGCGAGCGCTACATGAAGCATGCCCCCGACGGCGGGCGTATCGTCGACGTCAAGTACACGATGGCGCGCACTTACTACGACTTCAACCACTTCCGTGAGGCGTTGGATCTGTTCAAGGATATCGCCTACAACCACAGCAATCACCGCCTGTCGATCATCGCCGCTAACCTGCACCTGGACACCCTGAACCTGCTCGAAGACTTCGACGGCCTCCACGAGGCAGTGGTCGGATATATCGAAGAGCGCCCGCTCGACGACGGGCCGTTCATGGAGGACGTGAACAAGCTCAACGTCCAGATCCGCTTTAAAAAGTGCACCATCCACGACGAGAACGAGGACTGGAAGGACGCCGCCAAATGCTTCGTGCAATTTTACCGCGACTTCCCGGACGAAGACGAGTACGTCGACAAGGCCCTGTACAACGCGGCGCTGGATTTCGAGCGCATGAAGGACCTCGGCAAGGCCATCACCGTGCGCAAATTCCTTCTGCAGGCCGCCCCCGAATCCGACCTCGCCCCCGAGACGTTGTTCAATATCGGCGGCAACTACCACGCGTTGGCGGTCTATAGTGAAGCGGCCAAGTTCTACGAGCTCTTCGTGCGCAACTTCCCCGACCACGAGGACTCCGAGCCGGCGTTGGCTAACGCCTCGGAGTTTCGCTACGGGCTGGGCCACTACGACCGCGCCATCAAGGATTACGAGAAATATCTGGAGCTGTACGGCAAGTCCAAGCCCGAGCGGGCTGCGATCTCCTACTTCCAGATCGCACGCATCCACGAGAAGCGCGGTGAGGACAAAGACGGCCTCGAGCAGTACGAGAGCTTCCTGCGCCGCTTCGGCGACAAGTCCGACCACGACCGCATTCTCAAGGCACAGACCGCCATCGGCATGTATTATTGGGAGTTGGGCGGCGAGAGTAACCGCAAGCGTGCCCTCGATGAGTTCGACGAGACCCTCGCGATCTACGACTCGCTGGACGAAGAGACCCAAAAAGGGCTGACCGAGGGAGCCGATGCGGCCGCCCGGGCCAAGTTCATGAAGGGCGAGGATATCTTCGAGGAGATGGCCGCCATTACCATCGAGTCCTCCGACGAGGAGGACCTCAAAGAGCGCATCAAGGAGAAGATGAAGGTCGCCGAGAAGGCCCAAAAGATCTTCGAGGAAGTGCTGACCTTCAAGCGTCCCGACTGGGCGATCGCTGCGTTGTACCGCATCGGAGCGCAGTACCAGGACTTTGCCGAGACCGTGCGAGACAGCCCGGTTCCCGATCGGCTCACCGAGGACCAGACCGAGATCTACAAAGGCCTGCTCGAGGACCGCGCCTCCAGTATCGAAATCAAGGCCGTCGATGCCTACGAGAAGGCCCTGGAGATCGCATTGAAGCGCAATTGGTTCAACAAATATAGCAAGCGCGCCGAGATCGAATTGGCTCAGTTGCGCCCGAAGGACTACCGCAGGCCCTCGGAGCTGCGGGCTGAGCCCGAGCATTTCAACCCCGGCTTTATGCGCTCGGCGTTCATCACCAACGTCAAAGAAGAGGACCGACTGCAGGACCTCGACGAAGGGGCTGGTGAAGACAGCACAGAGGAGTCCATGGACGACCCGGACGTAAGTGAAAAGGACGGCGAGGACCAAGAGGCGCCGGCGTCTTGAGGCGGCTCGACGATAGACAGATCATCTGGCTGCGGAGACGGCTTCCGGGCCTGAAGCACCTTCTGGATAGACCGAATATGATGCAAATCAATAGATTTGATTGTCGAACGATTCGCCCGGCCGTGTTGGTCGTGCTGGCGCTGGTCATCGCATGGGGCACGGCGTGCTCGTCGTCCTCGGCGGTCAAGCGCGACGAGGGCTCCCAGCTCGCTCAGGGCGGCACAGCCAGTGTCAACGCCAAAGAAGAGTTCGAAAAGGCCGTTGCGGTCTACGAGGAGAAGGGGCCCGAGGGCCTCGACGAGGCGATCGACTCCCTCGAGGACGCCGTCGACGAGGATCCCGGCTTCGGAAAGGCGTGGTTTAACCTGGGATTGCTCTATGAGGAGAATGGCGACAGCGACGACGCGCGCGAGGCGTATGAAAATGCCATCGAATCGGCGCCCAGCCTCGGCGCTCCCCACGTCAACTTGGGCATGATGGCCCTGGACAAAGGTGATCGCGAGCGCGGCCGCAAATTATTCGAGCGCGCGCTCGAGTCCGAGAGCTATAATCCGGCTGCTCACAACAATATCAGCGTCTTCTTGCGCGAAGAGGATGACTTTCCAAAAGCAGTGCGCCACGCACGGCTCTCATTGGCCGGCGATGCCAGCAACGTCACCGCCTATACCAATCTGGCTCGGATCTACTACGATCGGGGCAATCACGACGTCGCCAAGTTGGTTATCCTCAACGCGCTCAAGATGGACGCGGGGCTCAAAGATCCCGATCTGCACAATATGCTCGGGCTGGTCGAGCTGGCCCGCAACGATGTCACCGAGGCGATTCGCCAGTTCCGCGAGGCGGTGGGACTGCAGGACGATCACATTCCGGCGCGCATGAATCTCGGGGCGGTGATCCTCAACGTACGCGACTACGAGCGCGCCCTGGCGCACTTCGAGCGTGTATTGGAGGAGCAGCCGGACAATATCGACGCAAAGATCTCGGTGGCCGTGGCCAAGCGCGGCATGAACGAGCTCGAGGAGGCTGAGAAGATCTACGCCGAGATCCTCGAAGAACACCCCGAGCACGCCAAGGTCGAGTTCAATCTGGGTGTGATCGAACACGAACACAAAGCCCAGGACGCCCTGTCGGGTATTAACAGCGACCCGCCCGAGGCCCCCGAGAGCTCCGAGCCGGTCGCACAAATGGAGCACGGCATTGCCAGCACCGAATGGAATATCGGGAACCTCGAGACCGCCATCGACCATTATGAGAAGGCGATCGAGCATTACCGGAACTTCCTGGCCTACGATGACAGTGGCGACGAAGAGCGGCGCAAGGCCGCCAACGATCGCATCGGCCAGGTCAACGAGATCATCGAGTCGACCGAAGAGCAGTTGCCGCAGCTACGCCAGACGGTCAAGGAGATGCGCGCGCAGGTCGCCCAGTTGAAAAAGCAGGCGAAACAGGAGGCGCAGCAAAAGGCCGACCAGCCCGATGAAAACGGCGCTGATGAGGGCTCCGACGAGGCTGAGGACGACGCGGCTGAGGACGCAGACGGTAAAGCCGCCAACGACGGGGGAGACACTTGATGCCGGCCGCCTAACTCGCTGTAGAGACGCCCGCTAGTACAAAATAGCGGGCGTTTCTATTTGCGTTCGCTCGGGCGCAGCAGTGTACTCGAGCGCACAGTGCTTAACTTTGCGCGAAGTTGTCGCTGTGGTACATTAAGGAAGCTAAAGCCATGTCGCTTGGAAATTTTATGGTCGAGACTATCGGGGTTCTCGGAACTTTTGAGTCCAGCCGGTGTCAGACCATCACGAAGCCGCAGAGTCCGTCTCAGGTGACGGCTCGAACTCGCGTTTTGGTACGATTGGTGATTGCAGGAGCAGCTATGCTGAAGAAACTCGTAGTACTCGTCGCTGTACTATCGTTTATGAGCCCGGCGTTGCTGGCCGCTCAGGATATGCCACAACCCGAGGTCGGCCAGGAAGGCGAAGGCGGGGAGCAGTATGAAGAGGAGACCGTCTACGACTTCGATGGTGACGACGTCACCGGCAACCTGGTCAAGCCGGACGGCGAGGACGTCACCGCGCAGACTCACGGGAAGACGAGCAGCTTGATCAAGATTCGCTCCGACTTCATCCCGGAGATGCTCGAATCGGTCGAGGAGCTCTAAGAGAGCCGTAGCGCCAAAGCGGCGCCCGAACGGGGTCCGGCTTACGAATATCTGTGCTGTTATTTTTTTCAGCGCGCATCACTTTCGAGGGATAACTCAGCGATGAGTCAAGATAGCGTCACACTGCGCTTCGAGATCATTCAAGACGGCGAGTCGGTTCGCACCGAGCAGCTCGACCAAGACGTCGTCAAGATCGGTAAATTGGCCAGCTCCCATCTGCGCCTGGAGGACGCGAACGTCTCGCGTATCCACGCGGTGATCGAGAAGGGGTCGGGTGGTACGTATAGCGTCATCGATCTGGGCAGCGCCGCGGGCACCTTTGTCAACGGAGACAAGGTCACCAAGGCCGAGATCTCTGACGGCGACGAGCTCCAATTCGGTGAGACCGTCGTTCGCGTCCACTTCGTAGAGGCCGGCGCGCACACCGATGCCACCGCCGGTGGCGAGATGGACTTTGGCGGCGAGGCAGACGCCACCGTCGTCACGGAACCGTCCGAGGACCAACTCGACGGAGATCGCCAGGCAGCTCGATCCGCCGGCCAGCACGAGGCCGCCCAGCAGCCATCGAACACTCAAATTACGCTCGAAGACGGCACCGTCGTCGAGCCCTACACTCAGCAGGGCTATTACGACGACCACAACAACTACATCCCCTACTGGTACGACCAACACGGCCAGTACCACGCCGGTTACGGCTATTATGACGACCAAGGCGAGTGGCAGGTCGCGTTTGGCTACTATGATCCGGAAGGCGAGTGGATCGCCACCGAGGAGCCAGTAGGCTTTGTCGACAGTGGGGAATCCGATAGCGCCAGCTATTATGACGGGCCCTCCGACAGCGAGCTGTACCAGGACGAATTTTTCGAGAGCACCGGGGGCGACACACTCGAGGTCGCGCTCTTGTGGTCCGATCATGTGTTGTCGGTCACCAGCTTTCGCACGCCGCGCACGGTGACCATCGGGCCGGATGAGGAAAACGATTTCGTCGTCGAGGACGCTGCCTTCGGCCAGGATATCAGCTTTCCCTTCGTCAGCTTTCGGGACGGCTCGTATTTCCTGACCTTCAACGCGTCGATGTCCGGGTTCGTCCAAAACGGCGACCAGCAATATAGCTTCGACGAGGCGGTCGAGCAGGGGATCGCCCGGCCCAGCTCGGAGGCGACGGGTGCCCACGAGGTGCCGCTGGGCAAGCAGAGCAGCGCTCGCATCGACGTCGGTACGACGACCTTTTTGGTCCACTTTACCGATATGCCCACGGTCATCGGCGGTGGCTTCAAGATCGACACCGATCCGATCCCGTACCTGGCGATGAGCGCGGCGGCTCATATTTTGTTGTTGTTGCTGGCCATGACCCTTCCAGACGACGCACGAAGCCTCGAGTTGGACGGCTTCGAAGCCGAGGATCGCTTCGTCGAAATGATGATGAAGCCCGAACAGGAAGAAGAAGAGGAGCCCGACTGGCTCGACGATGATGGCGGCGATGAAGAAGAAGCCGCCAAGCATCAGGGTGAAGAGGGTGAGGCGGGCAAAGAAGACGAAGAGCAAGACGACAACCAGATGGCCGTCGAGGGGCCGCCCGACAACGCCGACCCCGAGATCAAGAAGGCACACGATACCAACGTGGCCAAGAACGCCGGCGTCGAGTCGGTCTTCAACGACGACGAGCTGAGCAGCATGTGGGGTAGTGGCTCCGAGTCGGTGGGCAGCGACGCGGTCGACGCCATCGGAAATATGGAAGGCGAGCAAACCGGCGCGGCCAAAGGCTTTGGCGGACTCGGTGTCGCCGGCTCGGGCCGCGGCGGCGGCGGCGTCTCCGAATCTGGCTTCGGTATGGCCAACGTGGGCACCTCCGGGCGCGGCGGCGGCGGCCGTGGCGGCTCGGGCTATGGCAAGGGTGCCGGCAACCTCGGCGAGAAGGAGAATAAGCTGCCTCAGGTTGTCCCCGGCAAGCCGGCGGTGACCGGCTCGCTCGACAAGGAGATCATCCAGCGCGTCATCCGCAAGCACCGCCGGGAGGTCGCCTACTGTTACGAGAAAGAGTTGCAGAAGAACAAGTCCCTCAAGGGGCGCATCAAGGTCAAATTCACGATCTCGCCGACCGGCGACGTCGTCTCCGCCGTGGTGAGCAACTCGACCATGAACGACCAGACCGTCGAGTCCTGCGTGACCTCGAAGATCCAGCGCTGGGTGTTCCCGGAGCCAAAGGGCGGCGGCATGGTCGTGGTCAACTATCCATTTAACTTCAGCCGTCAATAGGTCTCGCCGCTCGGCGTACACGGCTCACCGACGCGCTCGTGCCATCTGCACGGGCGCGTTTGCATATGGACTCGGCTTGAACCAAGACTCACCGCATCTCGGGCGTGCAAATGATCCTCTGTGGGCGCAGCGAAGCGTCCGTTGGATCGCCATGGTCGTGCTTCTGCTCGCAGGGGCCGGCTGCGCCTCGGGCGGCGAGCCGACTGCTGTGGAGCGCACCGTCCCGCCGCCGGTGTCTGACCACACCATCGATCCGGACGCGAACGCGGCGCCGGCGGTGAGCGGCCAGGTGACGGTGACATTCGAAGCCGACCGCCCCGGCCAGATTAGCACCGGCGGTGCCCAGTCGCTGCTGACCACCGCCAGCCGACGCTGCTATCGGCTCGCCCTGCAACAGGACAGAACGCTGGAGGGACGCACGCTGCACGAGTTGCTCGTGACCAGCAACGGTCGTGTAGCCGGCGTCGAGATGGTCTCGACGAGCGCCGATAACCAGAGACTGGAGCAGTGTGTGGAGTCCGTACTCGGCCGCCTGCGCTTCGACGTTGCGCCCACCCGCGATCCCGTGGCCTCCAGAGTGTATGTGCGAATGGTGCTGCACCGCGAGCTGGTCGACGTCGGGCGTTCACCGCTCGAGGATTCGAGCGGCTCCGAAGATTGAGATGCCGCCGTGGGCAAAGGAGGTTGCGGCTCTTGGTGCCGAGGGGTTATGATGCCAGCAGATTTCTGATCGAAAACCACCCATCATCACACCGTCAGGACCAACACCGGACGACGGGAGAGACTGGATATGGAAGATACTTTTCGCGCGGGGCTTTTCTCCTCGCCGAGATATTTGGTGGCGCTACTCGTGGGCACGCTTCTGGTGCTGTCCGTCGGGTGCAATCAAGACCGCGCCGTGGCCGTACGCGAGATGAACAAGGGCATCGAGGCCTTTCAATCGGGCAAATCGATGACCGCGGTGCGCCACCTCAGGGAGGCCTCCGAGGCCGATCCCACCTTCGCCGAGCCGGCCCTATACATGGGGCAATTATACCATCAGCGGCTCAAGGAGCTCGATAACGCCGAGCAGGCCTACCGCGACGCGCTGAGCCGCAAGCCCGACGACGCCAAGATCTTGTATAAGTTGGGCACGGTGCTCGCCGACAAAGGCGAGCACGACGTGGCCGTCGAGGAGTTGACGCGCGCCGTCGAGATCGACGAGGGACACGCACGGGCTTGGTTTCGCCTGGGGCTGAGCCAACAGGCCCTGGCTGATTACCCCGCTGCTGTGGAGAGCTTCACCAAGTCCATTCGCTCCAACCCGCGCATGAAGATGGACGAGGACGACCCGGGCGGGGCGGCCTATCACGCGCTCGGCGATCTCTATCTACGATACGGATTTTACGACAAGGCGCTCAAGGTCTACGACAACGCGCTGCTCAATAACGAGGATGTCGCGCGTCTGAACGCCGGTCGCGGTGTCGCCCAGCTCAAGCTCGAGCGCCATGAGGAGGCGGCAGAGAGCTTCGAGCGCGCCATCGAGCAGGACCCGAGCCACGTGCCGGCGACGTTCAACCTGGCCGTGGTGCGCAATCACCTCGGCCAGCACGATGCGGCCATCGAAGTCCTCGAGCAGTACCTCGGCCGGTCTTCGGATCAAGCACGCCGAAGCGCGGCTCAAGGCTTATTACAAGAGTTACAGACCGCCAAAGAAGAGGCCGACGAGTGAGCCAAAGGCCACGAACACAGTCGTGGGCACCGATTGCTCGCACGCGGCCGCCTATGGTATACGTCGGTGAACGCTTTATCGTGCGACGATCAATGCTGCCCGATGCGACTCGGCATCAAACCGAGGAACGAGTGACCCGTCGAACGCCAGCCAATCAAGCCGGTGACCCTCCGCCGCGACGGCGACACCGCACGCTGGTATCTCGGCGAGGCACACACTTTTTTCTCCAGTTCTATCACCCGGACGCTCCACTGCGCCGGGAGCCATTTCAGACTCTACAAGGTGAATTGACAGCTCATGGATCGTGAGACTCAGATGCAGGAACTCCTTTCGCGACTGGCAGCCGATCCCTACAACCTTGGACCGGTCAAAGAACTCGAGCGGCAATTTGGCTCGGAGGTCGGCTCATTGGTGAGCACCTTCGAGGATTGCGCCGAGCAAACCGACGACGCCGAATATGGCGCCCGTCTCCTTTTGGAAGCTGGACGGCTGGCAGCAGTCGAATTGGCCGATCTGGACCAAGCGTTACAGCAGGTGGCCGGGGCCATCGAGCTCGGCGAAGACACCTACGTGTCGATCGAGGCGCATCTATTCGACCTCGCCCTCAAGGGCGAAGCCGAAGATCTGCTGGGCTTTTTCACCGAGTCGCTCGAGTATTTCGACGACGCCGGCTATCAGAGCCGGCTGTACCAGCGCATGGGCACCATTCTGGGTTATTTGCTGGGCGACGCCGAGGAAGCCGCAAACGCCTATCTCTATGCCGTCGAGCTCGCCCCGGGCAACTTGGCTGCGCGCTGGGCCCACCAACAACTGGCGCGTACCCAGCAGGATTGGCCTACGTTGGCCGAGCTGTTGTATGACGAGGTCGAAAACGTCGAGGATGCCGCTGCTCAGGCGCGCGCTTCGGTCGAGCTTGGCGAGGTCTACCGAGACCACCTGGGCGACGAGGAAGGAGCAGCTCAATGCTTCCAGATCGCCCTCGAGATCGACCCGGACAACGAAGCGGCCCGAGAGCACCTCGCCGCGATGGGTCAGCCGGTCGACGTCGAAGATGCGCCCCATACCGCCCATGTCGAACCCGAAGCTCAGGAGAATCCGGGCACGATGGAGCTCGACGAGGAGATGCTCCTCGAGGAGGCGCCCGTGGAGGCGCAAGCTCCGGGCACCATGGAACTCGACGAGGAGATGGTCCTCGAAGAGGCATCGCCCCAAGCTCCCGCGGAGGAGAATCCGGGCACGATGGAGCTCGATGAGGAGATGGTCCTCGAAGAGGCGACACCCGCGACGGCCGAGGTCGAACAGGAAGATCTGGTGGAACAGGACGATCCGGGTACCATGGAGCTCGATGAGGAAATGCTCCTCGACGAGTCGCCCAATACTCCGCCGCAGGCCCCCCCCGAATTCGACGACGCAGAGGTTGACGACGAGTCCGAAGCCAGCGCTGAAGTGGAGTTCGAGGACGACGACGACGAGTCCGAAGTCGAGGAGATCCTGGAGGCTGGTGAGGCGTCCGAAGTCGACTTCGAAGAGGAGTCCGAGGCCGACTTCGACTTCGACGAGGAGTCCGAGGCCGAAGCCGACTTCGACGAGGGATCTGAGGCTGAAGTCGACTTCGAAGAGGAGTCCGAGGCCGAAGCCGACTTCGACGAGGAATCTGAGGCTGAAGTCGACTTCGAAGAGGAGTCCGAGGCCGAAGTCGACGAGGAATCTGAGGCTGAAGTCGACTTCGAGGAGGAGCTAGAGGAAGAGCCCCAGAACACCTGGCACGATCGCTTTGTCAGCTTGATCGGCCAGGCGCGTGAGGCCGGCGGTGGCGAGGAATCACTGACCCTGCTGAGCTGCGCAGCGCGACTCGAGTCGCGACATCGTCAGGGCGAAGAGGACGGCCTCGATCTGTGGCGTGCAGCCGTCGAGCTTGGAGTCGGCGAGCCATTCTACCGCCGCACCAGCTATCTGTGGGATTCGCAGGAGTTCTGGCAGTCGGTCTTCGACGAGGTTGAAGACGACGCGCTGCAGGCGCGCATCGCGTTTTTCGAACTCGGCGATACCGATCAGGCCGCGGCCTGCGCCGAGGCTGCCGACGACGAGGAGATCCTGTCCGCGCTCGAAGATTTGGACGCGGCCACTGACAACTGGCGCAAGTATCAGCGAGCTCTCGAGCAGCGCCACGACGATCTGGACGGCGATGACAAGGCTCACATGGTCTACTGGCATATGGCCAATATGGCCGCTGCGCTCGACGATCTCGACAAGCAGATCGACGCGCTTCGCCGTCTCGACCGTCAGGTCGACGACCCGCTGGTCAGCAATCGGCTCAAGGTGCTGTACAAGCGCGCCGAGAAGTGGCCGATGTATGTCGACCTGGTCAAAAAGGAGGTCGAAGCACTCGGCGAGGATCGCGAGCTCGACAAGATCGACCTGCTCCACGAGGCGATCCGCGTCTATCGCGAAGAGATGAATCACGACATGATGGTCGTGAACACCTACAAGGAAATTCTGGAGATCGACCCCGAGAATCTCGAGGCCATCGACGCGCTCATCGAGATGTACGACCAGATGAACCGCGCCTCGGAGCTGATCAACATGCTCCAGGAGAAGGCCGAGCTGGTCAGCACCGACGCCGCTACCGTCGAGATCTACGAGCAGATCGCCGAGCTATTCCTCGAGAAGTTCCGCAACCAGGCCGAGGCCATCAAGGCCTACGAGTCGATCCTCGAGCTTCGCCCCCACCACGCCGGCGCGATCGAATTTCTCAAGGAGATGTACGAGAAGCGTCGTGACTGGGAAAAGCTCATCGACGTGCACAAGCAGCAGATCGAGACCTTCGAGACCGACCAGGAGAAGGCCGAGGGCTTCAAAGAGGTCGCCCAACTGGCCAGTGATCGTCTGCGCAACCCCGAGGTCGCCACCGAGTTGTGGCTCGAGGTGCGCAGCTTTGCGCCCGAGGATCCCAGCGCGCTCGACGCTCTGGAGACGCTCTATGAGAAGAGTCGCGACTACGAGAAGCTCGCCGATATTCTCGAGACCAAAGTCGACAATATCGACGACGCCGACGAGCAGATGAAGCTGCGCCAGAAGCTCGGCATGCTCTACTCGGACCGGCTCGAGGACTCCGAGCGCGCGATCGCCGCGTGGCGAGGTGCGCTCGAGCTCGATCCCGAAGATCTCAAAGCCAGAAAAGCCCTCGAGCGTCTGTATATCGACAACCGCGATTGGGACGCTCTCGAGGCGTTTTACGCCCAAAGCGACGGCCACCAAGATCTGGTGCGCGTGCTCGAGACCCTCGCCGGTACGATCAAAGAGGACGAGGTTAAAATCGAGTTGTTGCTGCGCGCCGCCCGCATCTGGCGCGAGGTGCTCGAGGATACAGGCCGCGCCGAACGCGACCTGCAGCGAGTGCTGGACATCGACGAGCGCAACGAGAAAGCCGCGCTCCAGCTCGAGCCGATCACCCGCGAGAAGCAAGACTTCGACAAGCTCAACGAGATCTTCCAGATCATCTTGGAGCATCGCGAGGAGCCGGCCGAGCGGCGAGAGTATCAGCTCAAGCTCGCTCGATTGCACGCCGATCAGCTCGACGACGCGCACAGCGCGTTTCGCTGGTATGCCCAGGCTTTCCACGACGACCCGAGCGCCAGCGACGTGATCGAGGCGCTAGAGCAGGCGGCTGCTCATGCCGATAGCTGGCCGCAGTTGGCTGACGCCTACCGCAGCGCGCTCGATGAGGACCTCGCCGACGAAACCCGTCTGCAGCTACGTCTGCGGTTGGGGACGGTGCTCTCCGAGCAACTCGACCAGCTCGACGAGGCGCTCGCCCAGTTCGAGTCGGTGCTCGATGAACAACCCGAGAGCCTCGACGCGCTCGCCGCCATGGAGCGTATCTACCGACGCTCGCAGCGATGGGACGAGTTGATGAGCGTCTACCGCCGCCGCCTCGAGCTTACCGAGGAGGTCTCTGACAAGGTCGAGATCCTGCAGGGCATGGCCGATATCGCCGAGCAGCAAGCCGGCGATATGGATGCTGCGATCGAGCGCTATAAGGAGGCGCTCGAGCTCGACGAGGACAACGAGACTACGCTGCGTCAGTTGCACCGGCTGTATGCAGACCAACAGGCTCACGAAGAGCTCGGTGAGATCATCCGCCGCGAGATCGCGCTCATCGAAGAGCGCGCCGCAGACCGGGAGTTCGAGCGGGCTGCCAGCATCTCACTGGACGCATTCTTTACCGGCGGCCAGCCAGTCGCCGTCGATCTGCCCGAGGACGAGGCAGGCGCCGCGGTGAGCCTCGAGGACTCGGAGCCCCACGCTGCCGAATACGAATTGGAGGCGTCCGAATTAGCCGAAGACGGCTCGGGCCAAGGGCTCGGCACCGAAGCGTCGGATTCTCAACTTGTCGAAGCGTCGGCTTCACAGCTCGCCGATTCCTCCTCGGTCGCTGAGGCCGTCGAACCTGCGCCGGACGAATTTGCCGACGAGGTCTTCGAGGCCGAACAAGACCCCGAGGTCTCCGACTCCGAGTTGATCGAAGAGGCGTCGGAGGCGGCCCTCGACGCGCTTTCCGAGGCGTCCCAGGCGGAGATCTCCGACGAGCCGGTCTATACCGAAGAGGAGATCGAGCGGCTCGTCGAGCTTCGCTTCGAGCTGGGTGTGATCTGCAAGGATTATCTCGACGAGGACGAAGAGGCCGTCGACGTGCTTTCGTCGGTCATGTCGTGGCGCCCGCTGCACCACGAGGCTCGTCGGGCCATCGAGAGTTATCTCGACAACGACGAGTTCCGCCAGGCCGTCGCGACCCATTTGACCCCTGTTTACGAACTTCAGGGCAAGTGGGTACGTCTGATCGAGGTGCTCGAGATTCAATTGCAGGAGGCCGCAGAACACGCACCCAAGGTGCGGCTCTTGGAGCGCATCGGCCGCACCCAGATCGAAGAGCTCGGCAATCACACCGAGGCATTCGAGACCTACTGCAGGCTGCTTCGCCTCGAGCCCGACAACGATGGCGCGCGCCCGCAGCTTCGCCGGGTGGCCGCCCCCATCGATCGCTGGGAAGAGCTCATCGATCTCTACGAGCAGCTTCTGCCCGAACTCGACGACGACGCGCTCAAGATCGACTATCTCTTCGATCTCGGTGAGATGTACGGAGACCGGCTCGGGGATACCGAGACGGCGCAGGACCTTTACCATCAGGTGCTCGAGGCCGAGCCCGACTCGGCGCGTGCGCTCGAGGAGCTCGAAGCGCTGTATGCGCACACCGAGCAGTGGCACGAGCTGCTGTCGGTCTACCAACGCCAGCTCGAGCTGGCGCAGGGCGACGAAGAAGCCGAGCAGTTGCAGTTCCGCATCGCAGTGCTCCACGAGCGCCTGCTCGATGATCCGGAAGAGGCGATCGCGGTTCTCAAGGGCGTACTCGATGACCAGCCGGAGAACGTGCGGGCCGTGCGTATGCTCAACCGTCTGTACCGCGGCCAACAGATGTGGCACGAGCTGGCCGCCAATATCGACGGCGAGCTGGAGCTGGTCGAGGAAGAGGAGAAAAACGAGGTCAAGAACCGCCGTGCCGAGGTGCTCGAGGAGCATTTGGACCAGTACGAGGCGGCGATCGATCTTTACGAAGAGGTGCTCGACGACGAGCCGACAAACGCCAACGCGACGGCCGCGCTCGAGCAGTTGATGCATGTCGTCCCAGCACCGCGTGGTCGAGCCAGCCGCATCCTCGAGCCGCTGTATATCGAGCGCGACGAATGGGAGAAGCTGGTCGATGCCCTGGAGGTTCAGGTCGACACCAGCGATGATCCCGCCGAGCGCATCGAGCTGCTGCACCGGATCGCCGAGCTTCACGAGCAGCGCGGCCAACGCGCCGAGGACGCCTTCGATACCTACTGCCGCGCGCTTCGCGACGAGGTCGAAAATGAGGCGACCCTCGAGCATTTATACCGCATCGCCGAGCAGATCGGCTATTTTGAAGAGCTCGCCGAGCGCTTCGAAGCCGAGGCCGACTTCCAGACGGACCCGCAGATCAAGCACGCCCTCTTGTGGCGAGCGGCGCGCGTGTGCATCGAGCAGCTCGACGAACTCGAAGAAGCCGCCCGGCTGCTTCGCCGCGTCCAAGAGCTATTTCCCGAGGAGCTCGAGACCGTCGAGATGCTCGAGGAGCTGTACCGGCAGTTGCAGGACTTCGCCGAGCTGGTCGACGTTCTGGTCACCAAGGCCGGCCTGGTCGAGCAAGATCAGGACAAAAAACAACTCCTTTATCAGGCGGGCACGACCTACGAAGACGTGCTCGAACAGCCTGAAGAAGCAGTCGACGTCTACCGTCGGGTCCTGGAGGTCGACGACGCCGACCAGCACGCCATCGACCGACTCGAGGTGATCTTTACCGACCTCGAGCGATGGCAGGAGCTGCTTGAGATCTACGAGCGCAAGCTCGAGCTCGCCGACGATGACGAGGCCAGAAAGGACCTGCTCTACGCCATGGGGCCGATCTACCGCGAGCATCTCGACGCGCCCTTCGAAGCAGTCGAGACTTATCGCAATGTCCTGACTATCGACTCCGACGAGTTGGCTGCCCTCGAGAAGCTCGACGAGCTCTTCGCCGAGACCGAGCAGTGGAACGAGCTGCTGGAGACCCTCGAGCGGCAGATGGAGCTGGTGGCCATGGACGCCGACCGCCTCGACCTGAGCTACCGCGTCGGCCGGCTGTGGGAGACCGAGCTTGGCGACGTTTTGAGAGCCATCGAGGTCTACCGCGAGGTGCTCGACGAAGCGCCCGATCACGAGGCGACCACCGAGGCGCTCGAGGGGTTGATCACGCGCGGCGAATTCGAGGTGGAGGCCGCAGAAGTCCTCCAGCCGATTTATGCCGACGCCGACGAGTGGGAAAAGCTCGTCCACGTCTACAAGCTGCTCATCGAGGCGAGCCACGACCCCGAGCGCAAGCTCGATCTCTATGGGGAGGTCGCGCGCATCTATGAGGAGAACCTCGCCAATCCCCACGACGCCTTCGAGACCCATGTCGAGGCGTTGCGGGTCAACGCAGCTCGCGAGGACGTGCTCGAGCATCTCGAGCGCCTGGCCGCTGAACTCGGCGCCTGGGAGGATTTGATCGACCGGCTCGACGAGACCCTCGAGGACACCACCGACTTCGAGGCGATCACCGAGCTGAACTTGCGGATCGCGCGGATCTACGAAGAAGAGCTCCAACTATCCGAGCCGGCCATCGACCGCTTCAACCAAGTGCTCCAGAGCGAGCCGGAGAGCCAAAAAGCAATCCTGGCGCTCGATCGGCTCTACCAACGCGAAGGTCAGTGGGAGAATCTGGCCGAGATCCTGCAAAACCGCGTCTACAGCACCACCGAGCCCGACGAAGTGCTCGAGCTCAGGCTGCGCCTCGGCACGTTGTATCAGGAGGCGCTCGACCGGCCCGACGAGGCCATCGAGGTCTACCAGACGGTGTTGCTGGACAATCCGGACAACGCTCAGGCGATCGCCTCGCTCGAGCAGATGTTCATGGCCGGCCAGGCCGTCCAGAAGATCGCCGACATCCTCGAGCCGCACTATCTGCAAAAAGGTCAGCACGAAAAGCTCGTCGAGATCTACCTGCAGCGCCTCGAGATGCTCGACGATCACTTCGAGCGCTACGAGTTGCTGATGCAGGTCGGACGCATCTTCCTGACGGAATTGGAAGACGAGGAGCGCGCGCTGAATGCCTACGGCGCTGCACTTGCCGAAAAGCCCGACGACCCCGAGGCGCTCGAGCATCTCGAGGAGCTCGCCCGCAGCACCGGTGGCTGGGGCCGAGCGGCCGGCTATTATGTCGACGCCCTCGATAACGACGAGATCTTCGACGAGGACGCGCTCACCCTGTGGACCAACCTGGCTCGCGTGCTCGACGAGCACCTCGGGCAGGTCGAGGAAGCCGAAGGCGCCTATCTTCAGGCCCTCGAGATCGACCCCGGCGAGGCGCGCGCGCTCGAGGCGCTCGACCGCATCTATGAGAACCAGCAGCGCTACGCCGACCTGGCCGATGTGCTCCAGCGGCGCATCGAGGGCCTGTATGACGAAGACCAGATCATCGGGCTGAGCTATCGGCTCGCCCAGATCTTCCAGCACGAGCTCGACGCGCCCCAGCGCGCCGTCGCCACTTATCGCAGCATCCTCGACATCCGGCCCGGCCACGAGCAATCGCTGCTGCAGCTCGAGCGCATCCACCTCGAGGGTCAGCAGTGGCAAGAGCTGTTCGAGGTGCTCAGGAGCCGCGCCGAGGTGACTCACGCACCCGACGAGAAGGTCGAGCTCTTTGCGCGCATGGCCAATCTGGCCGAAGAGATGCTCGAGCGCCCCCTCGACGCCATCGACCTGTGGAACGAGGTCCTCAAGCACGAGCCCACCGACCGCGATGCGCTCGGCGAGCTCCAGAGGCTGTATCTGCAGGAGGAGCGCTGGGACGAGATGGTCGGCGTGCTCGAGCAAGAGGTCCGTCTGACCGACGAGCCGCACGAGCAGCTCGAGCTTTATGACGCCCTTGGCACCATCTGGCAGGACAAGCTCGACAACGAGCTCCAGGCGCTCGACGCCTGGCAAAACGTCCTGTCGATCGACCCCGAGCATCTCGAGGCGCTCGAAGCGCTGCGCAATATCTATACGCGCCAGGGCGACTACTCCGAGTTGCCGCGCGTCGTCAGCCGGCTCATCGAACACGAGCAAGTCGAGCAGGAGCGCAAGCTGTCGCTGTGGATCGAGCTCGCCGAGATCTACGGCGATATGCTCATGCAGCCCCAGGACGCCATCGAGGCGTGGAAGAACGTGATGTCGCTGGACCCGGGCAACGCGTTGGCCCTGGAGAACCTCGAGCAACTCTTCCTCCAAGAGAGCATGTGGGAGGAGGCCGCGCAGGTCCTCGAGGTCAAAGCCGATCAGTTCGAAGACGACGCCCAGCGCCTCGAGTTGCTGGGACGGATCGCCGATATCTGGGAGAATAAGCTCTTCGAGCCGGCCCGAGCGATCACGTTTTACGAGCAGATGCTCGACATCGATCCGACCCATATGCCGGCGAGTCACGCGCTGGAGAATATCTACCGCGACCAGGGCACCGAGCAGGCCTGGCAGAGCCTGGTCGAGCTGTATTTGACCCGCGCAGAGGTCGTCGGAGACGATCCCTTCGAGCGCGCCGAGACGCTGCGTCAGGCGGCGCATGTCTTCGAGCAGCACCTCGGCCAGCCCGAGAGCGCGCTGCTGGTGCAATTGTCGGCTTTCGGCGCCGACACCCTCGACGACGAGCAGCTCCTGATGGATCTGGAGCGGTTGGCCGAGCAGACCGAGCTGTGGGATGAGCTCGTCGGCCGAGCAGCCGACGTCTTGCCCGAGCTCGACGACGGCATCGACTCCGCCGACCTGCACCGCAAAGTCGGCGGTTGGTATGCCGACAAGCTCGACCAGCCCGACGACGCCGTCTACCACCTGCGTCGAGCGCTGGGCATCGAGCCGGACAACACCCAGATCCTCGAGAAGCTCGAGGACCTGTATCGCCAGTTGGCCTCCTGGCCGGAGCTGGCGGATATCATCGAGAAGCGCATCGCGCTGACCAGCACCCCCGACGAGCGCATCGAATTGTGGCGCCGATTGGGCGAGCTATACGAGATGCAGATGGCCGAGATCGACGAGGCGGTCAGCGCCTATCGCGAGATCTTGGTGCTCGATGAGACCGATATCTTGGCGATGGAGAGCCTCGAGCGCATCTTCGAGGCCTACGATCGCTTCGAAGATCTCATCGACATCTTGCGCAAGAAGGCCGAGGCGACCTACGACCCCGACGACATCGTCAATATCAAAGTGCGCATCGCACAGATCTACGACGAGCGTCTCGAAGATCCGCAAAGGGCGATCGACGCCTATAACGAGGTGCTCAGCGTCGACCAGGCACACGAGCACACGCTCGAGGCGCTCGAGCAGTTGTACCTGGGCGACGCCCAGTGGCACGAGTTGTTAGAGATCTACGAGCGCCGGCTCAAGCAGACCCACGAGCCCGAGGCGCAGGTAGAGATCTACGGCCGGATGGCCGCCGTATACGAAGGGCAATTCGAGGACCCCGAGAGCGCGGTCGATTGCTACAATAATATCCTGATGGTCCAGCACGATCATCGGGGGGCCATCGAGAATCTCGAGCGGCTCTATCGTGAGCTCGAACGATGGTTTGACCTGGTCGAGGTGCTCCAGCGACACGTCGAGGTCGTCGAGGAGACCGATCGCAAGGTCGACATTCTCAACGAGCTCGGCCGCACCCGGCGCGACAAGCTCGACGACATTCACGCCGCCGTCGAGGCCTTCGTCAAGTCGATCGAGCTCGACGCACACCAGGCCGAGCCGCTGCTCGAGCTGGCCGGCTTACAAGAGCAAGTCGACAACTACCAGGCCGCAGTCGACGCCTATATGAGCCTGGTCGATTTGCTCGACGACGCCGAAGAGCGAGCCGAGATTTACGCGCGTGCCGGTGAGCTGCTCGAGCATGAGCTGCTCGACGATGACGGCGCCGAGCGGGCCTACCTGGCCACCCTCGAGCTGGTGCCCGGCCACGCCGATGCCATCACCGCGTTGCGCCGCGTCTACGAGCGCAAGGGCGACTGGCAGCCGCTGATCCGCGCCCTGAAGCAGGCCGAGGACACCTCGCGCGATCTCGACAAGAAGGCCGAGTATCTGGCCGAAATTGGTGAAATCTACGAGGAGAAGCTCGACGAGCCGGTCAGCGCGCTCAACTACTACGAGACGGCGCTGGAGAATAACGCCCGCAACGTCAACGCCGCCCAGCCGCTCATCGCCATGTATATGCGCGAGCAGCGCTGGGAGCGGGCCGTGCCGCTGCTCGAGTTGGTCATCGAGGAGTATAATAAGCAGGGCGCTGAGGCCGAGACGCTCCACGACCTGCACCTGAAGGCCGGCAAGACCTTCAAGCGACTCGAGCAGCGCGACCACGCCCTCGAGCATTTCAGGGCGGCCTACGAGCACGACTCCACGCACTTCGAGACCCTCCACGGGCTGGGGCACCTGCTCTATGAGAACGAGGACTTCCAGAAGGCGGCCACCGTCTTCGAGAACCTCGAATACGACCACCTCGACAAGCTCGACACCGACGAGTTGGTCGAGCTTTACTACCGCGCCGGCCGCATCCAGCGTCGCTTCGGTGAGAACCGACGCGCCATCGAGTACTTCATCAAGGCGCTCGATATCGACGGCTCACACCGCGCCTCCAACGAGGCGCTCATCGAGCTGTACGAGGAGCAGGAGAATTGGGAGCAGGTCGTCGAGTACTCTCGACGCATGCTCGAGTCCGAGGACGAGCCGGCCGCGCGCTTTGCGCTGTTGACGCGCATGGGCGATCTGCTCGCCCAACAGATCGGCGACTACAACCGCGCGGTGGCGGTCTACCTCGAGGCGCTCGATATCGAGCCCGAGAGCATGGCCGTGCTGCGCAAGTTGCTCGATCTATACACCAAGACCAAGCAGTGGATCGAAGCCGTCGAGATCCTCGAGCGGCTCATCGAGCACGAGACCAACGATTCGCGGGCTTCCAAGTATAACTACACCGTCGGCGTCATCTATCGTGACGAGATCGGGGACCCCTTGGAGGCGGTCGACTACTTCGACGGCGCGCTGGATTACGACGTCAAGATGCTCAAGGCCTTCGAGGCCATCGATCGCATCCTGACCGAGGCCAAGGAGTGGAAGGAGCTCGAGCGCGCCTATCGGCGCATGCTCAAGCGTGTCGCCGAGAAAGACGACGGCGAGATGGAGAATATCAAGGTCTTGCTGTGGACGAACCTCGGCGAGATTTACCGAAGCCGCCTGGGCCACGTCAAAAGCGCCATTGGCGCCTACGAGGCCGCCGTCGGCCTGAACCCCAACGATGCAAAGACCCGGCTGATCTTGGCCGAGCTCTACGAAAAGAAGGCCGGCGACCCGCAAGGGGCGATCGAGCAGCATAAGGAGCTTATCAGGCTCGATCCCTTCCGCATCGACAGCTATCGCGCGCTGTTCAAAGCGTATATCAAGGCCAAGCAATACGACCAGGCATGGTGTATGTCAGCGGCGCTGAGCTTCTTGCAAAGCGCCAACGAACAGGAGGAGAAGTTCTACCGCCAGTACCTCGGCCAGAGCCTGCCGGCCGCCAAGGGCCAGTTCAAGCAGGAACTGTACCGACTGCTGTACCACGATGATCAGGAGATGCTCATCAGCTTCATCATGAGCCTGATCGGCCAGGGGCTGCGCGGCTACTACTCGCGAAAGGTCAAAAACGTCTGGGGCGTCCACCCGAGAAAGGACAAGCTCGACCTCGACCAGCAGATGCTCTTCTGCAAGATCTACAAATACTCGGCGCGCACCACCGGAGTGGTGCCCGCACCCGAGGTCTACCTCAAGCGCGATCAGGCGCTGGGAATCCGCAACGCCAACGCCGAGGCCCCCGCGGTGGTCATCGGCGCGGACATGATGCAGGGCAAGGGCGACCGAGAGCTGGCCTTCCTCATCGGCAAGCAGCTTTGCTGGATGCGCCCGGAGCACTATATGGGCTCGGTAGGCTTCCCCACCGAGAACTTGAAGTTGCTGTTCATGGCCGCCATGCACATCACCGATCCGAGCCTGGGTATCGCCCAGCAACTCGGCGAGCAGGGCGTCGACGTCATCAGGGAGCTCCAGCAGATGCCCGCGCAGATGCTCACACAGGTGCGCAAATATATGCAGCAGTACCTGGCTTCGGGTAAAAACCCGAACCTGTCCGCTTGGCTGACCCAGGTCGAGCACACCTGCATTCGCATGGGATTGGTCTTGTGCGGCGACCTGCACGAAGCAGCGAGCTGTATCAAAAACGACACCAACCCCATCGGCAAGGCGACCGTCAAAGAGAAGATCCGCGAGATGGTGCTCTTCTCGATCAGCGACGAATACTTCACGATCCGCGAGCGTCTCGGACTCGCCATCGGCAAGTAGGGCTGATGGAGCAATGTGTATTGTCGAAAAGGGCGGCCGACCACGGGCCGCCCTTTTCCTTTTGGGGCGCCCAGTGTTTATTGTCGTGGCGACGACATGCATTCGACCTGAGGATTAGCGATCATGCTCATCATTTGCCCGACCCCCATCGGCAACCTCGACGACACCACGCCTCGCCAGAAGGACGCGCTGTCGCAGGCCGACCTGCTGGCCTGCGAAGATACCCGGCGCACCGGCAAGCTGCTCGAGCTTTTGGGCATCTCGCGCGCCGACGGAAAGCCCAAGCTCGTCAGCTTTCACGAGCATAACGAGCGTGAGCGCGTCGGCGAGCTCCTCGCGGCGCTGAGCGCCGGGAAGACGGTGGTGCTGGCCTCCGATGCCGGCACGCCGACGATCTCCGATCCCGGCTATCGCCTGGTGCGCGAGGCGGCCGACGCCGGCCACGAAGTCGTGCCGTTGCCCGGTCCGGTCGCCGCGATAGTAGCCCTGAGCGCCTCGGGACTGCCCACGGACCGCTTCTTCTTCGAGGGGTTCGTGCCCACCAAGACGACAGCTCGTCAGGAGCGCCTCGAGGCGCTCAAGCCGTTGGGCGTGACCGTCCTCATCTACGAGTCACCTCACCGAATCGTGGCCCTCTTAGAAGACGTTGAGGCGGTCTTCGGCGCCGACCACCAGGTCTGCGCCGCGCGCGAGTTGACCAAGATGCACGAGGAATTTCTCCGCGGACCGGCCGCCGAGGTGCGCGCCGAGCTCGCCTCCCGTGAGATCCACGGCGAGTTCGTGCTCGTGCTGGCTCCCTTCGAGCCGGAGGACTCCGAGGAAGAGCTCGACCGGGCGATCGACGACAAGATCGCCGAGCTCCTCGAGGAGGGCATGCGCCCACGCGGCATCAAAGAGGTCGTCGCCGAGCTCTTCGATGTGCGAAAGTCCGAGCTCTACGATCGTATCGAGCGCGTAAAGAACAGCAGAGAGTGAGAAAGTAAGAGAGTGAGAGAGTTAGAAACAGCAACGGCCCGGGGATAACCCGGGCCGTGCGGTAGAGCGTTTTACAATCTTACTCTCTCACTTTCTGACTATCTTACTTTCTGCAGTATCAGAATCAGAACTGCAAAGCCGCATTGACGATGAACGACCAGGTGTTGAACTCCTGGATGCGGAAGCGGTTGCTCGAGGAGTCGTAGGTCGGGTTGTAGACCGGGTTACGCTCGAGAGCAGCGTCCTCGCCGGTCAGGTCGACGGTGTCGTCAGGGGTGTCTTCGAGCGAGTCGTCGACGTCGCGGCCGGTGCGAGCGTCGGTCAGGAAGTGCTCCTGGCGGTGCTTGAGTTGGACCAATGCCTTGAGCTGGAAGTACTCCGAGGGCTGCAAATAAAAGCCGAGCAGCCCGGCGAAGGTGCCGTAGTCCTCGACGGTCATGATGCCGTCGGTGGCGAAGCGCACGTTCTCGCGCTCGTCGGGTTCCATGGCGGTGAGGTCGTAGACCGGATCGTTTTGGTCGGCGTTCGATGGCTGCTGGACGATCCAAGCGCAGGCGACGTCGTCGGGGTTGGTCAGGTTGCCCGCGCCGTCGAACTCGGGAAGCACCTCGTCGACGGTCTTATAATTACACTCGCTGTTGACCATGTGGTCGTACATCGGCGTGTAGTCGCGGCCCTCGCTGACATACCCCATGGTGAAGCGAAGGTCGATGGCGTAGCGCTCGCCGCGCTCGTCGTCTTGGTGGGGGATGAACTCGGTGCCGACGGTCACCTCGCCGCGTTGGGGGGGGTTGGTGAAGACCTGGCCCTCGTTTTGGGAGTCGATCTCGCGAATCGGCGAGTCGGTGGCGGCCAGCGGCAGGAAGTAGTCGATGCCGAAATACGGCTCGATCCAGTCGAAGCGCTTCGACGAGGCGATCCGCCAGTGCAGGACGTGTTTGCCTTCGCCGACGTCGGTGTCGTCGGCTTCTTTTACCGGCGCGATCGGCATCGTGTACTCCATGCCGAGCAGCAGCGTCGCCTTGGTGTCGTCTCGCTCGTCATTGTAAGGAGCCCAGAACAGGCCGATCGAGGGGTCCGCGAAGCCGCTGCGCTCGATGTGGTCGTAGGTGTCATCGAGGTCGAAGTAGCGGTACATATTGAATTCATCGAAGTTGCCAATATGCGTATTGTCGCTGTCGCCGGAGTCGAAGACATCGTTGCCACGGTTGCGCACCCTGCCGGTGGACGGGTCGACCGAGGAGTTGTCTGGGCCGACGCCGTCGTCGCCGCGGCCGGTGGCCTCGTCGTCATATTTGAGGCCGTGCGAACTGTTGAGCACGTACGGGACGGTCAGGCGGAACTCGAGATCCTTATAGATCCCCGCCCGAAGGGTCACATCGAGGGTGCTCTGGGTGTGCTCGTAGAGCATCTCGCGATTGTTGACGATCTCGCCCCACTCCCCCTCAGCCCGGCCGTTGGGGGCCGGGCAGCGGTTTGGATCTTCGACCAGGCGGGGGTTGTCGATACCCGAATCCTCGGTGGGTACACACGGCGCCTCGCGAGTGATCTGGGCGCTGGCGAGGTCGAAGCGAAATGACGGTTCGATGTTGAAATCGAACGGATCGTAGGTGGCTTCGTCGAAGTCGTCGAAGTCGTCAGCCGCGTCGAGGAGATCGGTGAATTCGGCGGCGTGCGCCGGAGCCGACAGAAGCAGCAGACCGAGCGCACTCGCGCAGAGGGACGAAACAACAACATGACTACGCATAGACATCTCCTGCAGGCGCGTAAACTACAACATCCTAAACATCGTAATAATTAGGGCACCCCGGAACCAATTTGACAGGACCCCGGCATAGCTATCAGCCGCCCCATAGGGTGTCAAGTTTACGGGGAATGCGCGGCTAGCGCAAAGATTCTTTGCAATATTACCGCAATGAGAACCCATGTTAAAATGTTGACAGTCTGAGCTGGGTGTGTTTGAATGATCACGTGGCAAAACCACCGCCAGAATCGACCTCCGGGACGGTTCTTTCGAGCGCCTCCAAAGCGCTGAGCGACGGGCGCGTCTCGCGCTGCCATAATTGTCACGATTTGACGCAGTCAACATCGTAGTCCTCAAGTACTTAGCCGCCGCCGACGTTGTATGAGCCGCGAAGCTGTAAAGAAGACGCCTGGAGCCATTCTCAAAGACGCTCGCCAAGCCCTCGGGTTGAGCCTCGGAGATGTCGCCGCAATGACGCGTATCCCGCGGACGATGCTCTCTCATCTGGAGAGCGATCGGTTCGACGAGTACAGCGCCGATGTATTTGTGCGCGGTCATCTGCGCAGCTATGCCCGCGAGCTCAAGCTCGAGCCCGAAAACCTCATGCAGGCCTACGACCGCCACACCGGCAAGCATCGTCAGGCCGTGGGCGACCCGGAACTCGGCGCAGAGGGCGCCAGGAAGTCGATCTCCAAAGCCCGTAAACAGGTCGCCGGCTTCGGCTCTCAGGTGAGTCATCTGACCCGGCATGTGCGCGCGTCGCATCTGGTCGCCGTCGGGCTGGTGCTGGTCTTCTTATTCTTCGTGGTCAACCTCGTGACGGGCAGCCAAGCGACGGCCAAAGATCCGGCGCAATTCCCGGCCGCCGCCGAAGAGGAGGAGTGGGAGGTCGAGCAGGCAGCTGAGGAGACTCGCTGGGCGCTCGAGCAACCGGGTTCCTCGCAGACCGACGAAGAAGGTTCGGGCGACTGAGTCCTTCCGGTAACTCCAAGAGCCGATCAAGCTGGTTGTCCTCGCGACGGCCAGCTTTTTTTGTGCCAGATCCGTTGCCCCGAAATTTTATGAAACGCGAATCAAATAAGCTGCTGACCGCCTCGGTGGTCAAATTAATGCACCGCGGCGCGACCTCACAGCTCCGAAAGATCATCGGCCGCACCCATCCGGCCGACCTCGCTTATACCTTCAGCTCGCTGGCCCCCGAGCATCGGCGAGGCTTCTTTGATTTGCTCGAGGAGACCGACCTTCAGAAGGCCGCCGCGGTCTTGAGCGAGCTGGAGTCGGGGGTGTTGGTGCGAGTCCTCGATGAACTCGAGGACAAACGGCTCGTCGAGCTGCTCGAGGTGATGGC
>JBKGZI010000009.1:0-35868 GCA_046545675.1 Persicimonas sp.
CATCGAGTGTCTCGAGCTTCTCGTTATCCACAAGACTTACGCGCTTGTACTTAGGTCTTTGTACCTTTTGCGCCCAAGCGCAAGTTGATGGGCAACGAAGTGATGCACATCGCACCATCCGGCTTGTGGATATCGCCCTCTTTGGGCTATGACTCGATGCCATGAATGATAAAAAGAAGCGCGAATTCGATATCATATTGTGGGGAGCAACCGGCTTTGCCGGCCGGCTGGTCGCCGAGTACCTGGCCGAGAATCACGGCGACGGCGAGCTCGCGTGGGCGATGGGAGGCCGCAGCGAGCCCAGGCTCGAGCGGTTTCGAGCCGAGCTCAAGGCAGACTTGGGTGCCGTCGCCGACGTCCCGCTCGTGCTGGCCGATGCCACCGACCGGGCCAGCCTCGACGAGATGGCCGCCCGCACCCGAGTGGTATGCACCACCGTGGGTCCTTACGATAAATACGGCAGCAAATTGGTGGCCGCCTGCGTCGAGCAAGACACCGACTATTGCGACCTGACCGGCGAGGCGCATTGGATGCGCGAAATGATCGACGCGCACCACGAGACCGCCCGGGCCGGCGGCACGCGCATCGTGCACTGCTGCGGGTTTGACTCGATCCCCAGCGACCTCGGCACCTTGATCGTCCAAGATTTCGCCAAACGCGAGTACGGCGCGCCCTGCAAGCGAGTCAAGCTATTCGTCGAAAGGATCAAGGGGGGCATGAGCGGAGGCACGCTCGATAGTATGGCCAATGCCGTCGAGAAGGCCTCCAAAAGCCGCGAGGTGCGGCGGGCTCTCGGCCATCCCTATTCGCTCAACCCCGAGGGCGAGCAAAACGGCCCCGATGGCGGCTCCCAATCCGGTGTCCGCCACGACGACGACGCCGAGGTGTGGACGGCGCCGTTTATCATGGCCCGCGTCAACGAGAAGGTCGTGCGGCGAAGCAACGCGCTGCTCGAGTTCGAGTGGGGTCATGATTTTCGCTATTCAGAGACGTCCTCGATGGGCTCGGGGCCGAGGGGCGCGCTTCGCGCAGCCGGATTCACCGCCGGCCTCGGCGCGTTTGCCGGGCTGATGACCGTCGCGCCCACCCGAAAGCTGCTGCAAAAATTCGTACTCCCGTACCCCGGCGAGGGCCCGAGCCGAGAGACGATCGAGAGCGGCTACTTCACCATGAAGCTCATCGGAAAAGGCACCTCCGAGGCAGGCGAGCCGTTCGAGGTCGAGGCGACCGTCGCCGCCGACTCCGATCCCGGCTATGGAGCCACCGCAATGATGCTGGGCGAATCGGCGATGTGCCTGGCCTTCGACGAGGCCGACCACGCCCTCGGCGGCGGCGTGCTCACGCCCGCCTCGGCCATGGGAATGGCGCTCGTCGAGCGTCTGCGTGCAGCGGGCATGACGCTGGAAGTAGGCCCGCGCTCCTGACGCTCAAATACCGCAGGAATCCTCGAGAATCTTCTCGCAGCTACTCTCGATAAAGCAGCTCACCTCTTCGAGCTTGCCCTCGTTCATGCAGCCGTCGACGCACGGCTGGTGGAAGTCCTCGTCGATGTCCGGGTCGCAGTCGACGATCTTCGTGCAGGCTTCCTCGCACGTCTCCTGGTTGATCTCGGCGGGAGCCTCCTGCTCCTCAGCCGTCTCCACTTGCGCCTCTTCCTGTCTCTCTTCCTGCTCGGCCGGCGCCTCATCGTCGGTATGCTCGGAGTTCGACGGCGAACAGCCGACTGAAAGACCAAGTAGCAGCAGCGACGAGACTAGTGTGACCCAGCGAATGTGCAGTTTCATGGGGAGTGCCCGCGGCAAAGAGAAATTCAACCGTCAGCTTCTAGGGTTGAGAGTGTAAGAGGAACACAACCCATTGCATAGTCTCGACGCAAGGCCCGGAGACCGGGAGGCGGGGGCCGGAGACCTGGTCGAGCGCAGCTCATAAGGGAATCTTGCCGGCGTCCGTCGGAAAGTCCCACTTATAGATAAATACTGGCTTGGCTTCCGGATGCTCGTAGCCGCGAATCTCCATCTGTCCGTCGTCGTCACGCGGAATGTACACGATCTGCTTGCCGAGCGCGTTGACGGGCTCGCGGGCCGAAAAGGAGAGTCCATCGGGTTTGAGCACTCGACCGGGGTCGGGAGTGGCCAGCTTTCGGTCCGAGGCGTTGAATTCACTGACGCTCTCCGGCCACAGCCGATCGCCTTTCCGTCTCCACGAACGCGACGAAATCCGACGGCCGCCCTTGCGGATGGGCCTCATAAAACCCGACCTCTCGAAGCGTCTCCTCGCCCATCATCTGGTAGATGATACGCTGTCCCTGACGCACCTGAGCCGAACCCGGCTGCTCGGCGCAATCGCCGAAGATGTACGCAGTGATGGCGATCGTGACGACGACCCCGATGAAGTGAGATGCGCTTATATTTCGCAAGCCGCCCATTATACATTCCTCCGAAAAACCACGTGGCTCGAGTCACGTTCGCCAAGGAATATATCTACTCGCCGGCCATCTCGAAACTCAGCGTCGTGCCCCTGAGCTGGTCGTGGCTAAGATAGGGCCCTTCGACCGGCTCGCCGTCGACGTGCACGCCCACGACGTGTGCCGAGTCGGGGCCCGCGCCGTCGGCCTCGATGACGAGCGTCTGGTCGTCGGCGACGTCGACCTCGGCATAGGGGAAGAGCGGCGCGCCCAGAAGATATTGGTCGCCGCCGGCCACCGGATAGAAGCCGAGCGCGCTAAATAGATACCAGGCCGACAGCGTGCCGCCGTCGTCGTTACCCGGGATGCCATCGGGGTCGGTCGTGTAGGCGGTCTTCTGGATGAGGCGAATCCAACGGCCGACCTCCTCGGGGTGCTCGGTGAAGTGAAAGAGGTACGCCGAGCCGATGTCGTGTTCGTTGCCGTGCCAGTAGAAGCGGTCGGGCAAGGCAGTACTGAAATCGTCCGAGTTGATGCCCGACCTCTCGAAGAATCTCGACAGCGAGGTGTAGAACGCCTCGGCGCCGCCGAAGGTGGTCGCGAGTTGTTCGGGCTGCCACATCGGATAGAAGCTCCAATGCCAGGGGCCGCCTTCGGTATAGTGTCCGCTTCGATCTCCGTAGCCCCCGCTTATATCTTCTACGAAGCTGCCGTCGGCGTTGCGCGGGCGCAGGATGCCGAACTCGTCGTCGTAGAGGTGCTGCCAATTGCCGGCGCGTTGGCGAAGCTCGTCGGCCTCCTCGCGGCCGAGAGTGTCGGCCAGATTGGCCAGCGACCAATCGCCCCAGGCAAATTCGAGGGTCCGGGAGACCGACTCGTCAACCTCGTCTGCCGGCACGTAGCCGAGTTCGATGTAGCGCGCGATACCGGTGCGCCCGCTGAACATCGCGCCCTCGGCCGGCTTTTGGGTGGCCGTCTCATAGAGCGCGTCGAAGGCCGCCTCGTAATCGACGCCGGGGATCTGCTTGAGCGCACCTTCGGCGAATAATTGGTCACCGGGCGTCCCGAGCATGCTGCCCGTATAGCTGAGCATTGCCGGCCAGCGCGGGATATACCCGGTGGCCTCCTTCATCGCCAACAGTGAGTTGAGGCAGTCGGCCTGCATCTCGGGATCGACCAGCGTCAGCCACGGATGCAGCGTTCGGAAGGTATCCCACAGCGATAGGTCGCTATAGTAGGCGAATCCATCGGCCGTATGCACCTCGCCGTCCATCCCCCGATAGCGACCGTCGAGGCCGTCGAGGCGCGAGGGCATGCGCCAGATATTGTAGAGCGCGGTGTAGAAGATGGTCTGGTCCTCGAGCGAACCGCCCCTGGTTCGCACCCGCCCGAGCTTTTGTTTCCAGCTATCGGCGGCTGCCTGGCGCACCTGCTCGAATGAGCGTTCGTCGAGGTCCTCGCGGTGAAGCCGGGCTTGGGCGAGGTCGACCAGCGACAGCCCGACCCGAAGCTCGACCCGCTGGACGTCGTCGAAGACCAGCACAGCACCGGCCTGTGTACCCTGCGCGGCGACCGAACCGCCCTCGACACCCTCATCGGTCCACGTCGACACGTCGGAAGGCGTGGTGTCGAGGGCCGCTGAAAAGTGCAGTGCAAATGGCCTGCTCCGGGTGGCGAAGTCGCCCCCGTAGACCACGCTACCCTCGATGATATCGCCGTCGACGGTGATGTCGGCGTCGATCGACGGCGACTCCTTGACGCTCGAGGCCGGGTCGAAGAGAAGCGTCAGTTGGTCGGACTCGGAGCTATACCTGTGAAACCCTCCGGACCGCGTCGCCGTCAGCTCCGCGCTGACGTCCAGGTCGGGCAACGAGACCTTATAATAGCCGGGCTCGGCCGCCTCGGAGTCTTTGTCCATCGCCGTAAATTGTCGCCACGGTGCCTCGGCGTCGACCTCGGCGACGGGAAGCACGCCGAGGTTTCCGAGTCCGGGTACGCCCGTTCCGACCAGGTGGAGATGACTGAAGCCGCGGACATCCCCGTCGGCGAAATTATAGCCGCTAAAATGTGCCAGATCCGGATGCGACCCACCCCTGGTGGTGTCCGGCCCGAGTTTGACCAACCCGTTGGGGATCTGAGCAGCGGGCGTCAGCGCCGCATAGCCAAAACCCAGCCCCCCGGTGCCGATAAACGGGTCGACCAACTCGAAGGCCCGCTCGGCATGCACAAGCCGCGCGCCGGTGTCGGCGTCCACTGAGTCGGCCGCGTCAGTGGCGTCCATCCCGCCGTCCGCGCCCGAGGCGTCCACATCCTGCAGACCGGCGTCCGCCTGCTCCTGGGCGGGCGAGCAGCCCGACATCGGCACGAGGAGAACGGCGACGATCACAAGAATGGAGGTGTGGCGGCTCATATCGGCTCGAGGCATCAGACGGGCTGGATGAGGCTGTGGGAACACCTCCATTCTACACGACCTGGGCGCACAAAGGCTAGCCACCGAGGCAGGCTGCTGTGCATACGAGCCGCCTGCGGCTTGATTTCTGTCCGTCAACCTAATACCCAAGGGTTATCGTGCCGCATGCCTTCGGGCGGTTATACCCAGGCTCGCGGCTCTCGTTTTGATAATCGATGACCTTGGACACGGAAGTACTGATGAACGTTTGGATCAAGAGTAGACGATGGACCACGTTGATTTGCCTCGCCGCGATGATGAGCCTGGCGGTGGCATGTGGAGACGACGACAACGGTGGCGGAAACGGCAATAACGCCAACAATGACAATAACGTCAATAACGTCAACAACGGTGCGGATGCCGGACCGGACGCTGAGCAGGACGCCGAACAGGACGCCGAACAGGACGCCGATACCGAAGAGGATACGGGCACGGACGCTGAGCCTGAAGAGGACGCCGGTCCGGACGCCGAGCAGCCCACCGAGCCGCTGAGCGGTTTCGACTCGGCCGACGACGGCTCGCTCGAAGAAAGCGCTAACGGCTGGTCGCTGCTGACCTCCAACACCGACGGCGACCAACTCCTGTCGCTCGAGCTGTCCGCCGACGGTGGAGCCTCCGACACCGGCACCTTCGAGTTTGAAGATTTCGCCGATACCGACCCCGTCAACACCCTCATCACCGCCGCAGGTTGCACCGAGGAGAGCTGCGAGTCCTTCTTCCAGGCAGTCTCCGGTACCATGGAGATCTCGACCTTCGAGAAGACCGAAGACGGCACCTTCGAAGCTACGTTCACCGACGTCGAGCTGGTCGAAGTTGAGTTCACCGAGGCCGGAGCCAGCGTCGTCGACGGCGGAAATACCTGGACCATTGACGACGCGACCATCTCGGTCACCGTCGAGCCGATGGCCGAATTCGAAACCACCTGCGACGTCGAAGGATTTACTGCTGACGACGACAGCGTCACGGCTACCGCCGGAGAAGGCTACTTCTCGGTCGATGCTTCGACGGCCGCGGACGCCGACACCGACGCCAACCTGTCGCTGCAGGTCTACGAGGACTTCGGTGAAGATGGCGAAGTGGCCATCACGGAAGGCACCTTCCAGATCGACGACTACAACTACGCCACCTGCGCCAACTGCCTGCTGATCTACGAGAACTGCGACGATCAGGGCCAATGCGACGCCACCTATAGCGCCGGCGAGGGTACCCTCGAGATCACCAGCACCGGCGGCGCCGGCGACCAATTCGAGGCCACGCTCACCGACGCGGAGTTCGCCGAGGTCACCATCGATCCGCAGTCCTTCGACACCGACCTCGTCGAGGACGGCACGGGCTGGTGCATCGATGAATTCACCTGGGACGTGACCATCGAGGCCGCAGACGACGGCCAGTAACCCTCCGCTCCACACCGCACCAAACGACGACGCCCAGCCGGAACTTTTCGGCTGGGCGTCGTCGCTCTGGGGACATATCACCGTTGCGGGCTAAACCACGCCCACTCCGAAACCCGGAGTCTTGGCTTCGTCAGACCAGCGTCTGTCGGTCTGTCCTCCATCCGTGGAGCACCCCAGAACGCAATGGGCCTCGACGACAACCGCCGGTTGCTGACAGACGAGCGACGCGGTGTTATATCGCACGTACAGTGTCAACACTATCCAAGGAGCTCTCATGAAGAAGTTTGTTATCGTCGCGCTCGCCCTCGCCCTGACTGCGTGCAGCACCGAGCCGCAGCCCAAGGAAGACACTCAGCCGACTGAAGAGCCGGCAGAGACCACTGAACAAGCAGAAGCAGAAGAAGAAGAAGAAGAAGCACCGGCCGAGGAAGCTGAAGCGGCCTCGATGCGTGAGCTGCTCGAGCAGGCCGCCGAGGGCGACCACCGCTCCGCGAAAAATATCGCGCGCAACGAATACCGCAATCCGATCGACACGCTGCTCTTCTTCGGCATCGAGCGCGACATGACCGTTGTCGAGCTGTGGCCCGGCGGAGGTTGGTATACCGAGGTTCTCGCGCCGGCGCTCACCGAAGGCACGCTCATCGGCGCGAACTTCGCGCCCAAAGAGGACGACCCGGACCACTACCGAACCAAGCTTCATAACGCCTACAAGCAGCGCATGGCCGACGAAGAGATCTTCTCGAACGTCGAGCCGATCACCTTCCAGCCGCCCGAGCAGAACGAGCTCGGCGAGCCCGGCAGCGCCGACATGGTGCTGACGTTTCGCAACACCCATAGCTTCATTAGCGCGGGCGTCGAAGACCAGGTCATGGAGTCCGCCTATGAAGTCCTCGAGCCCGGCGGCATCTTCGGTGTCGTCCAGCACCGCGCCGAAGAAGGCGCCGACGTCGAAGAGACCGTCGAGGACGGATACGTCCCCGAAGCCTACGTCATCGAGAAGGCCGAAGAAGCCGGCTTCGAGCTCGTCGAAAAGTCCGACATCAACGCCAACCCGGCCGACACCAAGGACCACCCCGAGGGCGTCTGGACCTTGCCCCCGAGCCTGCGCCTGGGCGACGAAGACCGCGAAAAATATGAGGAAATCGGTGAGAGCGATCGCATGACGCTCAAGTTCCAGAAGCCGGCCGAAGAGGCCGACGAGATGGACGAAGACGAGATGGACGAAGACGAGATGGACGACGAGTAATCCGCTCTCGTTCAATCCTGAATTCGCCTAATACAAAAAAGCCCCGGCGCATCATCTCGATGCGCCGGGGCTTTTTGCGTGCTCGACCCGGCCAGTGGTTATGATCGAAGTGACACGCACTCGCGACTCGCTTCACGCATCATGGGCCTCGCCATGACGACCAACGCCTATATCGGAACCAGCGGTTGGAATTACGACGCCTGGAAAGATGGCTTCTTCGAAGGGGTGCCCAAGTCCAAGTGGCTCGAGCATTGCGCCGAGCAGTTCAACTCGCTGGAGGTCAACGGCACCTTCTATCGGCTGCAATCGGAGAAGACGCTCAAAAGCTGGGTGGAGCGCACACCAGATGACTTCGTCTTTGCCGCCAAGGGGCATCGCTACCTCACCCATAATAAGAAGCTGAAGGACCCCGACGAGCCCATCGTACGAAGCCGCGACAACAACCGGCCGCTCGAAAAGAAGCTCGCCGTCAAGCTGTGGCAGCTTCCCGCCGACCTGAAGAAGAACGTCGAGCGGCTCGAGGGATTTGCCCGCGCGCTGTCCAACAGGTGGAGTTCGGTGCGCCACGCCATGGAGTTCCGACACACCTCCTGGTTCGACGACGAGGTCGCAGAGGTGCTCTCCGACTATGACCTGGCCAATTGCCAATCGGACGCCGCGGATTGGCCGATGTGGGAGGCCGTGACCACTGACCTCGTGTACGTGCGCCTCCACGGTCACACACGCACCTATGCGTCGGCCTACAGCAATACGCTCCTCGACGAGTGGGCCGACAAGATCCGGAGTTGGAACAAGCAGGGCAAGGATGCCTACGTCTACTTCGATAATGACTCTGAAGGAGCCGCTCCCTATGATGCCCTCGAGTTAATGGAGCGCGTAGGTCTTCGATAAGCAAGTGCGCGGTACGTCGTGGACGAACTCATCATCTCGCCATACCTACTCGGCGTCCTCTTTTTGGTCGTCTCGAGCTTATACTCCTCAGTCGGCCTGGGCGGCGGCTCGTCGTATACGGCGCTCTTGGCCATCCTGGGGGCGAGCCACGCCGTCATTCCGGGCGTATCGCTGACGCTCAACGCGGTGGTCACGCTGCTGGGCAGCATCAATTATATTCGCCAGGGCCACGCCCGCTTTCGGCTGATCGCTGCCTTCGTGGTGACCTCGGTGCCGATGGCCTACCTGGGCGGCTCGCTCGAGATCGCACCGCAGCTATTTTACGCGATCCTGTTGGCTACCCTGGTGCTGGTCGCCCTGCGCATCTACCTGGTGCCCGACCCCAAGCTCGACCTGGACCTCGGACCACGCACCAAGATCATCGCCGCACTCCTCATCGGCGCGATCCTGGGCTTAATCGCCGGCATCGTGGGCATTGGTGGCGGCATCTACTTGGTGCCGATCATCATCATCTTAGGCCTGGGCGACGCCAAAGAAGCCGCGGCCACCGGCGCCATCTTCATCTTCGTCAACTCCCTGGGCGGCCTCGCCGCCCACCTGCAGCGCGGCGCCGTCGAGCCGGCCGAGATCTGGCCACTGGTCGTCGCAGTCGTGCTCGGCGGCTTCATCGGCTCGCACCTCGGCGCGGCCAGATTCGAGAAAGAGACCGTGCGCCGCGTGCTCGGCGTGGTTATTCTATTCGCCATCGTGCTGCTGACCCGGCGGGTCTTTTGATTCTGCTCTGAGACTTACAAAGTGCCGGTGCCGAGGCATCATGAAACTCCCCCGCCCTCGCACCGATTTCCCCTCCCCCTTTGCAATTTAGGCGCTAGAAACCGTTTCAACAACGGCTTTCGCCTCGAGACGTTGCTCACGTGTCGCTCGGTGTCTATAGTCGTCACCAAGCAGTCGAGCAAAACCCGATAAGAGCGCAAAACTATAGTATGGGGCTACTCGAGCCCTCTCGACACGCCAGCAGTAAATTCAGCCCCACTTTATATAGTGCCCATGGGTGCCGCGGCAGAATACTCGCACCTCGGGCTGCCGGAGCTCGGCATGAGCCTGCTTGGAGGTACTTATCGGAGCACTTCACGCACATATTGCGGGCCAATTGGCGGTTGAAGCTCTGCTGACGCTGACGTTTTTCTTCCTGTATGCCCGAGAAAACTTCGCCTATCTCCGCTCCTGGGCTCTCGGATATGCCTTTTACGGAGTGTCGCATTCGGCCTTGCTCGCCGACACCCTACTCCCCCAGTCATTCTGGCTCACCGCCGGGCATCTGCTCCTCATTCCCGCTGCCTATATGTTCCTGCGAGGGACGTTGGAACTCCTGGGTCAAGAGATGCCACGATGGGTCTTGTGGGCGCTGGCCTCAATCACCGGCTGGACCGTCCTGGCTCCGGTTGTGAATGCCTCGTTTCTGGTCGCGACGATTCCAGCGCTCGGATTCGTCGGGTTGAGTCTCATCGGGGCCGGGGCGGCTATCATACGCTCTCAGACCGCCCGGATTGGACGCGTTGTCGCCGGTGGTGCGCTAATTTTGCAAGGAGTTCACCATCTGGACTATCCGATATTGCGAACCGTAGCCGAGTTCGCTCCCTGGGGATTCCAGATCGCGACCTACCTTCACGTCTGTATCGGAGTGGGCTTTCTGATCGTGTTCTATGAGCGCGTCCAGCACGATCTAAGCGATAGCGAGCAACAATACCGGTCTATGTTCGAGAATGCCATCGAGGGCATCTTCCGCGTCAGTCCCGATGGGGACTTCCGGGCAGCCAACCCCGCCCTGCTCGACATGCTCGGATACCCCTCGGCCGCGGAACTCACCCGACTCGATACGGTCGAAGACCTGTGGGTCAATCCCGACGATCGGGCGGTGTTGCAAGCGGACCGCGAACGAGCTCAGCAGGGCGTCGAAGTCGAATGGAGACGTCGCGACGGCCAGCCGATTAAGGTCCTACTGCGCGGCTACGAAGTGACCGACTCCCACGGCAATCTCCTCCACTACGAGGGCTCGGTTCGGGACATCACGGCCGAAAAAGTCATGGAGAATCAACTCGCCGTCAGCCGGAAGCTGGATGCGCTTGGGCGGCTGGCCGGAGGGGTCGCTCACGACTTCAACAATATGTTGACCGCGATCTTGATGAGCGTGGACTTCGCCGAACGGGCCGCCGAACACAACGAATCTCCCGTCCAAGACCTCGAAATCATCCGCACCGCCGGAGAGCGAGCCAGTGACCTGACTCAGAAGTTGCTGGCGTTCAGCCGAAAGCGGGTCACCCCACCCGAGCTCATCGATCTGAACCAGGCCGTCGCCAACGCGTGCGCGATGCTCGATCGCCTGCTGACCGATGACATCGACCTGAGAGTCGACACGACCGACCAAGCCCTCCCCATCGAGACCGCCCCCGGCCACCTCGAACAAATTGTCCTCAACCTCGCCACCAACGCCGAGCAGGCCATGCCTGACGGCGGCGAGCTTAGCATTCGAACCTGCCTGATCGACGCAGATACTCCCATGGCCCAATTGGTCGTGCGAGACACCGGCGTCGGCATGGACGAAGAAACCCAGCTAAAGCTCTTCGATCCCTTTTACTCCACAAGGCAACCCGAAGAGGGAACGGGACTGGGGCTGACCACCGTCTTCGGTATCGTCCACCAACTGGACGGCGACATCGAGTTGGAGAGCCATCGCGGCGAAGGCACCGAATTTCGAATCGTTCTCCCACTCTCTGCGGACGAGCCCCAAAAGGAGGAAGAGACCACCGAGTTGGATGCCTCAGAAGTCTCCCTGGCGGATAAGACCATCTTGGTCGTCGACGACGAAGCGGTCGTACGCCGGGTCATCACCCGAGCGCTGGAGTCGGCTGGCTGCCAGCTCATCGTGGCCACCAACGGCGCCCAGGCCATCGAATTGGGGCGCCGTCATATTGACGAGCTCGACCTGATCATCAGCGATATGGTCATGCCTGGGAAGTCGGGCCCAGAAGTGGTCGAAGCTCTCCACGAAATCGCTCCGGACCTACCCTACCTGTTCGTATCGGGTTACGCCGAAGAAACCCTCGAAGAGCGCGGACTCGAGCCCCACGAGTGGCTCAGCAAACCTGTCTCCTTCAGCCGACTGCTATTACGCGTCGACGAATTGCTCAGCCGGCACGATACCTCTGGGATCCGCTGAGCGAATCCCAACAGACTTCATCGAGAAAGACTCATCGGTGATAAAAAGTGGCTCGAACAGCTCCTCCGATGACTCCCACATGCACTGATTCTGCCGTCGTCCTCGGCGGCTTCGTCAATTGGTCCGACATCGCACGGTCCAGGTTCACACACGAACGAGAACCGGATGTCATCGTGGATCCGGGTACGGAGTTCGCCATCGGCACAATCGCCGGTCGTCGAACGCAAGCGTCGCATACGCCGGAGTATTGTCCGCGGCTATTCTGGGTGCCAGCCACCGCATCATCCCGGGCGTATCGCTGACGCTCAACGCCGTGGTCACCCTGTTGGCCACCCTGACGAGGCGCATTCACCACCGAGAATTTCCTCTCAATTTCCGAGACCAGTTGCGCTATGTTGCGTGCCGACATCTGTTTTCTTTGCTCCCCACGATAAGGACGGGGGGATGATGACTCCGACGATCCGGCATATTCATGTGCTCTCGAGCGCGATTTTCATAGCTTTTTTGGCTCACGCGAGCATGGCATGTGGTGACTCCGGCGGAAACGACGACGTGACCGCTCGCATCGATGCCGGCCCCGGTTCTGAAGCCGGACCCGACGTCAGCCCTGATAGCTCGCGTGACACTGGTGATGACGCCGGGCGAGACGGATCCGACGACCAAGACGATGGGTGCGAGCTGGAGGGGTTCGACCTCGACGGGCAGTCGGTGATCACCGAGCACCCCGAGTTTTGGAACTTTAGAGGTTGGAGCGCTGACCGGTCTCGTCAAATCGAAATTTTCATATATACCGACGACATTAACGAAGGCGATCGCTTCGAATTCGGCGAACAAGCCGGAGAAGCCTCGGACCACCTGCTACTTGCCTTCGAGATGTGTCCCAACGGCCAATGGTGTGAGACGGTGTTCAAGGCCAGTGGCGGCGCGATCGAGATCGAAACTCGCACCGACGTTCCATATGGCCTCAACGAATTAATCGGCCGACTCGTCGACGTCGAACTCGTCGAGGGCGAGATAAACTCAGCCGGTCACTTTCGTGAGACCTGGGCCGGCGACGCCGCGTGCGTCGAGGATGCGCCGTTTCGGACACCAATGGAGGAAATGCAGGATTTCGCGCCCACCTGCGACTCGTCGGGCTTCGAGCCCGACCCTCAGCTCTCGAGTGCGGACTACGCAAGCGGCGTTGTATTCGCTCGCGTGCGTACCGCTGACACACCTCGTCACACCTTGGAGTTAGTCACCAAGAATCTGGGCTCGGGCACCTACCCTCTCAACGACTTTCGGCTCGACCGGTGCAACCCTTGCCTCTTTCTGTACGAGGGATGCGAGACGGCAAGTTGCCAGCGCACCTATGCGGCCGGCGCCGGGGAACTCGAAATCTCCCAGACAGGCGTCGATGGCACTCGGTTTGTCGCCAGAGCGACCGGCGTAGAGATGGCTGAGGCGACTCTCGACACGTGGGAAGAAGAGACACAGTTGATCGAAGGCGGCGCCGGGTGGTGCATCGACGAGGTCGAATGGGATCTGATCATCGGCGAATCCGCCGGTGACTAATCGCGCCGATGCGACGCTCGTCGGCCCTCCACCCAACCGACATACTTCCACACGCGCTTATTCTGTTTACGTCCAAGATTTTAGACGGTAAGCATCGTCAAAACCCTAACGACAAAAACGGAGTAAGAAGATGGCCGACGATACAGACAGCAAGAGCCGGCGCGACGAGGCGCTTCGCTACCACGAGGTTCCGCGGCCCGGAAAACTCGAGATCCAGCCCACCAAGCCGCTGTCGAGCCAGCGCGACCTGTCGCTGGCCTACACGCCCGGGGTCGCCGAGCCGTGCCGCGAGATCGCCGAGGACCCGCTGGCCAGCTACCGCTACACCAACCGCGGCAATCTGGTCGGCGTGGTCACCAACGGCAGCGCCACGCTGGGCCTGGGCGATATCGGCGCGCTGGCCAGCAAGCCGGTCATGGAGGGCAAGGCCGTCCTGTTCAAGCACCTGGCCGGCGTCGACGCCTTCGACATCGAGCTCGACGTCGACAACGTCGAGGATTTCGTCAACTGCGTGCGCGCCCTCGAGCCGACCTTCGGGGGCATCAACCTCGAGGATGTCGCCGCCCCGGATTGCTTCGAGATCGAGGAGCGACTCCGAGAGGCGCTCGACATCCCGGTCTTCCACGACGACCAGCACGGCACGGCGATCATCACGGGCGCGGCGCTATTAAACGCGCTCGAATTACAGAAAAAGGACATCGCCGAGATTCATGTGGTCTTCTCGGGCGCCGGAGCCGCCGGCGTGGCCTGCGCCGAGCTATACGAATCGCTGGGCGTGCCCCACGACAATATCCTCTTTTGCGACTCCAAAGGCGTCATCCACACCGATCGCGAGGACCTCAACGAGGAAAAAGAGCGCTTCGTCCGGACCACCGACCGGCGCACGCTCGCTGACGCCATGGAGGACGCCGATGTCTTTATGGGCCTGTCGGTCGGCGGCATCGTCAGCCAAGAGATGGTCACCTCGATGGCCGAGCGCCCGATCATCTTCGCGCTGGCCAACCCCGACCCCGAGATCTCGTATCCGGACGCCATGGCGGTGCGCGACGACCTGGTCATGGCCACCGGGCGCAGCGACTATCCCAACCAGGTCAACAACGTGCTCGGCTTTCCGTATATCTTCCGCGGGGCGCTCGACGCGGCCGCGCGCGCCATCAACGAGGAGATGAAGCTCGCCGCGGTCCACGCCCTGGCCGATCTCACTCGCGAGGACGTCCCCGAGGCGGTCAGCGACGCCTACGAGAGCCAGACGTTTAGCTTCGGCCCCGAATATATCATCCCCAAACCCTTCGACCCCCGCGCGCTCTTGCGTGTGGCGCCGGCGGTGGCCAAGGCGGCCGCCGAGTCCGGCGTGGCCTCCAGGCCCATCGAGGACTTCGCGGCCTACCGCGCGCGCCTCGAGCGGCTGCAGAGTGCGTCGAAGGCGCTCATCCGTCGGCTCATCAACAAGGCCAAGCGCGACCCCAAGCGGATCATCTTCCCGGAGGGCGACCACCACCAGATCATGCGCGCGGCGAGCATCTTGGTCGACGAGGGCATCGCCCGCCCGGTGCTCATGGGCGACGCCGAGCGCATCCGTCGACACGCTCGCCACCACGACATCGACCTAGACGACGTCGAGATCTTCGACCCGACCCACGACGAGCGCCGCGACGAGATGATCTGCGCGCTCTACGACCTTCGCCGCCGCAAGGGCGTCACGCTCGCCGAGGCCAAGAGCCGGATGAAGCAGCCGGAGGTCTACGCGATGATGATGCTCGAATCCGGGCGCGTCGACGGCGTGGTCAGCGGGCTGACCAAGGCCTATCGCGAGTCGATGCGCCCCGCCCTTCGAGTCGTCGGTGTGGCCGACGGCGTCGAGCGCGCCGCCGGCGCCTACGTAGTGGTCTCGCGCGAGCATGGGATCAAATTCTTCGCCGATTGCACCGTCAATATCGACCCGGACGCCCAGACGTTGGCCGAGATCGCCGAGAAGACCTCCGAGCTGGCTCACGCGCTCGACGTCGACCCGAAGATCGCCATGCTCAGCTACTCGGCGTTCGGCACCAGCCGCCACCCGGAGGCGACAAAGGTTGCCGAGGCCACCCGACTGCTCAAAGAGCGGCGCCCCGAGCTGCACGTCGACGGCGAGATGCAGGTCGACGCCGCCCTCGACCCCAGGCTTCGCGAGGAGAGCTTCGACTTCGCCGAGCTCACCGGCGAGGCCAACGTGCTGGTCTTTCCGAACCTCGACGCCGGCAATATCGCCTACAAGCTCGTCGACAAGCTCTGCGACACCGACGTCATCGGGCCTGTCTTGCTGGGCATGAAAAAGCCGGTCAACGTACTCCAGCGCGGCGCGAGCGTCGCCTCGATCGTCAACCTGACCGTGCTCACCGTGCTCAACGCTCAGGTGCAGTGAAGCGGCTGGCCTCTGAGAGTCAGGCCCCTCTCTCGAAGAGTTCGGCGAAGCGATGGAGTTGTTCGTTCGAGCCGACGAGCAGCAACTCCATGCCGGGCTCGAGGCGGGTATTGGGCACGACGTTGGTGATGCCGTGGCCGTTCTCGCTGACGGCGACCACGTTGACGCCTGTCAGCGCTCCGATGCCGCTCTCGGCCAAAGTCTTGCCGACCAGCGGCTGGGGCACGGTGCGTCGATACAGGTCGACGCCCTCGCCGAGCTCCATCAGCGACTCTCCCATGATCACCGACATGATCGCGTCCACCCCGAGGGTGGCATAGCTGAGCACGAAGTCGGCGCCCGCCCGGTAGATCGCCTCGATGTTATGACGATGGGTGATCCGGCTGACGATTCTCAACTCGGCGTTGAGCCGGCGGCAATAGGAGGTCAAATAGACGTTGATCGAGTCATCGTTGGTGGTCAACAGCACCGCCGGGGCCTTGGTGATGCCCGCCTGCTGGAGCAGCTCGTAATTGGCCGCGTCGCCGGTAAAGATACCGTCGCAAATCCCCCTTAATTGTTCGCACTTTTCGGGGTCCCGCTCGATGAGATTGACGGGGACCTTCTTGCGCGCCAACGCCTTGGCCGCGGCCTCCCCGACCGTCCCACCTCCGATGAGCAAAATCGGATGCGGATCTGCCTCACGCTCGAGGATAAACGAGTCGAGCTTGCCCAATTGCTCCGAGGAGCCCATCACGACGAGCACACTGGCGTCGGTGAGAACCCGGCCGGCATCAGGCGGCTGCAGCGGCCCACGCTCCCACACACCGATGATGTTGATCCCGGTCTCCTTGCGAAGCTCTGACTCCCGAATCGTCTTGCCGTGCAACGCAGTATTATGCACCGGTAATTCGGCAATGTGCAGGTCATCGTATTCACCGATCGGCTGCATCCCTGCTTGGTGGGCGGTGACGCGGTTGGCGAGTTGCTCGCCGAGCCAGCGCTTCAGCGGGAGCACACGCGAGGCACCGCTGAGCTCCAGAATATCGACGGCATTTTCGTCGTTGGAGATCGCTGCGATCGGAACGTCAGGGGCGACCTCTCGGACCGTCAAAATGATATTCGTATTGACGATATCCTCGCGGTTGGCCACCACCAGCCGGGCCTGGCTGGCTCGCAGATTGGTATAGGTCTCCTTTACATCGATCTCACCGATGGCCGCTGAAATCCCCTCGGCAAACCAATCCGAAGCCGTCGACGGGTCGGACTCGATGATCACATAGGAGATATCTTCCTGCTCGAGCCGTTCGATCAGGCCGGGGACGATGGCATCGCGTGAGCAGATGATCACATGGCCATGGGTATCCGGCGGTAGATCTCGGGGGGCGCGTGTGCGGATCTGCGCCTCGAGCCAGGGCGCGTAGAAAAATCGAATGAACGCAAATGGCAAGACCACCAGCAGCATAATGATACCGGTGATCAGCACGACGACGCTGAAGAAACGTCCCACATCGGTGTGGAAGGTGATATCGCCAAAGCCCAGCGTGCTCATCACCGTCAGCGTCCAGTATAAGCCGGTGATCCAGGAGTGCTGCTCGCCCTCGTAGAGCATGATGAAGTGGAAGATCACCGAGAACAAAATAACCACGAGCACGAGCAGGCCGACGAACTTCATCAGCAACGGCAAATTGCGTCGGATCTCCTTGTTCTCGAGGAAATACGACAGCTGGGTACTAATCGTCTTCATGAAGTCATCATGCCTTAGCAGTTCGATTACGTGTAGGCAGCCTACCACAAATTGGCTCGTCGACGCCGGAACCCCCACCGCGCCGGCGCTCAATGCTCGGGTGCAGAAGACGCCCGATCGCGGGATATCTCCCGGTGGCCGATATAGACGATCTCGTCGTTGGCATATACTTCCGTTTCCGGCGGCGGGTTCATCTGCATCTGCCCCTGATGGAGCAGGCCAACGACCAGTACGTCGTACTCCTCGTGCATCCGGCGGCGCAGCTCGCGAAACTCCATGAGCTCGCCTTCGATCATATCGATGGGGAGAGGCGAGGTGTACACATTCTGGCGCGTAGCCAGCATCAGGTCGCTCAACGCGCTGCCCACGCCGGGGTTGGCTGCGGTGTGGGCCATCAGGCTGTAGCTGAGCAGCGCGCTGGCGATGATCTCGTCGGCCCCGGCGGTCACGGCGTGGTCGATATTCTCCGGGTCGAGCACCTCGGCGCAGATATGAATGGGCACGTCGCGCTCGACCTCGAGGCTTTGCTCGAGGCGTCGAACCGTAAAGATGGTCAGCACCGTGGAGGCGTCTCGCGCCTGTGGCTTGACCGCGCCGGCGGATTGGTCGGCGACCGCGATCACCGTGCGCACCCACGGCAGGCGCACGTTGTCGTATTCATCCTCTTTGGTGAAATCCCCCTCCACGAAGATACACTCTTGCTGCAGGGATTCGGGCCGGCTGCGCGGCGCCAGCACCATGATGGGTGGGAGCCGCTCGCCGTACTCCTCCTTCATGCGCTCGACGAGCATCGGGACGTCGTCATTCCAGCCGGCGATAATGATATGGTCAGCGATCGATGACATACGCACCTGCTCGGTTCTGAGAGGAAGAAGATGGCCGACCAACGTCGAGCTGATCACGCCGGCAAAGAGCGCAATGACGAACATGCCCGTGAGCATTAAAGCGGCGCCGATCACCCGGCCACCGGTGGTCGTCGGAGTGATGTCTCCGAACCCGACCGTCGAGATGGTCACGATCGACCACCAGAGGGTATCGCCCATCGAGTCGATGCCCTCGTTGATGCCGTACTCGGCGAAAAACAGCATCACGGCGCTGAGCACGATCGCCGCGAAGACGAAGCTGATCGCCACCGCAAAGATCAGCGAATTACTGCGAAAAGCCAGCGATAACGTCCGCAACGGGCTCGAATAGCGAAACAGCTTGATCGAGCGCAGCAGCCGGAACAGGCGCAGGATGCGAAGCGAGCGCAGAAAGGGAAAGATCGGCAGCAACGCGATCAGGTCGATCATCCCCCAGGGGCTCAATATAAACTTCAGCCGTGAGAGCACCCAATATTTGGTCTTCCCCCAAAAGCTCAACTTCACGCTGCGAGGCTGCCAGTCGCGAATCACCCACAGCCTGCCGATAAACTCGACCAAAAAGACGAGCAGGATCGCTTGATCGACGTTCCACATCCAGGCCGGAGGTGTGTCGCCGTGCAATACGAGCACCTCGTAGACGAGCATGCCGACGCTGAGCAGAATGAGGGCCGTGATGAAGCTCAGAAACCAACGATAGCTCGGCCGCGTGGGATCGTTGAACATCGCCCATAGGAAGTCACGAATGGGGCTTATTTTCTTTATCGAGTGGCGTCTAAACCGACGCTCCGTCGACAGCTTTCGCTCCTCGAGCCCCTTTAACGAATAGGACTCTCCGCGCGTTCTGCCACCTCGAGGGCTCTCACCGCTCTGATTGTCTGCGTCTTCGCTCATACAACGCCGCTTGATTCAATAGCTGGGGGCCAGCCAGTGATTACACCTTTATCACTGCAATGCACGAGCCCAACTCGATTGCGCTCGTCGTCGGCCGCACTGCATCTTATTGTGCACTGGTTGTTGTGCACTTGCCGCCAACCTATGGTATCAGCCGCCTTCAAGCAGCGCGCAGAAAAGTCTACGAGCCAGCCGCGCGCGTTGTCAAAAAACGCGGCGGCAATTGCGCCCCACTGAGCATCTCCGAGGTCGTCAGATGCACGACTTTCATATCCTCGCCGACTTTTTGGTCATCATTGGCCTGTCCGTGGTGGTCGTCTGGCTATTCCACAAGATGAAGCTGCCGGCGCTGGTCGGCTTCTTGGCCGCCGGCGTGCTCATCGGCCCGGGCGGCTTCGGATTCATCGCCAGCAACGAAGAGATCGAGCTGCTCGCCGAGATCGGCGTAGTGCTGCTGCTCTTCTCGATCGGCCTGGAGTTCTCGCTGCGCGACCTGATGCGCATTCGAAGACTGGTGCTGGGTGGCGGGGGACTCCAGTTATTCGCCACCGGAGCCATCGCCGCCGCGGTTGCCTACACTATCGGTTATTCAGTGAACGTCGCCGTCTTTTGGGGTGCCCTGGTGGGTCTGAGTTCGACGGCGATCGTACTCAACCTGCTGCAAAAATCGGGTGAGATCAGCGCCGTACACGGCCAGGGCATGCTGGGCATTTTGATCTTCCAAGACCTGGCGGTCGTCGCGCTGATGCTGCTGGCGCCGATCTTGGCCGGCGAGGCCCCGGGCGCCGTCGAGGTCACGCTGGTCCTGTTGAAGGCGCTCGGCGTGGTCGTCGGGCTCTGGCTGGTCGCCTCCTATATCTTTCCGTGGGTCATCGAGCGAGTGGTGCGAACTCGCCAACGCGAGATGTTTACGCTGCTGACCATCCTGGCGGCCGTCGGCACCGCCTATCTCTCCGGCCTCGCCGGCTTATCGCTGGCGCTGGGCGCGTTCTTGGCCGGCCTGGTCATCTCCGAGTCGCCCTATTCGCACCATATGCTCTCGGAGGTGCTGCCGTTTCGGGACCTGTTCAACGCGGTTTTCTTCGTGTCGGTGGGGATGCTGTTTCGGCCGTCGGTATTCGTCGACATGCCCGTTGTGGTCGTCGGGTTAATCGCCGCCGCCTTCGCGCTCAAAGCGCTTATTGCCGGCGCGGTCGTCATCGTGCTCGGCTATGGACTGCGCGTGGGCGTGCTGGTGGGCTTCGGGCTGGCTCAGATCGGCGAGTTTTCCTTCGTGCTCGCCCGCGACGGGCTCCAACTCGACCTGTTGACGACCAGCGAATACTCGCTGTTTTTGGCCGTGTCGGTGACCACCATGGCCGCCACTCCACTATTATTTCACCTGGCGGATATCCTCTCCGACAAGGTCGGCACCGCGGGGAGTTCACGCCTAGAGCGGCTGCTGGCACCATCGAGACAACCCGACGAGCCCGATACCGAGGCGGTCGACCAGATGGACGACCACGTGATCATCGTGGGCTACGGGCTCAACGGTCGAAACGTCGCCCGCGTGCTTCGGCGCATCGAGGTTCCCTATGTCATCGTCGAGATGAACTCGCGGACGGTGCGCGATCTTCGCGACGAGGAGCCGATCTATTTTGGCGACGCCGCCCGTCAGCCGATCCTGGAGCACCTGGGCATCGAGCGCGCCCGTTCGCTGGTGATCGCTATCGGCGACGCGCCCACCACCCGGCGCATCGTCGCGCTCGCCCAAGATCTCAACAAGGATCTCTATGTGGTCGTGCGCACCCGTTACTCGCATGAGGTCGACGCGCTCTACGATCTGGGGGCCTCCGAGGTCATCCCCGAGGAGTTCGAGACGTCCCTGGCGCTGATGGGTGCGGTGCTCGAAAATTATGGTGCCTCACCGGCCGATGTGCTCGAGGAAAAAGATCTGATCCGCCAGGAGCAATATGGCTTTTTGCGCCTGCCGACCCAGCCCGACCAGTCGCGAACGCGGCTGACCCTCAAACAGCTCGTGGGCCGCACCGGCGCCGATATCATCCGCGTACCCCGCGGTGGCCACGTCGAGGGCGAGACGCTGCGCGAGCTGAACCTGCGCGCCGACTACGGCGTCTCGGTCGTGGGCATCGTTCGACAGGGAGATCTGCACGTCAATCCCGACCCGAACTGGAAGCTGCAGGGATGGGACGAGTTGGTGCTCATCGGTGAGTCGGAGGCCATTCGCGATGCGCGCTCGCATCTGACTGCGGTCATCGAGACCGGCGAAGACAAATCCGACACCGGCGACGAAGGTGAGTCCGACGACGAGGCGTCGTCTTCAGAGGCGTGAACCAGCGTCCGGTAGGCGATCTCCTCCGGATCGCTTCCTCGAGTCATGGTCACTGACCGGCCAATCACCGCTCAAACACCGATCCCCGCTCCGCACCCCCAATCATTGATCGATATAGTCTAAAATAGCCTGGGGGTTGGGTAGAACTTTGGCGCCCAAAAATAATTTGACAGGCCCTCTTCACACCTCTTCGGGGGGTGCTCTAATCTTAGATTTGTCAGGCTGGAGTGTGTCCGGCGTTGGAGTGTGTCCGAAAACACACGCGGTCGCCGGATCAGTGCCGGGAGGACCGATAAACTGACCATGACGCCCGCCGTCGTCAACCCGACCGCTGTCAGTCAACGGCCACAGATGCACATTCGTCATTCATTTTGATTCTCGAGGCCATAGGGGAATGCATGCCAAAGGGATCCGTCAAATGGTTCAACAACGCCAAGGGTTACGGATTTATTAACATTGACGGCGAAGATGAGGACATCTTCGTTCATTATAGTCAGATATTGCAGGATGGTTTTAAGACGCTTCAAGCTGATGAGCAGGTCGAATTCGAGCTCAATCGGGGACCCAAAGGACTGCACGCGACCAATGTACAGCCGGTTGAGGAGCCCGAACACGGGTGAAGCTCGGATGATTGACCATTCACCAGGACCAGCCCAGGCGCCGGGGTGATTGATCGGTGCCATTATCTCTCGGCAGGCTCAAGGATGAGTTTGCCGTTCGTCGAGGCCGACGATCGTGGCAGTTTCGGGACGATGTCGGCCAGTCACTCTCAAGGAGGCGAGTCGGGGCTCGCAATTGAGAACTCACACCGGGGACAAAGCCAATATGCAATACCTCATCACCAACCTATGGAAGTTACCATCACTCGCACGCTCTGCGACTGGGCAGGATGCTGCCGGCGAGTCATCCTCCCAGGAAAATCTGCTCGCCGCGGCTTGCCGGGATTGCGGCCAGTATAATTTCCCTCCCAAGGGGCAATGCCGATACTGCGGTAGTCCACGCACGCGGATGGTATCGGTCTCTCACGATCAAGGGCCCAACCCGGGCACCTGGGTATTCGACGCCGAGGCGGCCCAAAAGCCCAACTGACGCACCTAACGCGACTGACTCATCGAAGCTCATCAACACCTGCCCCGCCGCGACCTCCATCGATCGCATCGATAGAGGCCGCGGCATTTTTTCTGGCGCCCACGCGGCGGTTGCTCAAAGAGACCGAATCAAGCAAACTCGACGCCATGGGTGAAGATCAACCGACCATCACAGCCGATACGGCCGGGGACGCAGACGCCACCAAGCGCCTCAGCGGCCAGCTTCTCTCTGGGCGTTATCAGGTCCGCGAGTGCCTCGGAGAGGGCGCCATGGGCGCGGTGTACCGCGCCGAGCACACCCTGATGAAGAAGACCGTGGCCCTCAAGGTCATGCGCCCGCAGATCGGCGAGCGCGACGAGCTCGTCGAGCGATTCCGGCGCGAAGCTCAAGCTGCGGCCAATATCGAGCACCCCAACGTCTGCTCGGCCAGCGACTTTGGGGAGACCGACGACGGCATGTTGTTTTTGGTCATGGAGTACCTCGAGGGGCGCACCCTCGAAGAGGCGATCGAAGAGCAAGGACGGCTGGGGGTCGAGCGCACCGTGCGCCTGGCCCTGCAGGCATGCGCGGCGCTGTCTCGAGCCCATGAACTGGGCGTCGTCCACCGCGACCTCAAGCCTGAAAATATCATGCTTGTCGAGCGCGACGATGATGAGGACTTCGTCAAAATCCTCGACTTTGGCGTCGCCCACGTGCGGCTGACCGACGATCACCAAGAAGAGCAGCTCACCAAGGCCGGAACCGTCTGGGGCACGCCCGCCTATATGTCTCCCGAGCAGGCGACCGGCACCGAGATCGACGGCCGGTCGGACCTCTACAGCCTCGGGGTCATCCTCTACGAGATGCTCACCGGCCAACCGCCCTTTGCCGACGACAACCCGGCGCGGGTCATGGCGATGCACCTGACCGAGGTCCCCCGACCGCCCAGCAAACTCGCCCCGCAGGCGCATATCCCGCCGGGCTTGGACAAGCTGGTGATGCAACTGCTCGAGAAGGCCCCCGAGGACCGCCCCGCCTCGGCCGAGGAGCTCGCGGGGCTGCTGGCCGAGTACACCGCAGCTCCTGTTGGCAGCAAGCTCCTGGGCAAAAAGCTGGTGGGCGAGAAACTCACGGGCGAAAAGCTCACCGATCTCAGCCGCGAGATCTCCGGCCGGGGAATCGAGCAATTACGCGAGGCGTGGTCGTCGGCAGCCCCGGCGCTCGAACGAGCGCGCGCTTGGTTCGAGGCTCAATCAATGGGCGTACAGGGGGTGGTCGCGGGGATCGCCGCCGCGCTCTTCTTCGGCGTGCTCGCCGCGCCCCCGATTGTGCTCTATGCGGTGTTCAGCGGCCCGCCGAGTGATGAGGTGCGCCAGGAGGCCGCGCGTGATTTGGCCGCCGAGCGTCAGGCTTATCTCGAGGAGGCCGGCCTGAGCCACCTCGTCGCCGACCTCGAGGGCGGCCGGACCACCGGCGTCCTCGAAACCCTCGACAAGCTCGACGAGCCTGAGGCGAGCAATCCGCACGTGGCCTATCTGGGTGGGTGGGTCAACGGCGCGCGCGGCCGCTGGCAGGCCGCTGTGGAGCACTATGGAGCCGCCCTGCAAGCCGAGCCCCTCTACGCCAACGACGCCCAACTCATCGACCACGTCTTCGAGCGCTTCAGCGACCACAGCGACAAACGCGCAGCCGCCGCCAGAGAGCTCATCGAGGAGCACCTCGACTCGCGATATGCCCTCGACAAGCTCGCCGACGCCGCCCAATTTGCCGGCCGAAAGGCCCTCCGACAGCGCGCTTACGACGTGCTCGAATCGACCGGACGCATCGGTGATCTGGAGGATTGGCAACTACTGGGCATCGAGCTCCGCCACACCGACGACTGCGACGAGCGCGCCGAGATCATCGAGAAGATCGTCGACGAAGGCGACCCGCGCGCGCTCGATATCATCGAGTATTTTGCCAAGCGGGGGAAGACAGGCTGCGGCTTTTTGAAGATGCAGGATTGCTACGACTGCATCCGCTCCGACCTACGAGACGCCCGCAAGATACTCGAAGCCGAGCGGGATTGAAGCTCAGCAGAAGTGCGTCAGCGCCAGGTCGGCCCACTCGCCGATGCCCGCGACGATGGCCTCCGGCTCGTCCTCCTGGATGAAATGGCGCGCGCCCTCCAGCAGCACGACCTCATGGCCGGGGAAGTACTCCTCGAAGCGCATGCGCTCATCGGTCCCGAAGGCGAGGTCAAACTCTCCCCACACGAGCAAGGCGGGGTGATCGACCAAGTGCTCCAAGCCCTGCTCGACCTGCGCCAGAAAGTCGCGACTGGCCGTGAGCTCGCGCGCGAAGATATGCGGCCCGTCGGAGGCATGCTGCCCGGCAAATGGGCGCCGATAGCACCGCATGACCTCGTGCGAGAGTCGATCGCGCGTGCCAAGGCGGATCCCCACGTTCACGAAGAGATGGGTCCGCCGCTCCAAGGCACCACCGAGTGAGCTGCCCATCACCCGCGAGAATCCCTCCAGCCGCCGGCTTCCCTCGACAGGCCACGCGAATGTATTGCTCAAAACAAACCCGCTGTAGCGCTCGGGCTGCCTTTGGGCTGCCCACAGGCCGATCGGCCCGCCCCAGTCGTGGGCCATCAGCACGATCTCAGACAGGCCGAGCGCCTCGACGACCTGCTCGACGACCCGCGCATGCTCGCGCGGCCGAAATGAATAGCCGTCCGCGGCCAACGACAGCCCGAAGCCCGGGTAGTCCAGGGCGACGCATCGAAAGCGCTGCCTGAGGGACGTGATCAGATTGCGATACAAAAACGACCAGGTCGGATTGCCGTGGAGCATCAGCAGCGGCGGGCCGTCGCCCTCGTCGACATAATGGACCGTGCTACCCTCCACCTCGAGATAGTGATTCTCGAAGGGATACAGCGCCTGAGGCAGCCAGTCGGGGCGGCCTACCTGCGGTCGTTGAACTTCCATAAAGCTCCTTTCCCCTATGAAGCCGGGCCCGATGGATGCCCAGACAATGCCCAATCCCTTGGCATCAATCGTCGCATCGAAGCAGGCGTCGTCAAGCCGGCTGCTGCGGGCCGGCTCGGTCTCTGCTATGGTCGGCCCGCGCTCGAGCAAACCCATTGTCCCCAAAGATTTTCCACAGTTTTCAGTCAGTTAGAGCGATCATGGACGAGAGCATCAAGATACGCGTACTGGCGAGCGGCTCCTCGGGAAACTCCTTATTCGTGCGAATCGGCGAGACACGGATTCTGGTCGACGCGGGCATCTCATGCCGGCGCATCACCCGCGCGCTGGCCGAGATGGACGAGTCGCCCGAGGCGTTGAGCGCGGTATTGCTGACCCACGAGCACAGCGACCACACAAGCGGTCTGGCCCAGGTGCTCCAGCGCTGGCCCCAGACGCCGGTTTTCTGCACCCCGGGCACCCTTCGAGGCTGTGAAGACCGCTTCGACAAACCCACCCACTGGACGGGTTTCCGGGCCGACCAGCCCTTTCGCGTCGGCCCGCTCGTCGTCGAACCCTTCGAGCTGGCTCACGACGCCAACGAGCCCTGCGGATTTCGCCTGCAAACCGACGGCTTCTCGATGGGCATCGTGACCGACCTGGGAGTGTGGTCCGACCAAACCGTCGAGGCCATCCGCGGCTGTCGCGTCCTGCTGCTCGAGGCGAACCACGACCTGCAGATGCTCCGAAACGGGCCTTACCCGGCGTTTTTGAAGCGGCGCATCGCCTCGAGAGACGGCCACCTGTCCAACGAGCAGGCCTGTGCGCTGCTGTCGCGCGTGGCCACACCGCAGCTCGAGTGGATCATCCTCACCCACCTGAGCGCCAAAAATAACCGGCCGGAGACGGCCATCGAGAAGGTCGGCGCCGCCGCGCCGGCCGGCGCTCGGGTTATCGCCGCCGGTCCCAAACCCGGTGAGCCCATCGACCTGGCACCTGCGCTCTGCGCCGCCACGCGCCCGGCCCGCCAAGGCATCCTCCTATAAGCGCTGACCCACCCGTCGAGCGCCGACACTTCGCCGCGACACATCCCACCCCGCCGCCGTTCAGTGGTGGCTCGTGGCCTGCCGACGACCAAAACCATATAAAGCCTACTTGACAGGTAGGGATTACCTGCTTTAATTGAATCCCATGCCATTGATTCTCCTGCTGAGGCACGCAGCGATTGGTGTCGGAGCTCGATGGGTTCACGAAAACTGCTGGATTCATAATGCCATCTCGATCCGAGATCGAAGGAGAACCGACCATGCGTCATATTCGAACCGACCGACTCTGGCTCATCACTTTATTTGTCGCCCTGACAACGCTGGCCATCGGCTGCGGCAGCTCCGTGGAGAGCGACGACCCGCGTCCTGAAAGCGAGCGCAACACCCAGCCGGCCGAGCTCAACTCCAAGGTCTTCGTATCGGCCCAGGAGGTGCAGGATTTGGCCGACGACGGCGCGACCCTCCTCGACGCGCGCACATCCGAGGACTACGAGCTCGGCCACTTCCCCGGCGCCATCCAGGTCAACGCCGGCAAGCCGTGGAAGGATGAAAGCGGCTACCTCATCGCCTGGCAGACCAACGACGGCGAGCTCATCGGAGATGTCGTCGAAGCCCAGGACAAGATTCGCGACCTGGGGATCGACGCCGATCGACCGGTGGTCATCTACGGCGACGCTCGCTCCTCGGGGGCGGGCCGGCTGTTCTGGACGCTCGAATACTACGGTCACGGCCAGGTCCACTTTTACAGCTCGGGCTACGAAAACCTCAAAGAGGAGCTCGACTTTGACGAACAAACCGAGGCGCCTGCGGTCGACACCGGCGACTTTGTCGTCGCCTTCCGAAATAGCGTCTTGGCCACCTCCGAGGACGTGAACGCGGCTATCGACCGCGGAGATGGCATCCTCATCGACACACGTCGCGAGGGGGAATTCGAAGGCACCGAAGATCGCGGAGACCCCCGCCAGGGCTATATTCCGGAGGCCACCTGGTATTATTGGGAGAACGTCTTTGACGAAGACGACCACCTGCGCAGTCAGGCCGAGCTCGAGGCTGAATTCGAAGACGTCGGTCTGCTGGGAGACGACGCGCTCATCATCCCGTACTGCCAGACGGGCACACGGTCGGCGACGATCTACGCGGTGCTGCGCTGGTTCGGAAAAGACGACGCCAAAAACTATGACGGCTCGTGGGTCGAGTGGTCCCGAGACGAGGACCTGAGCATCGAGCAGCCCCAACACGAGTAGGTTTACCGGACGCCCTGGCTCGCCAGGGCCGTAGCAGGGAGGGAGGCGACCCTCAGCACGCCTCCCTCCCGCTCCCTTCTTGTGCTGAGAGACGCGGCGAGACGATGGATTCGAAGAACCGACAACGAGCAGCCTGGTGCTCGGGCCTGGCAATTCTCGTACTGGTGCTCGTCGGCGACCCGGCAACGGCGCTGGCCGGGCCGTGGGTCAAAGCCCCCGGCGAGTCCTATATGAAGTTGTCCGGAGAGGTCTTCGATAGCGACCGCGTCTTCGACGTCGGCGGAGAGCTCGACGACTCGGCCTATACCTATTCGCACCGGTCGGTGCGCGCCTACGCAGAGGTCGGCGTCCTTCCATCGGTCGCGCTGAACTTCAGCGTGCCGTTTATCGCCAGCTCCAACACCCTCAACGAGCGGGTGAGCTACAACCGGTGGGGGCCGGGCGACCTCGACCTCGCCGTGCAGGCACGCCTGCTCGACGGCCCTTGCGCCGCCTCCATCGCACCGGGCGCACGCCTTCCACTCTACGACGAGACGGTCGGAGAAGGCGGCGTCAACGTCGCCTCGGGCGCGTCCGCCAGTCAGCGCTACGTACCGGCGCTGGGAGACGGCAGTGTCGACCTCGTCGCCACCGGTGCATTCGGCTGCTCGCTGCACCCGGTGCCCGCCTGGGTGAGCCTCCAAGCCGGGCCGCGTCTACGCATGAACGGGTTTGGCGAGAGCCTCGATTATGGGCTCGACGCCGGCTACTTCGTGTGGCCCGAGCGCCTCGCCCTGACCGGCCGCCTCGGCGGAGTCCAGCGGCTCTCCGACGACAACGAGCGCCCCACCAAGAGCTTTGTGAGCGTCGGTGGCGGATTCTTGCTCAATATCTACGAGGGTTTTGCGCTCGAAGCAGGCGCGAGCTACATTCCCAGCGGCGCGTTCGTCGCCCGCGGCTGGACCGCCGACATCGGCATCAGCTTTACCGGCGAAGTCTTCTCCAACCCCTATGACTGATATCCGGGCGACACGCTCGTCTTGCAGTAAATGCACCATCCCCTCCTAACATCTCGTCGGCTGACATTCGGCTTGCTCGCGCTCATCGCTGTCGTCGTTGGCGTTGTCTTGGCCTCGGCCCGCGACGAAACGCACTCTGACGACGCGACGCCGACAGAGGCGGAACGCCCAGACATCGCCCCCGAAGAGGCCGTCGAGCAGGCGTGGGCGTTCTATGAAAGCCGGCCGTATTTTCAGCGGCCCAAGCCGCCGACCGAGGTGCCCGCCGGCCTGCCGGATATGCGCGCCGAAACCTGCGGGGCTTGTCACACCGAGATCTACGAGGAGTGGAAGCTGTCCACCCACCGGCGCGCCTGGCTCGACGACGCGCAGTTTCAGGCCGAACTCGCCAAGTCCAGAAGCGCCGACAACCCCGACTCCGACGACGACGTCGGCTGGATGTGCGTCAACTGTCACACGCCGATGATGAATCAGCTCGACCGACTGGTGGTTGGCCTCGAGGGGGGCAATGAGCAAGACGACGATATCGGCCAGCCCGTCTATGTGGACAACCCCGAATTCGACGAGACGATGCAAAATGAGGCGATCACCTGCGCCACATGCCACGTGCGCGATGGCATCGTCTACGGCCCGTTTGGCGACACCGACGCGCCGCATCCGACCGCCAAGGACCCCAACCTGCTGGGCGAGCAGAACTGCACCCAATGCCACCAGGCCCAGGCCGAATGGCCCGAGCGAAACCTGGGCTGCTATTTTACGACCGGCGATGAGTGGGAGGGCAGCACGCACGCCCAGACCGACCAGACCTGCCAGAGCTGCCATATGCCCGAGGTGACCCGCAAACTCGCCAAAGGCTTCGACCGGCCCGAGCGAAAAACCCGCCGCCACTGGTTTGGCGGCTCTCTCATTGCCAAGCACCCGAAGTTCAAAAAGGAGCTCGATCCGCTTCGTAAAGTCTACGGCACGGGCATCGAGATCGAGCTCATCGAGCCCGATGGTGAATTCGACCAGAGCTCGACGCGCTGCGAGCCCGACCAAGCGTGCCGCCGGCTGTGGGTGCGCCTGACCAATGAGAACGCCGGCCACAACTTTCCCACCGGCGATCCCGAGCGCCACGCCGACATCGACGTCGTCGCCCGCTCAGACGGCGGCGAGGTCCTCGCACGCGCCAAAGACCGCATCGCCTCTCGCTACGAATGGTGGCCCGACATCAAAAAGCTCACCGACAACCGCATCGCCGCCGGCGACCACCACGATATTATCCTCGAGGTGCCCCACTCCGAAGAGAACTTCACCGTCGAGATCGTCGGTCACAAATACCGCATGTACAAAGACGCCTTCGAGCACCACGAGTTGGAGGGCGAGTATGTGCGCGGGCGCAAATTTCACGAGTCGCGGTGGACGGTCGACGAGGCGGAAGCGCCGTCGCTCATAGAGATCTCGGACGATTGGGGTGAGCGGGAGACTCTCGAGCACGATTGAATGGCAATAGTTGAGCATCCAGTTAGGACCGACCGCCCCACCGCCCCACCGCCCCACCGCCTAGGCAAGCCTAGGGGCTGGACGGACGCCGGGCTCCGCAGGCGGCAAGCCGCCGCTCCGCTACAACCTCCGACACGCGCCCGACCACCTCATCAACCTCGCCCTCTGCGCTGACCGGCACCGTGTACCGGTCGACGTTGCCCGAACCTGCCTGCCACGCCTCGCGCATCGCCATATAGGTCTCCCAATCGGCGTCTGACGCCCCGCCTTGCCGGGCGTCTAGACGCTCACGCGCGGTCTCTTCGCGGGTCTCCAGGGCGACGAACAACCCCGGCACACCACACCGGCGCGCGCTCTCCAGGAACATCTGGCGTCGCTCGTCGCTGTTGAAGGTAGCGTCGATGATGACGCGCCCCCCCTCGAATAAGAGCTCTTCAGCCCGCCGCAGGCACTCGGCGTAGGTTTTCTCGGACCATTCAGATGTATAGATGCCCTCGCCGTAGTCAGCGCGGGCGGGCTCGTCGGGGTCGAGGCCGGCGAGCTCCTTTCGGACGACGTCGGTGTCGATGACCTCGAAGTTGGCTCGCTCGGCCAACTCGCCGGCGACCGTGGACTTGCCGGTGCCGGGAAGCCCACCGATGAGGACCATGGCCGGCCGGCATTCGGTCGTCTCGAGGCGCCCGAGCGCAAGGAGCCAATGTGCGCGAGCCTTGCGCATGGCTTGGCTGCGCGCCCGATCCCCTGCCTCGGTGTCGGTGGCTCGAATGCCCTCGACCTTGGCGCGGACCACCGCACGATAGGCAACGTAGTGGGCGAGCAGTTGTCGTCCCTGGGCGTCATCGTATGCCGCGAAATAAGCGTCGGCAAATTCGGCGGCGAGTTCGCGTCGGCCGACAAATTCGAGGTCCATGACCAAAAACGCCATATCGGCGACCGGGTCGGCGTAGCGAAACCGGTCGTTGAACTCGATGCAGTCGACGATCGTGAACTCGCCGTCGTCGAAGTAGACGTGGTCGAGGCGAAGATCGCCGTGGGTATCTCGAGGCACGCCCTCGTCGGCGCGTCGCTCGATGAGCTCGGCGCGCCGCTCGAGCTCGTCCTCGGTGAGCCGACGCGCCCGCTCATACACGTCGCGGTGGACGGTCCGGCCGACGTGCTCGGCGGTCTGCTCGAAGTTCTCGCGGGCATTGCCCGCCACCACATCGAGGCGGCCGTAGCGCGCGATGTCCTCGCCTGCGCGAGCCTGCTGGTGAAATGAGGCGATATGAGCAGCCAGCCGGCGCATCGTGGCCGCGTCGACCTCGCCGGCCGCCAATCGGTGCTCGAGCGTATCCTCCTCGGCCAAGCGTACCATCTTGACCGCCCACTCGACCGGATCGCCCTCCCCGTCGATTTCGAGTGCGCTGCCTGACCGGCAAAGCGGCACCACGCCCAGGTAGACATCCGGCGCCAGCCGGCGGTTGAGCTCGACCTCGCGCTCACAGAAGTGCCTGCGCTTGGCGAGCGTCGAGTAATCGATGAAGCCGAGGTCGACCGGCTTTTTGAATTTATAGGCGTAGTCGCCCGCCAAGAAGACCACCGAGATATGCGTCTGGTGGACGACGATTTCGCCGTCGACCTCGTGCGGATAGGCGGCGGGACTGCGCAGTTTTTCGATCAGCTCGTCGAGCTGCATCACTCCTCCAATAACGGACGACCACTGACGAGTGGGTTATAACCAAATGCTCAGCACTCGTGAACCGTCGTCGAGCGACCGCCGACCTCTTTGCGTTCCGCCCGCATGCGTGCGAAAGTCGCGCGCCGGAAGGTTGGAGCGCCCCGATATGTTGCCCGAGTCACATGAACGTACTGAATGTCCAAAACCTATCGATGACCTTCGGGGCCGACGTCATCTTCGACGACGTCGACTTTGCGATCGACGACGGCGAGAAGGTCGCCCTGCTGGGGCCGAACGGGATCGGAAAGACGACCCTCTTTCGCATCCTGATCGGCCGCTACGAGGCCGACTCCGGCGAGATCGCGCTCAGAAATGGCGCGCGCATCGCGCACCTGGCCCAGGAGACCGCGATCGACCCGCAGGCGACCCCGCGCGAGCTGGTCGCCAAGGCCGTGCGCCCGCTTCGCGACGCCATCGAAGCCTACGAGGAGCTGTCCGCTCAGATCGAGCACGCCGACGACCTCGACGAGGCCATCGCCCGCCAGGAAGAGCTGCGCCAGCGCATCGAGAGCCTTGGCGGCTGGGACGGCCAGCGCCGCATCGACGAGGTCCTCGAGCGCCTCGGCCTGGCCGACCACATCGACGCCACCATGCAGCGGCTGTCGGGCGGCCAACGCCGACGCGTCGCGCTGGCTCGGGCGCTGCTCGAGTCTCCCGACCTGCTGTTGATGGACGAGCCGACCAACCACCTCGACCCCGACACCGTCGAGTGGCTCGAGGGTTGGCTGCGCGGATTCCCCGGCGGCGTGCTCCTGATCACCCACGACCGATACTTCCTCGAGCAGATCGCCGACCGGATCATCGAGGTCGCCCACGACGGCCTGCACAGCCACCCGGGGACTTACCAGGAGTATAAGGACCGAAAGGAGCACCGCACCGAGGTGCGCCGCAAGACCAAAGAGCGCGAGAAGAAGCTGCTCGACCAGGAGCTCGACTGGCTCGAGCGCGGCGTCAAAGCCCGCGGTCGGGCCTCGAAGAGCCGCGCCAAGGAGATCGAGCGCGCCCGCAACAAGCGACCTCGCAACACCCAGCGCGACGTCGATATCGTCATGTCCAACGGACCGTCGCTGGGCGTCGAAATCCTGTCGGCGCGCGGCATCTATAAATCCTACGGCGACACCCAGATCCTCGAGAACGTCAACATCTCGGTGGCCACCGGCGACAAAATCGGCATCCTCGGCCCCAACGGCTGCGGCAAGTCGACCCTGCTCGACATCCTCGTCGGCCGCGACCACCTCGACGCAGGCATCATCGAGGTCGGCGAGCATACCCGCATCGGCTACCTCGCCCAGACCGGCATGAAGATGGACGTCGACGAGCCGGTCTACGACGCCTTCAGCGACAGCGACTACGTCTGGATCGGCGACACCCGCCACCACAAACGTGATTTTTTGGGCAGGTTCCTCTTCGACAAGAAGATGCTCAAGACCCCGGTCAAGACGCTCTCGGGCGGCCAACTGCGCCGGCTCAAGCTCGCCCGCGTCATCGCCCAGAACGCCAACCTGCTCATCCTCGACGAGCCCACCAACGACCTCGACATCGCCACACTGCGCGCCCTCGAGGACGCCCTGGTCGAGTTCAAAGGCTGCATCCTGGTGGTCAGCCACGACCGCTACTTCCTCAACCGCGTCTGCAACAGCATCTGCGCCTTCGAGGACGGCAACTTGGTGCGCTACTATGGCGACTACGACGACTACCGCGAGCAACGCGACGCCAAAATCGAGGCCCAACGCGCCTCCAACGCCCCCAGGTCGCGCAAGAAAAAGCGCCCGTCCAACCCCAAGCCCGAAGCCACCCGGTCTTCGAATAAGAGCAAAGGCCTGAGCTGGGACGAAAAGCAACGCCTGGAGACCATCCAGGCCGACATCGAGGCCGCCGAGGCCGACAAAGCCGACATCGAGGCCGCCCTGGCCGACCCGGACCTGTACGCCAACCGCACCGATGAGATCGAGGGCCTCAACGCCCGGCTGCGCGACGTGTCGACCCGACTCGAAGAGCTCTACGAGGAATGGGAGTCGCTGGAGATGCGCAGGATCTGAAGCCTCGGAGGGTTCTGCGGCGCCGGGGTGATCCCGGCGCCGCTTTTTTCGTTGCTACGAGCCAAAGGCTATTTACTCTTCGCCTTCTTCTCGGCCTTCGGATTGACCACCTTCTCGGCCACCTCGGTCAGCTTTTCGTCGGCCTTCTTCTCCTGGGCGAGGATCTTTTCGAGCACCTTGACGTCCTCTTTGTGGTCGAGGCGCTTGGCATAGGTCACGGCACTTCCGTAGCCGGCGATCTCGTAGTGCTCGGCGCGCTGGGCGATGGCGATGAGTCCGGCGTCGCAGGTGTCGGGGTCGTCGCACGACTGGATGAGCTCCTCACTCTCGAAGATGATGCCGGCCATCCCCTCGCAGGTCTCCTTGCCCGGGCGCTCGCCGAGGCGGCCGAAGACTTGCTCGAGCTTGGTCTTCTGCTCGCGGGTCTCCTCGAGGTGGGATCTGAACGCCTTCTTCAACTGGGAGTTGCTCGCCTTATTGGCCAGCCGCTCGAGGGCGACGATCAGCTGCTCTTCGCCGGAGTACAGGTCCTGGAGTTGCTCCACATAAAGGTCCTCGAGCGAGTTCAGACGCACCAAGATTCCCTCGCCGACCTCGTTGTTGGGCTTGGCGAAGCTGTGGATCTCGTCGAAGGCGCCGGTCTCGTCATGCACATACAAATTTCCCTGCATATTCTTGGCCTTATTGACGCCCTTATCGACCGCCTTGTCCTTGGAGTCGAAGAACTGCTCGTTCTCGGTCTCGGCTTCGCTGCGTAGCACCCACTGGCCTTTGGATGCCACCACGTGGAACTCGCGCGCGGGCGGCACCGTTCCGATGGCGTCCCGGGCGTCGCCCATCCTCTGGGTGCGCTCGATGGCCTGGCGCAACGCCTCTGCGCGCTCTCTACCCCCTCTCACCAATTCTTCGGCGATGCTGAGCGCCCGACTGCGCACGTCGTTCTGTAAGGACTGAATCGTCTCTGGGATCTCATTGAGTCTCCAACGCATGATAGCTCCTCGTCGTAGTTGAGTGATCTGGCTGTTGGTTTGTTAACCCGGCTCGTTGTGAATGCCTCGATCGAGGCGCCGGGCGTCGAAACGGCGGCTCGAGTCAAAAGTGACACCGACGGGCCAACCGTCAATCCCAACTCTCTCCAATATCTGCGCAGTGTAGGACTGCGCGCTTAAACCGAAATTCTTCGCCCACTCAATCGGTTTCCCCGTTGCGCTCGACGGGATCTGGTTGTCGTTCTTTCCGGGGGGCGAAGATCGGCGTGGTCGGCCCCAAACGGGGCGGGTAAGTCGACGTTGCTGCGCATCATGGCGGGCATCGATACGGAGGTGAACGGGGAGACGTGGGTCGACCCGGACGCCAACGTGTTTTTGCCCCAGGAGCCGAACCTCGACCCCAAGCTGACCATGCGGGAGAACGTCGAGCAGGGTGTGGCCGGGGAGCGCGCGCGGCTGAATCGCTACGAGGAGGTCTCAGCCAAATTCGCCGAGGTCGGCCCCGACGAGATGGACGCGCTGATCAGCGAGCAGGCCGAGTTGCAGGATAAGATCGAGGCGGTCGACGGCTGGAACCGCGACCGGACGCTGGAGGTGGCCATGGACGCGCTTCGCGTGCCCGCCGGTGACAGCAGTGTCGAGCATCTCTCGGAGTGAATCACTCGCCTTTCGCCAGTGCCCCCAGTTCATCTCGGTGCTTTCGGTAGTAGTCGAAGGCTTCGTCAGTGAGCTTAATGCCTTCCGCATCGTTGCCGATTCTAATACTATGGCCGCCCTGCATATAACTAGGCGCTGGTCTGCGATTCGTAATCTCAAGTATCCCGCGCTCCTTAAAGGATCTTGTAAACTTCGACTTCCCCGCCTCCATCGAGTACCTGCTCTGCAATCCGTTGATCCGGTTCAATGAACTTGTCCTAAAACAAGCGAAGGTGAGTACGATTTGAGCCAATTTTCGGCTGCTCTCGA
>JBKGZI010000010.1:0-35384 GCA_046545675.1 Persicimonas sp.
ACCTTCCCTTTCGATTGGTCTCCCTGGCGTTCGCGATCTTTATCGTCACCTGTGGGTTTACCCATTTTATGGACGCCTATGTTATCTGGAATCCGCAATACTGGGTCGACGGAGGCATTCGCATCATCACCGCGATTGCGTCGGTCGGCGCCATCTCCGTGGGCGAGGCGCCCGAGGCAGGCGCACTCTTCTGCGCACGCCGGTGAACGCCTTGACCCTTCAGCTCGCGGTGCTCGAGGCCGATACCGAACTCAGTGACAGCCAGCGAGCGCTCCTCGAGCGCATGGGCGTGGTCATCGAGCGGCTCACGACGCTCATCGTGTCGCTTCTGCACCGCACGAGCATCGAGAGCGGGCAAATGGACATCGAGATGGAGCGCTTCGAGCCGGTCGAGGTGGGGCGCGAGGTGGCCGAGGATTTGCGTCCCGAGGTCGAACAAAGTGGCCTCGAGCTTCGCACTGCGTTCGACGAGGATCTCGATGAGATCGTCAGCGACCGACGGCTCGTGCGACTGATCCTGTCGAACCCGATGAACAACGCCCTCAAATATACAGACGCTGGTCACATCGAGCTATCGATCTCTCGCGATGAGGGCGACTACCGGTTCTCGGTCACCGACACCGGCCCGGGCATCGCCCCTCAGGAGCGAGTGCGCCTGTTCGAGCCGTTCGAGCGGGGAGCCGACGCGCGTGAGAGGGCGCTGCCGGGCGTGGGGCTGGGCCTGGCGCTGGTTCGAGATTTTAGCGAAGCGATCGAACGTTGCCCCGCTTCCCGAAGCTGCCAGATTGAGTCGCGCGCGAATTTGCGAACTGCAAGGAGGACAAAACGACCGGTTTTGCCAGATCGGGGGGGGATCACACACATAGGAAACCACTCCTACTCCGAAACCCGAAATAGGAGTGCTTTAGTTGAAATGAGCCGTCAACGAGGAAATGCGCAAGGCGGGACTCGAACCCACGACTTTCGGCTTCGGAAGCCGACGCTCTATCCAGCTGAGCTACTCGCGCTTATTGTTACGTCTGGTTGTTACGTCTGGGAAAACGCCTCGAACGCAGCGTATCTTCCCAAACGGTGCCGAATAGCTAGCAAGCGGGTGTGAGCCGGTCAAGCCCGCAGTTGCCTTTCCCCAAGCTCCGAGCCCCAACCCCCAAGCCCGCAGTCCAGGCCTCACCGGGTGCGATCCGCCTCTTTGATCTGGCGCAGGACCTCGTCGGCCACCTCCCGGATGCGCCAGGGCTCGTCGGGGTCGTTGACCAGCCGCTGGAACCACTGGCGGTGCTCGAAGGCGTCGGTGTTGGCCACGATCTTCATAAGCTTCTCGCGGAACGAGTCGCCGTAGACGATATAGTGTTGGTCGGTGTCGTGGTCGGTCCAGATGAGGTGCTCGCACTCGTCGTCGTCGACCTCGGTGCGCTGGAAGGTGCGCCTGGCCCACAGGACATCCTCTTCGACGGCGAGTCGCTTCATGGCGTCGTAAGCCGCGCATCGCTCGATGCCGGCGGGCTTGTCGTCGATGATCTGTCGGACCCGGGGGCGGGCCTCTTTCGAGCCGATCTGGCGCAGCGCCCAGAACGCGTGGACCATCACCTGCTCATCGTCGGCGCCGGTCAGCGGCAAGATCGCCTCGACCGATTCGCTGGCCTCGAGCAGGCCGAGGCCGCGCAACGCTCCGACTCGGGCCTCGGCAGAAGCGGACTCTGCGAGGACGGCCTCCAGGGGCTTGCGGGCGTGGTCAGCGTCGCCGAGTTTGCCCAGCGCGACCGCGGCGGCGGCCTTCTCGGCCGGGTCGACCTGTCGCTGTAGCACGTCGATGAGCTCGGGCTCGGCCTGCTCGACCTCGAGGTGGCCGGCAGTCCAATAGGCGCGCTGGCGCACGTCTGCATCTTCATCACCAAAGACGCCGACGACCATCTCGCGGACGGCGTCGAGCTCCCACAGCTTGTAGTTCATCGGATCGGCGATGTCTTCGAGAGCGTCGAGGCGCTCGTCGGGGTTGTCGGCGCGAAGACGCACCTGGAAGAAGCCCTCGTTGTGGTAGCGATCCAAGAAGCCGTCGGCGATCACATTGAGCGAAAACGCGTTGAGGACGACCATCAGAAGCAAGACGATCATGAACTCGGCGCTGTGATCCTCGACCGTCACTCGCCCGTCTTGGGGCGTGCGCCCCAAGATGATCTGCTCTCGCCAGGGCCCCGGAAAGAATAAATCGCCGACGAGCACCGTCAGTAGATAGGAGGCCACCAACAGGAGCATCATCATGAGGGTGATGATCAGCAAATTGAGCATCACCGAGGCGCTCTGCTCGAAGATATAATCGGCGGCCCACAATCCGGCGGCGTAGGTGGCCGCCAGCGCAGCCAGCGTCACGGCGACCAGCCGGCCGCGCGACTTGGCCACGCTTCGAAATAATCCGTATTCGGACACGTTGGTGACCAATTTGATCTTTGGCATAATCAGCCTGCATTGGGCAGTGAGGACGCAGTGGACATCTCCTTGCATTACAACAAGACAATCAGCGGGCCAAATTGTTCCCGATGAAATTCGCGCGAGATGCTCGATAAATGCCGGGTAGAATCGAGACTCAGTGACACGCTGCTGGCATGACGCGCCGATCAGCGATAATGTGGCGAGTTGTCGGTTCCCTACATCGATACCGGAGGTGATCCTGCGGAGCGATGAGCGATGGGCCACCATTCGAGCACGATAGAGTGGCGGGGGCGCGAGGTGTGTACGGACGAGCAGCGCGTGTGGCCAACGAGTCAGTGGAGCGAGTGGAGCAGAGGTCGAATCATGAAGAAGATGTCGAGCCGAAAGAGGCGATCATCGTTGGCCGCTGTGGCTGCTGTGGCCGCTGTGATCCTGTCGGTCCTGATGGTGGCACCTGTGTGGGCCGAAGACGACGGTGCGCCCAAGATCAACGCCGATAAGGAGTTTGCTCGAGCTAATCAACTGGCCTCGGCTGGCGCGGTGACTCGCTCGATTCCCCACTACGAGAAGGTCCTCGAGGCCGCCCCGGAGCGCTATCCTCAGGCCTATTATAACCTCGCCGAGGTCTATCGTTTCAAAGAGATGTGCGACAAAGCGGTGCTGCTATATCACGCCTATGGGACGGTCACGGACGCAGAAGAAGAGCGCGCCGACGCGGCCCGCGGCGTCGAGAAGTGTCTGGAGGGGGAGAAGAGCGGTAAACTCGGTGTCGAAGTCAGCGACCCGGCCGCGACGGTCTTCGTCGACGGCTACCTGATCAGCAGCGGTGGTGACCTGGAGGGCATCGAGCTGCTCGCAGGCGAATATCACGTGGAGGTCACCCGCGCCGACCATACTCCCCATGCTCAAACGGTCGAGATCGAGGATGGTGGTCGAGAACAGCTCGAGATCGAACTCGAGAAGAAGCTCTTTTTCGGCGAGGCGAAGGTCGAGGTCGACCAGGAGGGTGCGAAGATCAAGCTCGAGCCCCTCGAGCTGGATTCGCCCAAGGCAAAGTCCGAGGCGTCCAGTCGGACATCGCCGATGGAGGAAGCACAAAGGCTGCCCACCGGCAAATACCTCCTGGAGGTGACCAAGTCCGGCTTCGACCGTTGGATCCGGCATATCCGCATCGAGCGCGACGAGCAGACCGCCGTCGAGGTGCGCTTGAGCAGAGGGCTGCCCGAGGCGATCCGCAGCCAGTAGCGCCGAGCGCCGGGCGCGGCCTCAGGAGTCGTCGCTCGACGAGCTGGTGCGCTCGGAATCGCCCGGCGTCGCCGGCATGCGGTACTCTTCGGCGAGCCATTTACCCAGATCCTGCATCTTGCACCGCGAAGAGCAGAAGGGAAAAAACTCGTTCTCCGACAACATCTTAACGGGCTCTCGGCACGTGGGACATTTGGGCTGGGTGGCCATGACGTGGTTCCTCGAAAAGGTGTGGTTCCGCTGATGAGCGACGCTGCGCGCAGCGACGGTTGGTTTGGGGTCCCTATCAAGTTCCCACCGCTGCCGACAAGCGTGGCTGTCCTGCTGATTGACAATGTGATCTCGGATTTCTAGTATCCGAGTAGACTTCAAAGCAGCAATGTAAAACGAAGATTCGGCAGTGATTATTCGATGTATCGACGCTGGCAAAGCAAGCGTCGTCTGATTATGTACACCCAAAGGAGCATTTATGAAGTTCACTCTGAAGCTATTCTGTATTGGCCTGATTGCAGCGGGTCTTACCCTGAGCGCATGTGAGCGGCCGGCCGAAGAAGAAGAAGAAGCCACCGCCGAGGAGACCGAAGAGGTCGCCGAGGAAGAAGAAGAGGCCATCGACGAGCCTGGTGAAGAAGAGGAGGCGGCCGAAGAAGAGGAAGCGGATGCCGAGGCCGAGGACGAAGAAGGCGAAGATGCCGGCGAAGGCGACGAGGAAGCCGAGGCCGACGAAGAAGAAGAAGGCGCGGCTGCAGATGAGGAGCCCGCCAAGGCCAAGGCTCCCCAGACTCCACCCGTGGTCGGCACCGTACAGGGCGCCGTGACCGGTGGCGGCATTGAATCGGGCACCATCCGGGTGATCATCTCGAAGGACTTCACCGTCGGCGGTTACGTCAGAGGCAAGCGTGAAGGCAAGGGGTTCCGCGTTCCCTTCCAGGACGGCTCCGTGTCCAAGACTACCGACAAGATCGTCGCCAAGGGCGCTGAGGGCAATAACCGCGCCCGCATTGACGGCACCGTCGCCAAAGGCAGCATCGCGGGCACGCTCAAAGGTAAAATCCACGGGCAGGACTTCGAGGCGAAATTCGACATCAAGAAATGACTCCGCCCGCGGCTCCTCTTGGCTGAGAGCCGGGGGATTTAGCGACAACGGGGCCGCCTTTGGGCGGCCCCGTTTTTTATTGAGCTTGATCGACCCCGAGTCAATATGTTGTCGCCACCCTTAGAATGTTATATGGTGCCCTTCGACTTCGAGACTCGGCGTCCAAGCTGCTTCTGAGATCGACTCTAGGCAACGCCGCCGGGTATATCTGCGTTGCCGTCCGCTGCGAACTGGGGCACATGCTCGAGCTGGTGCGGAAGAGGTACTCTCCAAGGAGGACCAACTCAAATGCGTTTCTGCACGACCTGTGGACGAAACTACGAACGCTCGGTGACCGAGTGCCCTCACGACGGAACTCCTCTGTTCGACATGCACGGGGACGAAGACGACGAGAACCAAGAGGAGCTGCAGGCCGACGGCGGAGCCGCTGTCGAGGAGCCGGCCGAACCGGCTGCTGGTCTGGCTGGAGCCCTCGATGCCGGTGAGGACGCGCCCGACGAAGAGACGGACGCACCAGCCGAGCCGGCCGCCGAGGCAGAGCCCGAGGCAGAAGCAGAGCCCGAGCCCGAGCCCGAGCCCGAGCCCGAGGCCGAGCCCGAGGCTGAGCCCGAGGCTGAATCTGATGCCGAAGAGGCTGAAGCTGACGAGCCGATCTTAGATGTCGGCGAAGAGGCCGACGCTGCACAGGGTCGGGAGGCCGAGCTCGAAGACGGTGCATCGTCGGATAATGAATCGTCGATCGAGATCGACGAGTCGCTGATCGGCGAGACCTCCGACGAGGACGAAGCTGATCTGGCCGACGAGCTCTTCGGTGACGAGGAAGTCGACCTCGACGAAGCTGACGAAGCTCCATCCTCCGATCGCATTGCAGCCGACATCGAGGACGTGCTCGGCGAGTTCGACGACGATGAGGGCATGGCGGAGGCATCCGTGCCCGTCGATGAGGCCTTCGAGCCCGACGAGGTCGACGAGCCCGTCGCCGCGCGCTCGGGAAGCGACAAGCAAAAGCAGAAGAAAGGCAACGGCGGATTGATCGCCGTGGTCATCTTGTTGTTGGCCGGTGGCGTCGCCGCTTATATGTTCATGGGCGGATCGACCACTGAGGCCGATGCGACCGACGAGCAACCCGGCGCTGAGGCTGCGCCGGCCGCTGCCGAACAGCAAGAGCAGGAAGAGCAGCCGGCTGCCGACGAGGGAGCCGGCGCGGCAGCAGCAGATGAAGGCGAGGAAGAGGCCGCCGACGACCAGGAAGGTGACGAGGAGGCCGAAGCTGCCGCCGAGGACGTCGCCGACGATGAGGAAGAGGCCGAGGACGGTGCTCGCGACGGCGAGGCCGAAGCGGCCGGCGCCAAGCCGACTTCGGCGACCTCGAAGACCGAATCGCCGGGTGGCCGGGATGCTCAAAAGGACAAGAAGCCCGCGGCCGAGGAAGAAGAGGCCGCGAAGCCCGAGCCGAAGCCGAAGCCTCAGCCCAAGCCCGAGCCCAAGCCCGAGCCCAAAGAGAAGCCGGAGCCGAAGCCCGAGCCCAAAGAAAAGCCTCAGCCCAAGCCCGAGCCCGAGCCCGAGCCGGAAGCAAAGCCCGAGCCCGATAAGCAGGTCGAGGAGGCTGAGCCGGAGGAGAAGGAAGAGCCGGCTGAAGAAGAGCCGGCCGAAGAAGATCCCGCCGAGGAGGAGGCTGACGACGGCGACGACGAGGATGTCGAAAACGAGCTGCAGCAGGAACTCGAGCAGCTCAAAGACTGATCAAACCCTTCGGCCCCCAGCCGGACTATAAGAGCCGCCCCGATAATCGGGGCGGCTTTTTTTATGGAGGGGAGTCCTCGGCTTCGAGCTGCGCCGCCACGGTGGGCTCGCCGAGCAGGCCGCTGGCGCCGGAGCGTCCGGCGGCCGAGAAGAGCCAGTCCTTGGCCAGCCCGGCTTTCTTGAGGGCGGTGGGCATCAAGGCGGTGTGAACCACCCGGTAAAGCGCGCTAGCTGCACGCCCTTCGATGGGAGTATCTCCCCAAAAGGCCACAGCGTGCCGACGCCCCAGGCTGAGCAGGTGGCCGCGCGGCTGATACTCCCAATCACGGCGGGCGCGGCCGGATAAATTTGCGATGATATTGCGCGCGGCCACCGAGGCTTGTTGGGTGGCGACTTGTCCGAGCTGCGGGATGTCGCCGGGAGGTCCGGCGACGTCGCCGATGGCGTAGATGCGTGGCTGCTGGAGGGCCTGGAGGGTCGAGTCGACGGCGATACGTCCGCTCGCGTCGAGTTTGAAGCCGGCCTCGGTCACCAGCGCCGGCACGCGCACGCCGCCGCACCACAGGAAGTTGTCGGCATCGATGATCTCGCCGGTCGACAGCTCGACCTGCTCGGCGCTGCGGCCGACGACGCTCGTGCCGGTTCGAAACTCCATGCCCAGCGTGCGTAGGTGAGCGCGGACCAGCTCGCCGAGCTCCCGGGGCCAGTCGGGCAGAATGCGTTGTTGTTGCTCGACGACGATGAGCCGAAGCGCCTGGGCGATCGGCTCGGCTGCCATGGGCAGCAGCTCGGAGCGCAGCGTCGTCAGAAGCTGAGCGGCGAGTTCGATGCCGCTGGGACCTGCTCCGCCGACGACGAAGGTCAGCCGGCGTTGGAGCTGGTCGGCCGACTCGAGCTGCGCAGCATCTCGGAGCACCGAGGCGAGCCGCTCTTGGATGCGCGTGGCGTCGCGGGCGCTGTGACAGGTCAACGTATGTGCCTGCCACTGTTTGTCTTCACCCCAGTCGACCTCCGCGCCGGAGGCCACCAGAAGGTAGTCGAAATCAATCTCTCGGTTGTCGCTTACCAGCACTCGTCGCTCGAGATCGATGCGCTCGACGCGCTCGATGAGCAGCTCGGTCGACTTGTCGAATTCGGCGCGAAGGGGGAAAGTAATATGGGCGACGTCGAGCTCGCCGGTGGCCAGATGGGGCAGTAGCGGCGTATACAGAAAATGAGAGCGGTCACTGACCACCGTCAGTTGCACGCGCCGGCGCGTAGACAGACTCTGCTGCAGCTCCCGCGCAGCCCGAAATCCACCAAATCCGCACCCCAGTACCACGATACGTCTCATGAAATGCTGTCCTTCGAAACGGGTGCGAACGGCCAAAAGCCCGGTGAGCATCATTACTCACGATGCCTATATACTTCCGCACCCTTCGGAGAGGTCAAGTCGCAATCGAAGGGCGAGCGCGTGGGGAGCCGGCCGACAGGGGCTTTGGAAACGAGGCATAGATGAAAGAATTGGCACAACGTTATGCATTCGCCGTGGTACTGGCGGGTCTGTTATTGGGTGGTCTCGTCGGAGGGTGCGACGGTCGTGAGGCGAGCGTCGAGCGGGCCGAAGCGTTCTTGAAGGAGCGCTCGTCCCCGCGTGGCAAGGCCGGAATATTACGCGCGCTGGAGGTCGTCCACCGCGCTCATAAAGTCGCCGAAGGCCACGGTGAGGCCGAACAGCCGGACTGCAGGCTCCGGGTGCCCGAGGAGGGCGCCTACACCTATCAGTCGACATTGACGCTGGAGAGAAACGGCGGCGGTGAGCGCGGGCTTCGCTGGCACGAGACCCGCACGACACGCCGCGACAGGCGAGGTCGTGTCGAGGTCATATTGGCCGCCGATGCGCGCTCAGCGCGAGATAAAACCTCTTCCCACCAGATGAGCTGGCGCGTCGTGGACGGGACGAGTTATGTGAGCGGCGACGCCGACAGCTTTTATGCACGCCCAGCCGATCTCGACCAGCGAGAGCGCGTGGTAGCGGCCGGGTGGGGCACGTTGCAGACACTGCTCGATGCGGCGTCGGATGGATGGCAACGCGAGGCAGCGGGTCGGCGAGCGGAAGAAGATGCGCACGTTTGGACGGTGGGCGGAGAGCGACTCCGCTGTGGGCCGGCCGCCCCCACGGCGAGCGGGTGGTTGCGCAGTTTGGCCGCTCACGCTACGCCGGTAAGCGGCCGGTTGGAGGCATCTGCGCAACGCGTCGCGAGGGGCTCGAGCGCGGCGTCGCGCACGCTGGAGCTGCGCTGGCAGCTCGACGACCGCACGATGTTGGACGCTCGCTTTAAAGACCGGCTGCGGGTGGGCAGGCTGCCGGCCGACGCGCCCATCATCGCCGCGCCACGAGCCGACGATGTGCTCGTCGCCGAGCGCGACCGCAGCTTGGAGACCGTCGACAGGCTCCTCGACGAGCTCACACGCCAGAGAGCCATCGAAAGACGGGTCGATTCCATTTCCGACGAGAGCGCCAAAGTGACAGGGACAGACGATGAATCGAAGTGATTGGATCGACGACGCCGAGCATTGGGTGGTCAAGATCGGCAGCGCCGTCTTTTTACGCGACGAGCGACGCCTGGATCGGCCCGCGTTTGCCGCGCTCATCGAGGATATCGCCGGTCTGCTCGAGGGCGGCAAGCGTGTGACGGTCGTCTCCTCGGGCGCGGTGGCGCTGGGCCGCGAGCATATGGGTTGGCCGGATACGGGCCGAAGCGACATCCCCAGCCTGCAGGCCTTTGCCGCTCTGGGGCAGTCCCGGTTGATGCAGATGTACGGCGACGAATTTGCCCACTACGGTCAGAAGGTGGCCCAGATCTTATTCTCTCGTGAAGATCTCGACGACAGACGCCGGTTCTTGAACGCGCAAATGGCGCTCGAGCGGGTCCACGCGCTGGGCGCGGTGCCGATCATCAATGAGAACGACACGGTGGCCACCGAGGAGCTTCGCTTCGGTGACAATGACCAACTCGCGGCGATGACCTGCGGATTGGCGGGCGCCGAGATGCTCGTCATTTTATCGGATGTCGAGGGGGTATTCGATGTGGCGTACGACGAGGACGGCAGGCGCGTGTTCACCGAGCGTATCTCGGCGATCGGCGCCGATGACCCTCACCTGGCCGAGGTCGCCGGTCCGTCGCGCTCGGGGGTCGGCCGCGGGGGCATGGTCTCGAAGGTCGAGGCGGCCAAGATCGCCGGCCGCATGGGCGTGCCCACCGTGATCGGGTCGGGCAAGCGCCCCGGTATCCTGCGCGCGCTGGCTGACGGCGAGGATCTGGGGACGTTTATCGCCCCGTCGAGAACCGAGACGCTGGCCGGCAAGAAAGTGTGGCTGGGCGCCGGCGCGCGGCCGGTGGGCCAGCTCCAATGTGACGAGGGCGCACGCCGCGCGATCACCCAAAAGGGGGCGAGCTTGCTGCCGTCGGGGGTCGAGACCGTGCGAGGAGACTTTGCCGAAGGGGCGGTCGTCGAACTCGTCGACGCCGGCGGCGAGGCATTTGCGCGCGGCGTCGCGGTCTACGGCAGCGACGAGATCGCCCAGATCGCCGGCGAGCACAGCGACCGGATCGAGCAGATCCTCGGCTACCGAATCCTCGACACGGTCGTCCACCGCGACAGCTTGGTGATGTTGTGAAGAGGTGGTGGGATGGCTCGAGAAGGAGTTGCGCTGCGTTCGTATGCGCCATATTGCAACAGTTCTTGGTTCTTGGTTCTTGGTACAACTTAGCTTCATGGTACGAGTGAGCTAACCCCAAGCACCAAGCACCAAGCACCAAGAACATGAACGATCCGGCGGGGACCTGGCGTAAACGTACCCGGCGGCGAATTAGCTGCACATAGACGTGCGAGCTGCTAGCCGGGCCAATAGCTTCGAATGACGTCGGGGCCCAGATATAGCATCACGCCGGTGGAGGCGAGGATGATCAGCACCAGAAAGGGATTGAGGAAGTTCTCGACGCGCAGGCGTCCCGTGGAGATGGTCTCACCTTCGACCGACAACTCGCACTTCGGCTTGAAGCCGACCAGCGAGAAGACCTCGGCCTGCATGTGATAGACCTCGCCGTCTTCGTTTTCGACGATCGCCTCCAGGCGCGGGCGCACCCGCGGGCCGCCGGTGCGATCGACAAATTCCCCGTCGATATGCAGCTCGTAGATGGGCGCCAGGTACAGCCAGCGCCATGTCCAATTACCCGAGATTTGGACAGAATGTCCCTTCCAATCAACTTCGAGCGCCATGGCCGTGCCTCGTGCGGGTGGACGTGCGTGAGTCAACTGCGCAGGCCCCGAGTATAACGGCACATGGGCCGGCCAACAATCAGAGCCCGAGTCGAAACGCTCAGAGCCCGAGTTCAGCCGGTGGGATTCTCTTTGGAGATCTGCTCCTCGCTGACCAGGATGTACCTCTTGCGCACGTGGTGGGCGAGCTCGCAATTCTCGGACAGCGTCTTCTCGGTATACGGCTCGACACGACAGTCGAGCACGTCGGTCCAGGCGCGAACCGGGGCCGGGAAGTTGACGTCGCCAGCGCGGCCGTCGACTTCGAAGGCGCGGGTGCAGTCCTCGGTGGCATACAAATACATCTTCGGGCTGGCCATGATCTCTCCAGGCATCCAAAACTAGGATTTATCAACAGCGTGATGAGATGGGCGAGCCGGTGCTGGGGCGCGCCCGAGGCATTCACTCTGCAAAGTGGCGCTCGCGGCGCTCTTGTTCTTCTTTGCAGGCAATGCACATCGTGGTGACCGCGCGCGCCTTGAGGCGCTTGAGCGAGATTTCTTCGCCGCACATGGTGCACTCGCCAAACTCCCCGGCGTCGATGCGTTTGATCGCCAGGTCGATTTTGTCGATGAGCGAGCGCTCGCGGCCGCGCAGCCTCAAGCTCAGGTTCTGATCAGTCAGGACGCTGGCCAAATCTGCTTCGTCGGCCATATCGTCTTTGCTGAGCTCGATCTCGTTTTTGATCGTGTGCATCGCCTTTTTGAGGAGGGTCTTCTTCTCTTCGACGAGCATCTGGCGAAATTCTTCGAGCTTCTTGGCTTCCATTTCCAAAACCTGTTTGTTGTGTGGACGAACCGTTGGCCACCCCGACGTCGGAATACCATTGGGGTGGGGCCCAAAATGTCGCTAAACGGCTGCAGTTGCAAGGGAAATACCTTTCCGGTGCATGCGGCAGGCGCCAAACCCATTGCTGGCGAGCCAAACACTAGGTTGTATCGAAACGCGCACCTTGTACGTCAATCGCCGAAATTGAGCAACACTCCGTTGTGTGTGCTCGATGTTCCATCCATGCACATGGAGGCCGAACCCGGCCCTGAGGGGGCCGCGGAGGCATCGATGGGCGCTGGATGGCTGTTGGCTTCCTATGAATAAAACCACGCCGTGTCCGCGAACAACCCCACCGGATCGAGTTATGGACATCTGCATGAGCTGGTCAACCCGTTGTGGCTTGTTGACGGGCGCATCGTGCCCGCCGCCTTCGCCCGGCGAGGCGACTCGCATCGGCTCAGTGCGTCAACGGTCGTTCGGCATCCAGCTCACCGGTGCCATCTCCGGAGGGACCATCTACTGCGGCTGTCAGTAGTCGAGGCGCCGGCCACTCCGGGGCCAATGCGATCGCTCGATTTGGCACACGCCACTGCCCCAAACAGGCGCAGGGATCGATTTAATCCCGCTGATCCCCACCACAGCGCTTAGGTGGGACTGCGGGAGGGGGGGGAGAAAAAAACTAGATAAAAAACTTTCGGCGGTGCGAAACTGGTGTATAAATGAATCGTAGCCCGGGATGAAATGCCCGCAGAAGTGGTGTCTGGAGGCGATCGGAGACGACGTTCCTCCAGGGCTCGAAGTGGCCAAAGTGGCTGGTTTTTCGGCCAAAATAGCTGCCCCGAATTCTTGACACCACTCTGAAGCGCGTGGCACGATGCGCTAGTAAGATTACTGTAAGTAAGAGGAAAGCACGCATGGCGAAGGGACGAAACTGCGTGGGTCTCGATATTGGATCGAGCGCAGTCAAACTCTGTGTCTTAAAGGAGACCAAAAAAGGTCTCCAGTTGCAGACGTTTGACCACACCACACTTCCTCCCGAGACAATCGTCGACGGAGCCCTCATGAACTCGCGAGTGGTCGCTGACGCCATCGACGAGTTACTCGCACGCAATAAAGTGCGTCATAAGGAGACGGCACTGAGCGTGTCCGGCAATACGGTGATCATCAAGAAGATCACGCTCCCGCTGATGACCCAGGAGGAACTCGAGGAGTCCATCCAGTGGGAGGCCGAACAGTACATCCCATTTGACATCCAAGATGTCTTTATCGGCTTCGAGGTGCTCGCCCCGCGCACCGAGCAGGGCCAGATGGACGTGGTGCTGGTGGCCGCCAAAAAGGAGATGATCGGCGATTATACCTCGGTATGCCACGAATCCGGCCTCAAGCCGATCGTGGTCGATGTCGATGTCTTCGCGCTGCAGAATATGTACGAGGTCAACTACGGCTACCACGAGTCCGAGACGGTCGTGTTGCTCGATATTGGCAACAGTGTCGTGTCGATGAACGTGGTGACCGACGGGATGACCGTCTTTACCCGGGATTTGTCCATCGGTGGAAGTGATATCACCGAGGAGATCCAAAAACAGCTCAATATCACCTATCAAGAAGCGGAGATGTACAAGATGGGTGGCACTCCCGGCGGCGGCAGCGATGAGGTGCTGCCCCAGGAGGTCGAGTCGATCATTCAGGATAAGGCCGAAGATATGGCCAACGAAATCCAGAGGTCGCTGGACTTTTATGCCGCCACCGCCGCCGACAGCCACGTCGATAGAATTGTCGCCTCAGGTGGCACAGCGGCGATACCGTCACTGATCCGGACGATCTCGCGCATCAGCGGGGTCCCGGCCGAGGTGGCCAATCCGTTCCGCAATATCAATTACGATGAGCGGCAGTTTTCGCCCGAGCGTATCCAGAGTTGGGCGCCGATTGCCGGAATCTCGGTGGGCTTGGCGCTTCGGAGGACCAACGAACGATGATTCGCGTAAACCTACTACCTATCAAGAAAGCGCGCAGGCGCTCGGCTGGACGAGCTCAGCTGATCATTTTTGCGCTGCTCATCGTTTCCGAGATTGCGGTCTGCGCCGTGGTCTATATGGCCGAGTCGAGTACGCTCGACGCGCTCCAACAGGAGGTGTCGCAGAACCAGCGCAAGGTCAAGAAGGCCGAGCAGGCCGTCGAGAGCGCCAAACAGCTCGAGAGCAAGCAAAAAGAACTCGAGCAACAGGTGCGCATCCTCGACGAGCTCGAGCAAAAGCGTACCGGACCTGTGCGCGTGCTCGACGAAGTCCAGGCGATGGTCAGCCCTCCGCGCAACGAGGAGGACCGTCACGCCCAGTCGCGCAAGAACTGGAATGTCGAATGGGACACCCGCCGGCTGTGGATTAGCTCCATGTCCGAGCAGGAGGGCACCTTCGAGCTCACCGGGTCTGCGGTCAACGCTGACGACGTCGCCGAATTTCTCGAGCGGCTGACCAGCGCCGACCACTTCAATGATGTGCAGCTAGACTTTGTGAAGTCTACAAAAGGCGGAGCCGACGTGCGATTGGTCGAGTTCCGAGTCGCCGGCGATCTGTCGTATACCGGCGAAGACGAAGCTGACGACTCCTGAGTCTTCGAGGCCGCCGGCCCCAGCGGGCCGTGATGAGTTGACGTGAGATAGAAGAGATATGAACGATTTTATCGACAAGTTCAACCAAGTCCCCACCGTCCAGAAGGTCTTCCTTCTCTTTATTGCCATGGTCGGTATGGGGGTCGTCTTCTGGATGCTGATGTATCAGCCCGTCCAGGAGAAGATCGAGAGCAACAAGACTCAGCTCAGCGAGCTCGAGCAGGAGCAGAAGCGCCTGGAGCGTCTCAAGGAAAACCAGGCCCGCATGCGAGCCAAGATCGCCGAGCTGCAGCAAGAGTTGCTCATCGCCCGCGAGAAGTTGCCGGCGACCGCCGAGATCCCCAGCTTGCTCCAGCGCATCCACAATCAGGCCAAGACCGCCGGCCTGGAGATCGAAAATTTCCAGCGCCAGGAGAGCCGAGAGCAGGAATATTATATCGAAATTCCGGTCACCATGGAGTTGGTGGGCAGTTTCGATGAATTGGCCAACTTCTTCTACTACGTCGGGCGCATGACACGAATCGTCAACGTCAAGAACCTGTCGATGAAGCGTAAAAAGGACGGGCTCAACAAAAACGGTGAGCTAGTGGTGAGCGCGCAGGCGACCACCTTCCGGATGAAGCAGGGCGAGGGCGGCAATGGAAAGTGATCGAATCGAGGCGAGCTCGACGGCCCACACAGCTAAATTTATGGATTCCCCAGACGTGAGATCATTCAGCTTTAGATATCGCTTGGCCCGCTCGCTGGCGGTTGTCTTGGTCGCCTGTTGTGTGGCGCTGAGCGGCTGCGCCGACTTCTTGGGCCTGGATAGCTCCGAGGGGACGTCGAACGCCTCCCAGGACGACGAAGCCGACAAGAGCGCGCCGAAGGTCGCCGAGGACGACGAGGCCGAAGAGGAGGTCGAAGAGGAGTACGAGCGCCCCGAGTACCCCAACTCCGTGCGGCGCAATCCCTTCCTGCCCGATCTGGAGGTCATCCGTCCCAAAAAGCAGCTCGCCGAAGGCAGCGCCCGGCCCCTCGAGCCGCTCGAGCAATATGGGATCGGCCAGTTGGCCCTGGTGGCGATCATCAGCGAGGTGGCTGTGCCCAAAGCGATGTTTTTGGACCCCGAGGGCTTCGGCCACGTGGTCAAAGAAGGTGACCGTGTCGGCGAGAACGGTGGCACGATCACCGATATTCGCGACAACGAGGTCGAAGTGCGCGAGATCACCGACGAGGAAGACAGCGAGACGCGCTTGACCACCGTCGAGTTGCGCACTGAAGAACTCGACGAAGAAGACGACGACGAGCTCAGCGACGAGGAACGCGAGGCTCTCAAGCGTCTTTTGGAAAGTGATGAGGGTCGCAAGACTCTCGAAGGGCTGTCTTCCGAGGCCAGCTCCGAGGGCGGCTCACGCCGCACTCGACAGGATGAGCGATTCAAGGGGCTTTCCCCGCCCGAACGGTGAGTGTTGCCGGAGGGTTGAACACCAAAGCAGTCACGTTGAAACCAAACTGAACGCTTCGATTTGGAGCTTGTAATTACGATGCAACTGTTGAGCAACCAAAGCAGTTTACCGCTGGGCCACGCTGCTAGTCCAGGTGGGGCTGACAGCTCAGTGAGAGTCAGGAGTCACGCCATGAGACGGAAGCTTTCTGTCTTGTTTCTGGGAGTCGTGCTGGGGCTTAGTTCCCCGTTGTACGCCCAGCAAACAGGAGAGCCCAACGAAGAAGCCTCGACCAACACGGTCGAATCGCTGCAGGTCAACGAAGCTGAGGATGGCACCTACATCCGCATCCGAGGCGATAGTGAACCGACCTTTTCGGTTTTCAAGTTGACCAATCCGCTGCGGCTATTCGTCGATATCTCGGCCAGCCAGCTCGACGATGAGTCGCTGAACGAGCAGGTCGATAACGGGGTCATCTCCAAGGTGGCGCTGATCGACCTCGACGAGAGCTCCCAGTCGGTGGCCAGGCTGATCATCGGCTTCGACAAGGCGGCCCATTATGACGTCAAAGCCGACGGCAACGACGTGGTCGTCTTTGTCGACGGTGAGGATCGTCAAGAGGCGCCGGACACCGTCGCCGAGATGCAGCGTCGACTCGACCAAAAGGAGCAACGCCTCACTCAGACCCGCGAGCAGCTCGAACAGGTCGAGTCGCGCTATAAGACGGCGATGAACAAGCTGAGCTCGACCAACGATCGTGTGCAGGGGGGCGAAGAGCGCCTCGAGATGCTGCAGGCCAAGCTCGCCGGGGCCGACGCCGACCAACGCGACGATCTGGAGGCGCAGATCGCCGAGCAGAACGAGCGGTTGGAGTCGAATCGCGCTGAGGTCGACCGACGCGAGCAGCGTGTCAGCAACCTCAAGGATGACGTCAGCCAGCTCGAAGCCGAACGCGACCAGGCCGTCGCCAAGCTGGCCACCTTGGAGACCGAGCGCGAGCAGGCCCGTGAGGAAGCCCGTCAGGCCAAGCGTGAGAGCACGCAGGCTCGGCAGCGCGCCGATCGGCTGGCCGACGAGCTCGGCTCGACCAAGCAGACCCTCGACTCGGTAGCCTCGGAAAAAGACCAGCTCAAGTCGCGTCTGTCCGAGATGGCCGGCCAGGCCGAGCAATCCTCCTCGCGCGTCGAAAAGCAGGTGGCCAAGCTCGAGGCGGCCAAAGAACGGCAAAAAGAACTCGAAAGCCAGCTCACCGAGCTACGGACATCACTGTCCGAAGGCGACGGGTCGGTACGCGGTGAGCTCGAGGCCCTCGAGTCCGAGCGCGCTCAACTGAGCGATCAGCTCGACGAGCAGATGACCGAGTTGGAGCGGGCTCGCGACCGGGCCCAAAGCGCCAATGAGCGCGTGGCTTCGCTGCAACAACTCGTCGATCAGCGCGAGGCCGAGGTCGTGCGACTTCGCACCGAGCTCGAGCGCGCTCGCAACGCCAATGCGAAAGCCGATTCACAGACCGGCCAACAAGAGGCTGAGGCTGCCTCGCGCCTCAAGGAGTTGCGCGAGCATATCGCCAGCGAGCGCAAGCGCGTTGCCAGCCTCGAGGACAAGCGCGTCGCCGAAAACGACCGCCTCTCCGAGCTCAACAAGGAGCGCGTGCGCGCTCGAGATGAGCTCGAGCAGGCCGAGCGCCAGATCGAAGAGCGTCGCGCCAAGCTCGACGGGCTGCGCGACCGTGAGGATCTGCCCGCCGGCCGAGCTGTAGCCATCGACCCGAGCCAGTCCAATCGTGTCCAGGACATCCGCCTGGAGACCGAGGACGGCCGATCACGCATCGTCGTCGAGCTCGATCGTCCCTCCGACTTCGAGACAATGCCTGGCAAAAACAAATCCGGTAAGAACCAGCCCGCCAAGACGAGCCGCGCGGTCATGGTCCTCAACGGCGTCGAGTTGCCCGACCAGCTCAAGCAAACCCTGTCACCCGACGCCCAGGGAGGCGCGCTGCGCTTCGTCTCGAGCTTCACCGACGATGAAGGCCGCGTGCGCATGGAGGCCGAAGTCGACGACGACGTCTCCGAATTCGTCCGCCAAGACGGCAATAAAGTCGTCTGGGAGTTCGCCCCAAAGCTGGCCGAAGATGACCGTGGCCAGATGGTCGCCGCCGGCCAGCCCAAGCCCTCCAAAGACGGCAAGAGCTTTACGTCTGCGCCGCCCAATTATCCGCGCACCGTGGCGGACCCGACCAAGGTCAACTCCGTGCCGGGCATGAAGCGCAAGCGTCTGACCATCGATCTTCGCAACGCCGACATCCAGAACGTCTTGCGGCTGATCGCCAAAGAGGGCGGCGTCAACATCATCGCCGGCGAAGGCGTCGGGGGCACGGTCACCATGCGACTGCGCAGTGTCCCGCTCGACCAGGCCTTCTTGACCATCCTGCAATCGCAGGGGCTGGGCTTCGAGGTGCGCGGCAACGTCCTTCGCGTGGCCCCTCAAAAGGAGCTCATCGAGGAGCAAAAGGCCCGCGCCGAAGCACGAGCACGCGCCGAGAAACTCCAACCCCTGGAAGTCTTCTTGCTGCCGGTCAACTATGCCGAGGCCGGCGATATGCAAGAGCAGGTCAAGAGCATGCTCAGCCCACGCGGCAGCGTCACCGTCGACCAGCGCACCAACACCTTGATCATCAAGGACTTGGCCGAGAATCTCGAGTCAGTGCGCGCCCTGGTCGACAACCTCGACTCGCAGGTGCCTCAGGTGCTCATCGAGGCCAGGATCGTGGAGACCAACGACACCTTCGAGCGCCAACTGGGCATCCAGTGGGGCGGTGACTTTAGCTTCTCGCAGGGCAACGGTAACCCGACCGGCCTGGTCTTCCCGAGCGTGCTCGGAGTCGCAGGCGGTGCAACCGACGGCCAGACGCCCACGGCGGGCTCGGCCAGCAATCCGAACTTCGCGGTCAACCTGCCCGCACCGGCCGGCACCGGCTCTGGTGGCGCCATCGGCTTGACGATGGGCAGCGTGGGCGGTGCGGTCAACCTGAACCTTCGCCTCTCGGCGATGGAGTCTCAGGGGCACGCCAAGATCGTCAGCTCGCCGCGCATCCTGACGCTGGACAATACCGAGGCGACCATCTCGCAGGGTACCAGCATTCCGATCAGCGTGGTCAGCGCCGCCGGCGTCCAGACGGTCTTCGTCGACGCCACCCTGGAGTTGACCGTCAAGCCGCACGTGACGCCCGATGGCAATGTGCAACTGCAGATTCGCGCGACCAAAAACGAGCCCGACTTCCAGAACACCGGCGCTCGAGGCGACCCCACGATCATTCGGAAGCAGGCCGAGACCGAATTGCTCATCAAGGATGGAGACACCACCGTCATCGGCGGTATCTACACCCGCAACTCCGGCTCGAGTCTGTCGGCGGTGCCCTTCTTCCACAAGATTCCGATACTGGGCAATCTGTTCAAGACGACCTCGACCAGCGAGCGGCGCACGGAGTTGCTCATCTTCATCACTCCGCGCATCGTCAACCGGTCGGAGTCATTGGGCGAAGCGAAACCGTCTGGCTCGGTCAGCAAGAGCCAGCGCTGACAGCGCAATACGTGTTCGGCACATTTGACGTGGCCTGATTTTTCAGGCCCAATGAAGTTACTTAGGTTTATAGACGGCGTGGACCCGGCAACGTCCACGGGGCACCTTGAGGAGACTGTGCAATGAATATGATCACTAAAACGACAGCGCTCGGCGCGCTTTCACTGATGCTCGTGGGTCTGGGCGCATGCGTCGACCAAGAGCCGAGCATGTCGCTCAAAGGCAGCGTGGCATTTGAAGGCGAGGTCGAGGAGGCGGAGGAAGAGGGCGCCGACCCGGTCGTTCGCTGCGAGGCCGAGCTCGACCCGGGCGCCTCCGACCTCTTCTTTTCGCGGGCCGTCATCAACATCGATCACCTGCGAAACGAGGGGCAGGTCGGACCGCCCACCGGCGGCAGCGGCCACCCCTGGTTCGAATTCTACGCCGAGATCGTCAACTTGCTCGAAGAGAGCACTCAGGTCGGCGCCGGTGGTGGGAGCGAGGGCAACTTTCAGGGGCTGAGCAACGACCAGAACTACATCATGCTCACCGGCGCGACGGTGCGCTTCCCCAGCGAACTCAACCAATTCAACGGCGCTGAATTTGCCGAGGCGCTCGAGAAGAAGGAGCTGTTCAGTATGCTCCTGGAGAGCAACGGCGGGGCGACGATTGTCAGCTTCCCGATCATCGGGCCCCGTGAGATCGGCGCGCTCGAGGCTTTCCATGACGCCGCGACCGAGGCGGAGTTCGGCTCTCCCGATCCGGAGGCTGTCGTGCCACTGGTCGCCGAGATTACGATCGAAGGCGAGACCTTTTCGGGCAAAGAAGTCGAGTCCAATAAGTTCCAATTCCCCATCGACGTCTGCCAGAGCTGCGAATTTCGCACGACCCCGACCTGCAGCATTCCTCAGGAATAAGACGCGCCGTTTGGCTGCACAGTCTCCATCTAAAAAGAGCCGCCGGCGTTGGACGCCGGCGGCTCTTTTTATGTGGCGCTGATGACTTGAAGCGGCTTTATGTGCGCAGGCGACCGAAGCCGAGGACGAGGCAGCCGGCGAGTAGGCCGATGAGCCCGAGGGGGGGCGGGCCAGGCGCACCGGACGTCGAGCAGCCGCCCTCGACGCCCTTGGACTCCTGGACCAGCGGACCGAGTGTCGAGGCGGTTTCGAGTCCGCTGTCGGTGGCCGAAGAGTTGTCGACGTCGTCGGCGTGGGTCGCGTCCGGCTGGTCACCACCGTCGGTGTCAGCGTCAGCGCTGCCTGCCGCATCGCCGGCATCGGCCACAACGCCGGCGTCCTCGCCACTATTGGAGCCGGCCTCGATCTGGACGCTGCCCCAATTGGTCTGGCCGGATTCGAGCTCTTTGTCACGCGTGGCGGTCCTGTAGCCAGCCTTGGAGGCGGTGATGTCCACGGTCCCCAGGGAGACCTCGACCGCGTCGAAGCGGTACTGGCCGGCGTCGTCGGTCCGGGTGGTCTGGCCGTCGCTCAGATCGATGGTCACGTCGGCGACCCCACTGCCGGCGATATCATTCGAGTCGGTATACGTGTAGCCCACGAGGGCGACCGTCTCCGGGCCGGAGTTGCCGATCTCGCGCACCTGCAGGTTGGGCTGGTAGTGGTCGAGCATCCAGGTATAGGACTTGCCCGCCTCGCCCCAGGATGCCGCGCCCCACTGGCAGATGCCGCGCACCAGGCAGCGGTCGGTTCCGGGAACGTCGGGGTGATCCTCATGGCCTGCGCAATCGTCGTGGCCACACCAGCTCCCGGCGCATGCGCTCACGCCGGGGTCGTCGGGCACAATCGCATCCTGGTGCTCGGGGCGGGTGCCATTCTCGCCGCAACTCGCCGCATATTCGTATTTGCCCAGGCTGTCGGCGTCGCTCTTGTCGACCAGAATTTTGCTCTGCACCGCCTCTGCGGCCTCGGTCGTGATAGTCATCCGGTCGTCGGAGTAGCGCTGGTTACAGGCGGTATCGTCGATATGAAACCAATCATAATCGTGCGGGGGCACCGTGCGGTCGATCGTGCGCCGGTTGTTCGAATCGTAGACCAGCATGAAGTAAAGCGCGTAGCTTTTGGCTGCGATGGCGAAGGTCTTATAGACCTCCGGGGCGCCCGGGATATTCTGAAAGACGCCGATCTCCGGGGGGAGCACGCCTTTGACGTACTCGTCGAGGTGCATCTCGTCGATGGCGACGATGGGGTTGGTCGAATCGGTGCAGCCCTGCTCGCCGGTGTGATCTTGGCGGCGGCCGACGCGAATCGTGGTCGGCGGGGTGTCCGGAATGGTCAGGTGCGTAGGATCGAAGTCTTCGAATAAGTCGCTCAGATCGACGCTGTCGGGGGCGTCGTCGTCGAGGCGCCCGCTGGTGCTCGGTAGCCCCGGGGCGTTCGCTCGTGGCTCGTGGCCCTGCTCCAGGAAGTAGTCCGTGTACACCAAGACACGCGCGGCCCGGTACTGCGGCACCCGCTGGTTGACCAGCCGGGCCTGGTAGTCCTCGTCTCCGAAGCTGGCCTCGACGCCCAGCTCGTAGCCGCCCTCGGGCAGATCGAAGACAAATCGGCCGTCCTCGTCGGTGGTGGTGGACTTGTCGGTTCCCATCACTCGGACGGCCGCCCCGGAGATGGCGATGCCAGTGGCGGCGTCGCTGACCGTGCCGGCCAACTCGTCGGCGACGGCGTCGGCCGGAACGGCCGCGAAGACGAGCAAAGATGCGACGAGCGCGGCTAGGTTCAGTAGACGGCTGGGCGAAATCATTGGGGTCCTCGCGCGCAGGGCACACAGCAGTGGTCAGTTTTCGAAGCAGACAGGTGGAACTATAGTGAATTTGTCGGGGTGCCGAAAGGGGCGCGCTTGTACGAAGGGTGCATACACATACATACAAAAGCCCCCGGACGCGCAACGGGCGCGCCGGGGGCTCGGGGTGTCTCGTGCTGCAGGCGTGCGGGATCAGCTGGAAACGAGCACCACTTCCTGGAAATAAGCGGGGTTTTCGATGCTGGTGACCTGGCTGAACTCCTCGTCGAGGCGCTCGATGGACTGGTTGACCCACCGGATGAACAGCCGGTTCGAGGCGACCGGCACGCTGTCCTCGACCTCGTCGAGCAGCGGCTTGAAGTAGGCCTTGCCCTTGTCGTCCCAGGGGGCCTGGCGCAGCACCTTGGTCAGCCGCTTGAGTCCGCCGGGGCGCAGCGGGCGCAGCGTGGCCTCGCCGCCCAGCAGGAAGTTGGCGACCCAGGTCGTAAAGAGCGTGTCGAAGGTCACCGCGGGCGGCTCGTTGACGGTCTGGTCGGAGTAGACCACCTCGGCGAGCGCCTCGAGCGTCTCGCGCAGGACGGCGAAGAGCCAGACCTGCTTGAAGGCGATCATGCCGATGCGGAACGCCGCCGAGTCGAGCTGGTCCTGAGATTTGAAGATCTCGTAGTTGTGCTGGTCCCAGGCAAACGTCGGCCGGGGGCGGGCCAGCGACTCGGCCAGCGCGCGCTCGTCGGCGTCGAGCAGCGAGAATTTATCGCCCTCGACGATCGACAGGGTGGGCCGATGCTCGAGCGATTCCAGTCTGGCCTGCAATTTTCTGGGCAGCGAGAACCCCACCTGGAAGATGCGCTTGACCGGCAAATAAGAGATCTGCTTGCCGGCCAGGTCCAGATCGGCGCGGCTCAAAAACTCCAGTCCCAGGCTCAGATAACCCAGCGTGCGCCGGATGACCTGCCGGCCGCTCTCGACCTCACCGGGGTCGATGCCGTCGGCGATCATGGTGCGATTGGTCAGCGCGGCGATCTGGTAGAAGATGCGCTGGACGACCTCGGGGTCGACCAGCTTGGAGACGGCGCGGAAGGCGTAAAATTCGTCGTCGAGTTCGTCTTCGAGCACCGCCGGAAGGTCGAGGGTGTCCGGGGCGAGCCGCTCGAGGTGCTCGTCGGGCTTCAACTCACCGTCGATCTTCTCGCGGTAGCGTGCCGGATCCACATACGAATAGACCTCGACGGCCTCGTCGCGGGTGACGAAGCCGTATTCTTCGAGCCGGCTATTTCGCCACTTGTAGGCGAACTCCTCCATCTCGCTCATCAACTCCCAGCGCACCGCCTCGAGCAGGGTCCAGGCCAGGACGCGGTCGGCGGCGTACAGCCGCTCGAGGAGGGCGCGCAGCAGGGCGGATTTGTCTTCGTCGTCGGGATAGACGATCGCGTAGACCCCATCGGGGCTGGTGGCGATATTGCCCTCGAGGTCGTCCGGGATGCGCCCCTCGTCGAGCTCCTCGACGTGCAGATGGGCCTTGAAGTAGATGGCCAGTACCTCCGGGTCGAGGTTTCTGGCGACCTCGCGCAGCTTGTCGTCGGTGGCCTCGGTGACCAGGGCGACCAGCCACTTCTCCATCTTGTCGGGGATCAGCCGGTCTCGCGTCCAGCAGTCGAAGTCCAGGAAGTTCTGGATCTGGCGCGGCTCGGCGTATTGAATCAGATCGTAGGTCTGGTCCCAGCCGGCGCCTTTGATGAGCTGGTAGAAGGTATGCGAGTCCAGGCTCTGCAGGAAGCCGACCGGGTCGCGCATCTCCATGATCGCCTTGACCTGGTCCTGGGGCTCTCCGGGCGGAAGCGTGCGCTCGAGATGGTCGAGCGGAGACTCCGGCTCGCGTCGCTTTTCGAGATCAACGACTTTGTCACTCATAATCTTAGGTCTCGGGCAATTCGGGTTCGTCAACAATCGTACGCGGCTCTAAGAACAACCATAAATCGTAGTTTGCGACGTTGCCGTTGAACGTCGCCTTGAATAGAGGGCGTCTGGTTTCAGCAAAACCTACTATTTAGGGCGCCTGAACAACGGCGCAAACTACAATTTGCGTTAGGCCATAGAAGCGTACGGGTTGTTGAGGGCGAGGCGTACATTGGTTCGTAAATTTAACGCCTAAGCGAGCGTCAAATTCCCTCCTCAGCCGGCCTCGCTGAGCCGCTCGTCGATGAGCTCGAGGGTCTCGTCGACGCCGTAGATGCTCACGAAGGTGCCCACGCGCGGGCCGCGGTCCTGGCCGAGCAGAAGTCGGTACAGGGTGCGGAACCACTTGCCCAGGCTGACGTCGTTGTCCTTGCCGGCGCTATAACACGCCGTCTGGATGGCCTCGGCCTCGCTGCCTTCATACTCGGTCAGAAACGCGCGGAATTGGTCGAGGGCGGGCATCATCTCCTCGGCGGGCAGCTCGTACTCCTTGGTGGGCAGCACGAAGTCCCGGTAGTAGCGAAGCGCCCGGTCGATCATATCGTCGATGAGCTCCTTATTCTGCTCGGCGTCCTCGTCGTAGCGCAGGATATAGTCCCAGACGACCTGCTTGTCGTCGGTGTTCAGAACGTTGACCAGGTTCAGGAGCATCGAATACGACATATCCGCTTCGTAATTGATGTCCTCGTGGGCTTCGACCTTGTCGTGCTCGACGAACCAGATGGGGTTGTCGAGCTTCTCCGAGCCTGTCGCCCGCCCGAAGTCCTTGCGGTCCTCCAGGAATTTGTCGACGCTTCGCGGGATGACGTCGAAGAAGAGCTTCTTGGCCTTCTGCGGGCTCTGGAAGATATACCAGCCCAGGCTCTCCAGCGGCCCGTACTTCAGCCACTCGTCGATGGTCAGGCCCTTGCCGACGCTCTTGGAGATTTTCTGTCCGTTCTCGTCCAAGAACATCTCGTAGAAGAATCCGGCCGGCGGCTCGCCGCCCAGGATGCGCACGAGCTGGGCGGATAGCTCGGCCGACTCGATGAGGTCCTTGCCGTACATCTCGTAGTCGACGTCGAAGACATACCAGCGAAGCGCCCAATCGACCTTCCAGCCGACCTTGACGTTGCCGTCGGTCACGGGCATGCGCCCCTGATGGCCGCACGACTCGATATTGCGAAAGCTCTGGTCGCAGGCATACGAGATCTCGCCATCTTCGGCGTGCGTGTCGGTGACGCGGGTGGTGTAGACCTTGCCGCACTTCTCGCAGATCGGGAAGAACGGGCTCCACGCCTCGCGATTTTGCTTGCGAAGCGTCGGCACGATGACGTCGCGGACCCGGTCGTAGTTGCGAAGGATCTGCAGCAGCCCCTCGTTGAACACACCGCCGCGATACTGGTCCTTGGAGGAGCGGAATTCGTAGTCGAAGCCGAACGAGTCCAAAAAGCCGCGCAGCTTGGCGTTCATATACCCCGAGAAGCTGTCTTCCTCCTCGAAGGGGTCCGGAATATCGCATAGCGGCTTGCCGAGGTGCTCGAGGATCAGGTCCTGGTTCGGGATATTCTCGGGGACCTTGCGCAGCCCGTCCATATCGTCGCTGAAGGTGACCAGCTTGGTCGGAAGCTCCGAGAGGTGATCAAACGCGTGGCGCACCCAATTGGTACGAGCGACCTCCGAGAACGTGCCGATATGCGGCAGGCCGCTGGGGCCGAAGCCGGTCTCGAGGAGGACGTAGTCGTTTTTGCGCTGGGTCGCCTCTTCGCGCTCGATCTTGGCGAGGATGCTGCGAGCCTCTTCAAAGGGCCACGAATTCAAGTCTTCGAGCGTTTGGTCATCGGCCATCGGGTTCCTCTCATTTTCTAGGGGATGCGGTACATATAGGCAAAGACACCCGCCTTCTTATGGGCACATACGTGTGTGAGTCAATGGAGAGGCCAATCTTCGGTGCCAGGGCATCTGCACTCATGTGCAGGCTGGGGCGCGTTCGTTTATGCGGCTTGACCGTGCTCCGTCAACGCCGGCGCGGCTCCGTCCGCGCCGAACGTGTCCGTATGTGCCATCCCAGCAGACACGCTACGGCGGGGGACGGAGCCCCCGCGGCGAGGACGGAGCCTACGCGCCCCAGCAATCAGCCCCACAGTACCTCGCCGCTGTCCGCATCGCGCCGCATCGCAAAGGGCGCGACCTCGCGGATGTCCGCGACGTCGGCGGCGAGCATGAGGATGCGGTCGAGGCCGACGGCGACGCCGCTCGACGGGGGCATGCCGCGTTCGAGGGCGGCGAGGAAGCGCTCGGGCATGGGGAGTTCGGGCAGGCCGCGGGCGCGGCGGGTGATGTTGTCGGCGGCGAAGCGCTCGCGTTGCTCGACCGGGTCGGTGAGCTCGCCGAAGCCGTTGGCCAGCTCGACGCCGTCGACGTAGAGCTCGAAGCGTTCGGCCAGGCGCGGCTCGTCGGGCTTTCTGCGGGCGAGGACGGCCAGGTTGGCCGGCCAGTCGGTGACGAAGACCGCGCCTCGATCGGCCAAATAAGGGTCGAGGTGGGTGACCTGCAGCTCGAAGAAGAGCTCGTCCCAGCGGCGGTTGATCGCGGCGCGCTTTAGTGAGCGTTCGGGCAAGAGCGAGTGCGCCTTGGCGGCCTCGAGGAGCCCGTCGAAGTCCAGGGCGTCCATGAGGTCGAAGCCGCAGGCACGGTCGACGAGCCGGCGCATGGTCATGCGCTCGAAGGGGCGCTCGCCGCGCTCGCCGAGCAGCTTGCCGACCAGGGCCTCGACGTCCTCGATGATCGCGTCGACCGGCTCGCGGGCGCGGTACCACTCGATGAGCGTGAATTCGGGGTTGTGCTGCGGGCCGATCTCGCCGTTTCGCCACACCTTGCACATCTGCCAGATGCGCTCGAGGCCCTCGACCAAAAGTCGCTTCATGGCGAACTCCGGGGAGGTGTGCAGGTAGCCGGTGATGTCCTCGGAGGGCTGCTCGGCGAAGTCCTCGTAGACCGCGCGCACCGGGTCGAGGTGGACGTCAGTGCCCGGTGCGGCCACCCAATGAGGCGTGTCCACCTCCAAAAAGTCGCGCTCCTCGAAGAACGTGCGAACCGCCTTCTTGGCGCCGGCCCGCAGCTCGAGCGCCTCGGCCAGTGGCAATGTGCGTCCGCCCGTCAGCGCCGAACCCTCGGTGTCGGCCGGCAACTCCGCGTCGTCTTCGTCTTTATTCGTCTTGCGCGCCATGGGTAGCCCCTATAAGTTGTGGACGTGCGTATACTCTCAAAATTTTATGTCTCGCCGAGCCAGGCGCGGCCGCGTTGGCCGTCGCAAATTTACTCGCGATTTCGGAGAACTAAATATGTCCGGCTATGAAACACTCGTCGATCTGTTCGAGCAAACCATCGAGAAGCACCCGAATAATCGTCTATTTGGCGTGAAGAAAGATGGTACCTACCAGTGGACGTCATACCAGAAGTTTGGCGAGGCCGTCGACGCCTTCCGCGGCGCGCTGGCTGTACGTGGTATCGGCGAAGGGGATACCGTGGCGGCGATCGCCAACAACCGTCCCGAGTGGGCCGTCGGTGCCTATGCGACCTACAGCCTGGGGGCGCGTTTTTGCGCGATGTACGAAGCGCAGATGCCCAAGGACTGGAAGTTCATCATCGAGGATAGCGACGCCAAGATTGTGCTCGTCGCCGACCAGGATATCTACGAGAAGGTCCAGGACTTCAAAGAGGACGTCGAGGGCCTCGAGCATATCGTCTTCTTCGACGGAGCCAAGGACCACGAGGACTATTACGGCAACCTGATCGAAGACGGCAAGGCCAACCCCACGCCGGCCGTACATCCCAAGGCCGACGAGCTGGCGACGTTTATCTACACGTCGGGCACCACCGGAAACCCCAAGGGGGTCCGGCTGACCCACGCCAATATCTGCTCGAATATCAACGCGGTCGCCGAGCGATTCCCGATCACCGAGAACGACGTCAGCCTGTCGTTTTTGCCCTGGGCGCACAGCTTCGGCCAGACCGCCGAGCTGCATATGCTCTTCTCCAAAGGCGCGGCGCTCGGCCTGGTCGAGGACGTCTCCACGATCATCGAGAACCTCTCCGAGGTCCGGCCGACGCTGCTATTTAGCGTGCCGCGTATCTTCAACCGCATCTATGACGGGGTGCAAAAGAAGATGGAGCAAGAGGGCGGCTTCAAAAAGAAGATGTTCTACGCCGCGCTGGAGAACTCCGAGCGGATGCGCGAGGAGGGCGAGGCCGGAGGCGTGGGCATGATGACCGGCATGAAGGACAAATTCTTCGACAAGCTGGTCTTCAGCAAGATCCGCGACCGCTTCGGCGGCCGGCTCAAATACGCGTTCAGCGGCGGCGCCGCTCTGAGCCCGGAGGTCGCGCGGTTCATCGACAACCTGCATATCACCGTCTACGAGGGCTACGGGCTCAGCGAGACCTCGCCGATCGTCACGGTCAACAGCCCCGGCGAGCGCAAGATCGGAAGCGTCGGCCGGCCGATCGCCGACGTCGAGGTTAGCATCCGCCCGGTGGAGGGCTATCCGGAGGGCACCGGAGAGGTCTGCGTCAAAGGCCCGAACGTGATGCAGGGCTACCACAACCTACCCGACAAGACCTCCGAGGTGCTCGACGAAGACGGCACCTTTCACACCGGGGATTTGGGCCGCGTCGACGAGGACGGCTTTCTGTGGATCCTCGGCCGCGTCAAAGAGCAATATAAACTCGAAAACGGTAAATACGTGGTGCCCGGGCCCATCGAAGAGCAGCTCAAGCTGTCCGGCTTCATCAATCAGGTCATGATCGAGGGCACCAACAAGCGCTACAACGTCGCGCTGATCGTGGTCGACGACGAGTCGCTGACCGAGTGGTGCGAAGAGAACGGCATCGACCGGGAGGGCGCGCTCGAGAACCCGAAGGTGCGCGACCTGTATAGCGACGAGCTCAAGCGATGGGGCAACAGCCTCAAGGGCTTCGAGCACCCGCGCAACTTCGCGCTCATCGACGAGGAATTCACCCCCGATAACGACATGCTCACTCCCACGCTCAAGCTGAAGCGACGCGTGGTCATGGAGAAGTACGGGGACGTGATCGAGGACTTGTACAACGAGTAGAGTTAGATCAGCGATTCGGCGAGCCCTTCCGCCTGCTCGAGGGCCTCTTTCTCGCGGTCGTCGATGCCGAATTCGCCCAGCATTGCGGATTTGTCGCGGGCGGCGGCGGCGCGGCTGAGCACCGACAAGACGCGTTGTTGGTCGGCGCGGGCTGCCGCGTCGAGGTCGGCGTTGGAGGTCGAGCGGTACGGGTCGAAGCTGCCCTGGTCGTCGACGAAGACCTGGGCGTCGAGATCCCCGATATCCATCGTCTCAATGATATGCTCGATGCCCGATGCGCTGCGGTAAAGCGGCAGGCGTAGTACCGTGGTGATAGTGCCCGCCTCGGTCGAGGTCAGCGTGGTACCGAGCTGGTCGATGACGTCTCCGATGGAGACACCCATCGCCATCTCAGCTTCGCTGACCGCCCCGTGTGAGGTCAGCGGTGGCAACTCGGCGGCCAGCAGCACGTTGTCGCCGGCGTCGCGAAGCCAGATCGCCCAGCTCATCAAGATACGCAGGGCGGCCAATTGTCGCTGCGCAGACTCGCCGCCGGCGATGTTGTAGCTCGCCCACTCGGCCGACCGTCCGTCTCCGGCCAACCACAGACTCGTCCGGGTGCCCTCGCCAATGGCCTCGCCGACCCGTGCGCAAAGCCGGTCGAAGGCCGCGGGGCCATCGAGCGCGTCGAGCACCAGATTGAGCCCTCCCTTACAAAATGGCGCCAGCCTATCGAGCGCCGAGAAGCCGGTCTCCAGCGCCGGAAGCTCGCCCAGCACGGCCGAAAACGACGGCTTGCGAAGCCGAAAAGGAATGGCGTCTCCAGACGGGCCCGCCGAGAAGCGGAGCTCCTCGATATCAGTGGTGCCCGGCGAGGGCGCAGGGATATGCGCCTCCTGGCCGGTGGTGAAGACCTCGGTGCCCTCGCCGAGCCATTCGGGGATGTCCAGGAGCATCGCGTCGACGGTGCGCGCGCCGGTGTGGCGGCGCACCGCCGCATACGCGACCTCACCGTCTTCGGAGCGAAGCCCGAGGGCATCGGCGATCTGGGGGATATCGTCGCCGACGAAGGCGCGGATCCAGCCGTTTTTGACGGTAATGACCTGCGGAGAGCGTTCTTTATAGTCTTCAATATCCATAAGAACACCAGATAGTTAGAAAGTCAGAAAGTGAGAAAGTTAGAAACTGCAACTGCTCTCATCGGTAGTCAGAGACGATCGGTAAGCCCTTCTTACTCTCTTACTCTCTTACTCTCTCACTATCTAACTCTCTTCGTCTTCAGGGGGCCGAAAGTCGACCAGCCAGCCGAAACGCTCCAGCAGATCTTCGGCGACATATTCGAGGCCGTCGCGGTGGGGGTGAGTGACCGCGGCGAAGGGGACGAAGTCGCGGAACGCGCCGCGATCGGCGGCCTCCCAATAGCGATCTTCTGCGAAGATATCGATCTCCAAGTCCCGCACGCTCTCCTCGAGCGTGCGGAGCTCGGCGATCATCTGCTCGCGATCGGCCTTGCGGCGGTCGATCGATAGTGTCCAACTGGGCACAAAGGCACCTGAGTTGAGGAAGCGCGTTATTCTTCGATCTCGATTTCGAGCTCGGCCTGGAGCTCTTCGGCGGTCGGCGCGCCTTCTTCATCGCGGCGCTCGAGGCGCTCTCGGGCCCACTCGCGCAGGCTCTTGGCCTTGTCGTCGAGGGATTGCTCGAGGAATTCGAGCCCCAGGTTCTTCTCGCCCAGGATATAGGCGCGCTTTCTGACCGAGGTGTCGGGCAGGTCGGCGGCCTTGTCGAGCAGCTCGAGGCGGGTGTTCTCCTCGAGGTTGTCCCACTCTTCGGCGAGCAGGTCGAGCGCGCCGCTGGCGACGTGGTCGCCGCCGTAGCCGCGCACGGTATTGGGCTTGAGCAGATCTTTGAGCAGCTCGAGCGAGTCGCGGCCCAGCCGTGCCAGCCAGACCACCGCGCGTCGGCGCACCGAGCCCGGCAAAAAGCGAATGCTCAACCGGTCTTGCTCCTGAGCGCCGGTCTGCAGAGGGTGATCGTAGTCACCGCGAGGGAAGGGGATGGCGTTGGCCACCACGATCTTGCAGACCTCGCGCTTGAGCGTCTTGTTGAGGCTGCTGAGCTCCATCAAAAAGTCGAAGATCGTCTTGCCCTTGGGGCCGATGGCCTCCTTGGCAGTCAGGATCATCAAGATGAGCTCGATGGACTCCTCATTGCTGATCTTGACGTCTCCAAAGACGCCGTCACAGGCAGGAATGAGGTATTTTTCGGCCTCTTCATAATTGTCGGTCAGCCGCGGCAGCCAGATGATTCCGCGGCGAAGTCCGAGATAGTCGTGCCGGGTCAGCAGGCCGTGCTCGCCCAACCAGGCGGTCAGCATGAACAGCCCCGGGCCGGGTTCCTGGCCCTCCTCGAGGTGCATATTGACCTGGAGGCAGGCGTGGCACAGCTTCTCCTTGACGTGCTCGGAGATCCCTTCGGCGGCGACCACGCGTCGGGCGAACAGCCCCAGATAATAGGGGTATTGCAGGTAGCGCCAGATACGCTCCTCGGTGCTGCCTCCGACCGGATAGTCGGTGCTCTCGATGAGCGCCTTGGTGGCCATATCAATCAGCCGGGGGATTTCTTCGTCGGACGCATCGAGGTGTCGTTGTAAAAAGGTGGTTGTATTCAACCGCAACCTCCAAACTGGGAATGTCGAGCGACGGCCTGCGAAAGCCAGCGGACAAAATATGAGTAGATGTACGTCAGGTTTCGGTGGGAATCGAGGCGGCGGCCTCGAGGTATTACATTTCTGCAACTACCGACGCCCCGGAATTATTCGACGTCGCCGAATCCGTGGCGGGCGGGGCGCACCAAAGATAGTAGTTCGATGAACTACCACACGCATCCGGGTTTGGCAACGGTCGTCTGGGTTCGGCAATCTGTGGTCTCACAGCCCAACCGGAGCGACGCCGTCCCTGGCGTCGAGGCGCAACGGGAGCGACGCCGTCCCTGGCGTCGAGGCGCAACCGGAGCGACGCCGTCCCTGGCGTCGAGGCGCAACCGGAGCGACGCCGTCCCTGGCGTCGACGGCACGGCGGGCGTCGCTCCGGTTGGGTGGAATGGAACGATCGGCGTGGGGCTTTGTCTAATTACTAAGAAGCAGCGGGGTAGTAAGCCCGCAATCGAACTGTTAGGATGCGCGCTAGCCCGTCTCTGTCGGTTTAGCACCGTCTGGAGGGGCGCATACGACGTTGAGCGACCAGTACGTCGAGCAACAAGCACGTTGGACCACCGGCAGCGCATCGACCCATCAGAGGACGTAGGAACCCATGAGTGACGAGATCAACGGCGAGAACCATTCTCAGGAGCTGCGCGAGCCGGCCGGGGAGTCGTCGGAGTTCGAAGAAGTACTCGCGAATTTGGAGAAGGCCGAGGCCGAGCGGCGCAAAAAGGGCATCATCTATGGGCTGTCGGCGCTGATTGCAGCGGTGGCAGCTTTTGCGTTCATCTTCTTCTTTCACGACCGGTTCTTCCAGCCCGATCTGGATGTGGAGAGCGGCGAGCAGGAGGTCGCCGAGAAGACCAACGACCCCCAGTGTCGCGGGATGATCGCCGAGGTCCAGGAGCTGTCCGACCGCTACTTCAAGCTCGAGCCGGCCGTCGACGAGGATCTGCTGGGCGACGACCCGGAGGCCATCGAAGAGATCCGCGACGAGATCGCTCGCCTGCAGCAGCGCCTCGACGAGATCGCCGAGTCCTCCGAAGACGCCAATCTTCGCTTCGAGGAGTCGCGCGAGCAGCTCGACGAGTGGTTCGATTATGTCGAGGTCGAGCTGGGTTTCCTCGACCGCCTCGCCGAGGAGCGCCTGGCCGAGTTGAGCGAGGCCAAATTGAAAGAGGAGGGCGAAGCCGCTAAGAAAGAAGGCGACGCAGCAGAAGACTCCGAGGCGCAACAAGCGGAGCAAGAAGGCGTCGTCGTCAAAAAGGGCAGCGATCAAGAGGAAGCCGACGAAGCGCCCAAGAAGACGCCCAGGCAGCGCAAAGACGGCGCGCTCGTGGCCATTCACGACGCGTTCCAGAAATTTCGCGTCTGGCATTCCAGCTCGCTTCACCCGTGCGGGGCTGCTGACGAGGGCGAGGAGCCCTGGCAGTCCGAGGCGTCTGAGAAGTCGGCGACCGACAAGCCCGCGGCCAAAGAAGCCCCACCTGCAGAATCAGCAGAGTAACCAGGGACGACTCCAGTGATGATTTCGAAATTTTTAGTGCGTGTGTTGGTCGTATGCTGTTTGCTCGTCGTCGGGTGCAGTAGTTGCGACGAAGGTGGCTCGGCGACGACCGACACCGGTGTCAATCCGAGCGATGGCTCGGCGACGACCGACACCGGTGTCAATCCGAGCGATGCCTCTGACGTCGATGACGCCTCCGACGGTGAAGCGGTCTCCTGCGAGCCCAACGAGATCATCCGCTGCACCGAGGAAAATACCCCCGGTCTGGAGCGCTGCAACGGCGCCGGTACCGAGATCGTGGAGGGGAGCTGCGGCAGCAACGAGGTGTGCCGTGAGGCCGAGTGCGTCGCCGTCGACTGCATCCCGGGCGCGCGCCGCTGCGCCGCCACGGGCGAGCAACCCCAAGAGTGCAACGACGAGGGCACCGATTGGGTGGATCTGGAGGCGTGTGGCGACGGCGTGAGCTGCGAGGAGGGGTTTTGTCTGAGCCGCTGCGACGTCGCCGAGCGCACCAATAGCTATATCGGCTGCGAATATTGGGCGGTCGAGCTGGAGAACCACCTGCTGAACTCCGACGAGGACGACGAGCCGCTGCCCGAGGACCGCCGCCCGCCGTACGCCATCGTCCTGGCCAATACCGAGGACTACGACGCCAACGTCAGCGTCTATACCGACGATGGCGAATTCGCCCAGGCGGTCGACTCTCGCGTGGTGGCCTCCGACGTCTCTCTGCCGGGCATCGATTATGTCACCGTGCATTCAGAGCTGCTCGACGGCGAGGGCAATCGCATCCAGGGGCCGTTTTCGGGAGATGTCGACAACCTGCCGCTTCCCAGCGGCGCGATCATGACGCTGGTGCTGCCCAGCCGAAGCGTCGAATTCGGTAAGAGCAGTCTGGCGAAGCTGGCCTATCGGGTCGAGTCGACCCAGCCGGTGGTCGCCTATCAATTCAACCCGCTGTGCTGCAATTATAACTTCACCAACGACGCCAGTCTGTTGTTGCCGACCAGCGCGCTGACCGAAAATTATATGTTCATGAGCTACGCGGTCTGGAACGGCGGCGACCAGCGCCTCGACGAGCCCTATTCGTCGAATATGACGGTGATGGCCACCGAGCCGGATACACGGGTGTCGGTGCGGCTGCGCCAGCCCAAGGGCACTGACGATAGCGGTGCGACGCGTCCGTACTCCGAGCTTATCTATCCGTTCGACGCCGATATGAGCCAGGTATCGGGCCCCGACGATAGTGGGCTCATCGAGGTGACCATGCAGCCCTTCGAGGTGCTCAACCTCGCCGGCGCCGGCGTCGATCCGGTCGAGGATATGACCGGCGCGCTCATCGAGGCGAGCGATCCCATCGCGGTCTTCGGCAGCCACACCTGTGCCTTCGTGCCGTTTAGTACGCCGGCCTGCGACCACCTGGAGTCCCAGCTCTTCCCGCTGGAGACCTGGGGCAGGCGCTTCCACGCCGCACCTCTGAAGCTGCGCCAGGAGGACGCCTCGGGCACCCGCGAGGGGACCTATTATAAATTCGTGGCGCGCGAAGACGCCACGCAAATCGAGGTCGGTCTCGACATCAACCGCCCCAACGTGCTCTCACCGGCCGACGAGGGCGTGACCCCGTGCCAGGACTTCGCCATCGACGCCGAGGCGGGCATCTTCGAGTTGGACGCTGGTCAGAGCTGCGAGTTCGGCACCCGCGAGCTCTTCGTAGTCGAGACGACCCAGCCGATCATGCTCGGCGCCTTTTTGTCCGGCCAAAATAGTGTGACCTCCAACGCCGACGGGGGCTCCCACGCCGGCGACCCGGCCTTTTTCCTGGTCCCGCCCGACGAGCAATACCGGCGTGAGTACTCCTTTTTGACCCCGGCCACCTACCACCAGAGCTACGTGACGATCACCGCCCAGTCGGGCGTGGCCGTGACCCTCGACGGCGAAGACCTCGATCTGACCGACTACGACTACGAAGAGAACCTCGACCGCGGTGTCGTGCGCGCTCATATCCCCGTCGAGCCGGGCCCGCACCAGATCGAGGCGCATGTGCCGTTTGGGCTGGTCGTGTACGGATACGACGATTATGTGTCGTATGCGTATACCGGTGGGTTGGACTTCAAGAAGTTGACGCCGTGGGATTGATGAACGTTTGGGCAGCACGCGAAAGCCCCTCCGCCTTCGCGTTGCTCAGGCACCTCCCCACGGCTGAACACC
>JBKGZI010000011.1:0-34720 GCA_046545675.1 Persicimonas sp.
CGCCTGTACGGGTTCGAACCCGACCGCGTGCTGGTGGGCCACGGCGCCGGCGTCGAGGACGAGGCCGGCATCGCGCTGCGCACCGCGCTCGAGGAGAGTCGGCGGCGTACCCCGGAGCTGTACGCCTCGTACGTCCGGGACCTGCTTCCCGTCTGATCGGACCGGGTTTGCGACGATCCGGCGCGTCGATCAGCCGTAGAGGCGGCTGTGCTCGACCTTCATGCAGCGATCCTGGACGACGGTGAGGCCCGCCGCTTCCGCCCGCGCCGCCGTAGATAATCGAGTCGACGATGGTGATATCGGCGCTCCCCACCAAGAAGAGCGCCACGGAGGCCCCACCGGGCTGTCCGCCGCCGCCGCCATAGCCGCCGCAGCCACCTGCTCCGCCGCCACCTCCGGCGCCGCCCCACGAATCACAGTTACTGGAGCCGCCGCCGCCTCCGCCGCCTCCACCGCCGCCCCCGCCGGCGACGCCGCGCTCTCCGGGGTCACCGGCCTGACCGTCCCATTGGGTGCCCTCGAAGGAGCCGCCGGCTTGGCCGCCCTGCCCCGTGGAGCCCACGCCGCCGCGCGCCCCGGTGTTGCCCGAACCGCCGTCTTGACCGCCGCCTCCGCCAGCCCCGCCCGAGGCGCCCCCGGTGCCGTCCCCACCGCCCTCACCGGAGCCATCGTCGTGGCCCGGGCTGCCACCACGTCCTCCACTCGTTCCGCCGCAGACAGCGGTGCCACCGCTTCCCGGGGTCGGCTTGCTTCCGCTCCCGCACGGCCAGACGCTGTCCTCGACGCCGTTTCCTCCGCGCCCTCCGTCTTCTCCAGACTCACCCGAGTCGCCTTCGGCGCCGTCCTCGCCGTCGCCGGCCACCGCCCCGGAGATCTCGACGCTGTGCAATTCCACGCCGCCGCTATTCTCCAAATAGACCGTCACCACCGACTCTCCGGGTGAGGGCTGATGGTCGAGCTCGAATTTCAGGTCCATGAGCACCGTGCGCGACGAGATGTCGACGCCGTGTACGGCGGGACTGTCGCCGCGGACCAGCGTTCGCCCGCCTCCGCGAGCCCAGCCAAACTCATAGCCGCCGACCACATGCACGCCGTCGACCAGCTCGATCGACCCGTCATAGACGCCCGATTCGACGAGCACCCACGCCTTATCTTCATCTGCAGCGGCAGCGTCGATGCCCGCCTGAATGGTCTTCTTCGGCCGCGCCTTCGTGCCCTCCTGATCGTCCTCGCCGTAGCTCGCCACGAAGATGCTGGCGTCCTCCTCGCCGTCGATCCCGTCGCAATTGGTGTCCTCGAAGCTGGGGTCGGGCTCGTCGGTGCCGTCGCAGCCGATATCGGGCGCCTCTGTGGTGTCTGCGGAGTCCGACGGGTCGTCGGCGTCAGATCCGGCATCCAAACCGCCACCGTCAGCCGCCGAACCGGTATCAGGCCGATCTTGCCGCTTGCCGAAGCTGGAGTTGTCTCCGCCACATCCGGCGAAGAGAAATACGAAGCTCAGCAACACGGCTGCGCAGGAAGACACTGGAAATTTGAGCGGAGAGGACATCGGCGCCGGCTCGAAAGGGATCTGTGGGTATAACAGAAATCCAGAGTAGTTTGAGCCGGCTTGTGGGTCAAATTGTGGGGGATGGATTGAGGGCACGGTCGAGTGCACACAGGCGCTTCATTCCTCGGTCGCCCGCGCGACCTTCCCCGCCACCGCCAAGCAATCTCGCCATTGACCTTCGAGCGGCTCGAGCATCCCGTAGACGACGGCGTTGTGGACCACCGCCCCCTCGGCCAGACGGACGCCGTCGACGACGGCATTCGGGCCGATTTGGGCGCCGGCTTCGACCGCCGTGTGAGGGCCGAGGAGCACGGGTGCGGCGCATTCGGCCTGGTCGTCGACCTTGTCGGGCTCGTAGATAAAGATCCCCGGGGAGCGCGGCTCGGGCAGAGGCGCCTGCTCGAAGACTTCGGGGTCTTCGAGCACGCGGCGGGTGGTCTCTAAAAAGAGGTTCGGGTTGTCCAACGCTGCCCAGAAGTCGTCGTTGACCGAGGCATGAAACACCTCGCCGGCTTCGAGCAGAGGCCCGCAGACATCGCCGATCATGCAGCTCTCTTCGAGCGGGATCTCGGCGAGTAATTCGGGCTCGATGAAGTACACCCCGGTGAAGTCGTATTCAGCCATGTCGTCGGGGGCGTCGGGGTGGCGCATATCGCGCAGGCCGCGCAGATTCTGGTCGGCGTCGAGCCAGACTCGCCCGGGCTGGTCGTCGGCCCTGGGGCGTACGACCAACGTGGCGCGCGCGCCGCTTTCCAGGTGGGCTTGGAGGTGGGCGCCCAGATCGATATTCATGATGCTGTCGCCGTTGAGCACGACCAGCGTGGCGTCGGGCTCGCCGAGCGCCTGCCAGATACCGCGCACGCCCCCGGCGGTGCCGAGGATCTCCCACTCTCGCGAGTAGACCCGCTCGATACCGAATTGTTCGCAGATGCGGTCGACCACCGGTGGGATGGAGTCGGCCAGGTGATGCAGGTTCAGGCCGACCCGCTCGGCGCCGAGTCGGCTGAGGTGGTCGAGCGCGTACGAGACGATGGGGGTGTTCAAAAACGGCAGAATCGGCTTTGGCAGGACCTCAGTCAGGGGACGCAGCCGCGTACCAAACCCCGCACACAACACCGCACCAACAACATTTCGCTCAGCCATAGAAAGTCACAAGCTCGAAAATAGCGCGCTCTAGAACGACGAGCTCAAAATTCGTCGGAGTCCCAGGTGCCGCGGCCGCCGGCTTTGGCCTCGACCTCTTCTTCGACCTCCTCCTCTTCCTCTTCTTCCTCGAAGGCGAATTCGGTCTCTTTTTCTTTGGCCTCTTCTTTGACGCCCATTTTGGCCTTCAGGGCGGACAACGCCTCATCAGCGCCGTGGTCGGCCTCGAGGTCCTCGAATTTCGAGGAGAGGTCGTCGCCGCTGAAGCCCTCGGCGAGCTCGGCGGAGGCTTCGGCTTCGGCCTCCATCTGCTCGATCTTGTCGGACATGCGGTCGAAGGCGTCGAAGGCCGAGGTGTCGTTGAGCCCCGACATCGTCTCTTGGATGGTCTGCTGGGCCTCGGCGCGCTTTTTGCGAGCGATGAGCAGGTTCTTCTTGCGCTTGGCCTCCTCGATCTTGTTGTTGAGCTGGCGTAGCGAGTCGCGCAGCTTGTCGGCGGCGGCTTTCTGCGCCTCCCACTGGCCCTGATACTCCTGGGCGAGCTCGTCGTGCTCCTGCTTGCGGCTCAACGCTTCTTTGGCGAGGTCGTCACGGCCGGCGCGCACCGCCATCATCGCCTTCTTCTCCCACTCGCTGGCCTTGTGGACCTCCGAGTCGAGCTGCTTTTTGAGGCGCTTCTCATCAGCGATGGCCACCGCCACCTGCTTTTTGGCGTTGATCAGTTGTTCCTTCATGTCGAGGATCAACTGATTGAGGATCTTCTCGGGATCCTCGGCCTTGCTGATGACGTCGTTGATATTCGCTTTGAGGAGCGTTCCGATCCGTCCGAAAATGCTCATCTATCGTCTCCTTGAGAATTGCGACTGACGCCGCTGACACGCGCGACGAAATCTAATAGAGCCTGCACCCCTCGCACCCGCGAGCGGCCCGAAGCCGATTTGGGAGCACCGCGTCGGCGCGCCCCACTGTCAACCAACGGTCGAGATGGGTCCACTTATTCGACGCCGGACTCCACCGGCGCCCGGACCGCTCACTCGACCGCTTCTCGGCTGGATTGCTTGTCGCGCGAGGAGTATTCGCGCAGTTCCTCGTAATGCTCACGGATTGCCAAGGCGATCGAGTCGATCGCGCCCTGAAATTCGTTGTAGTCGAGGTTTTCACTCTGGAGGGTGTCGACGATGACCACCGCCTCATCCTCGAGGCCGAACGCCCCGGTGATCATGCTGGTGGCGTTGAGCTCCAACAGCCGGGTAAATAGCTCCAGGCGGCCCTCTTTGGGCGCTTCCATCAACTTGACGCGGAAGGTGACCACCGGCTCGGCGTGAATGAGCACGATATTGTCGATAAAGTCGGTTTCGTCATGAATGAGCCAAAGTCCATCTTCGACGAGCTCGAAAGGGAGCTCGGTCTCGATGAGGTAGGCCTCGATCTGGTCGTTGGTCGTCATCTAGATACCTCCAAATGCCCCGTAAGGTTACCATGTAGCCGACGCTGCGCGAAGATGGGGCATCTTAGGGATGCGCACCACACAGTGTCAACGTCCTCGCCACCCGATTACTCCAAAACTCCAAAACTCCGAATCCGCGCCGGCGCCCAAGCCCCAAGCCCGCAGTTCAATCCACCTCGGTCAGGTCCTGCGCCGAGAGGGTGGTTTCCACGTCTTGCATTCGCTGGTTGGCGAGGTTGACGGTATATTTGGCCACCGACGGATGACGATCGGCCACCTGGCCGAAGTCTTCGCGCGACAAGAAAAGTAAGTGCCCGGGCGTCGTCATCACGCATCCAGCCAACGCGCTCTTGTCGGAGACGACGCCGACTTCGCCGAATACATCACCCGCAGCGAGGGTGGCGATGGTGATCTCCCAGCCCTCTTCGGCGCGCACGATGTCGACCTGGCCGTCGAGCACCAAAAAGATCCCGGGGCTCTCGCTATTCTGGACAATGAGCTTTTCACCGCTCTCGACCCGAAGCCCGACGAAGCTTCGCATCAACTCGACGCGGCCCTCGGCGCTCAGTTCGGCGAACATCGGGTGGCGTTCGAGCAGCCCCTCGGTCAGCGCGTGGCGACGCAAGGTGGCCAGCCGGTTGCGAAAGTCGCCGAATTCGGCGTCCAGCGCATCGACGGCCTGGCTGGTGAGCCGAAGCAACTCGCTATTCTTCTGGCTGAAGACCTCGTGGCGTGCGGTCGACGCCGAGCGCCCAAAAGAGTTGAGGCCGAGCAACGCGCCGGAGGGCAGGCGAAGCGTCGGGTCGTGATCCTCGATGGTGAAGTCGGAGGTGACCGTCCACAACAAGTCCTCGCACGGCGCCCCGACGCTCAAAACCGGCTCGGCGTCGGCAAAGACCTCGTACTCCAAATAGTCGAGCACGCGGCGAAGCGCCTCGGAGGGCAGCAGGCTCAACAGCGGCAGCGCCGGCAGGCTGCCGGGCTTGTCGACCAGCCCCTCGGAGCGCGACGCCATCGCGAAGGCGCGGTCGAGCAGCTCCGAGCGGGTCACCGGGGACGCGTCGACTTCCAACTCGAGGGGCTCGGTGGGCGCGGCGACCTGGGGCGGTCGCGCCTCCTGGTCGAGATACGGGCTCTTGATATTATACAGCGCCGTGAAGTGGTCGAGCAGCACGGTGGTGTCGGGGCGCAGCGCCTGCATCTGCTTGATCGCCGCCAAGCTCCGGGTCGGATAACCGGCGTTAGCCCAGTGGCGAGCCACACAGTCCCAGACCTCGACAGCCTCCTTTTTGCGGCCGCACGAGGCCGCGACGATGGCCACTCGCTCGCGCAAAAGCGCCGCCTCCGGGCAGCGATCGAAGTTGGCCAGCATCAGCTTGAGGGCATCCTCAAAGCTCTGCTGCTCGATGGCATCGTCAATTTTAGACAACAGGCTGACAAACTCGGTCAGTTCCATAGGGGCCTACCGTTTTAGATCGTTTTGCGCTGCGGCCAGTTTATAGGACAGTGGCTCGCAGGAACAACCTTAAACTCGGGCTGCGGGCTCGGGGCTCGGGGGACGGCAACAGGCGGATTGCTGAAGTCAATGACTTGCGAATACCGAGGTGCTATACTGGAAGCCGGTGGGAATAGAACCCGGCAGCCCATTTGCTCTACCTATAGCGGTTGTTAGGTTTTGATTAGCGCCGACAGGCCGATAACAACGAGATCAATGACTCGATCGGGAGCAGCTCAATGGTGAAAGAAAGCGCGGTAAATCTGCTTCGAAAAGCGGCCCTGCCAGCAGCGGCCTTCGCGATGGTGATCGCCGCGCCGGTGTTGGCGTCGGCCCAGAGCGCCGACAGCTCCGAGCGGGAGCTGCACGAGTGGCAGGCCTGCCTCGACGGTGAGCAGCCCTCGACCGAAAACGTCGAGCCGTGGACCTCCGAGGTGCCCGCCGAGCAGGCCATGCAATTGGGCGCCTCGGCGGCGATCCTGGATACGGACCCGACCCAAGACGAGATCGTGCTCGACTTCGACGACTCGCTGTCCGACGCCGAGATCGAGGATTTTGCGGCCAAGCACGGGCTGAAGGTGCGGCTGAACAGCATCTATAGTGACGAGACCAACGTCTACGTCGCCACCGTCGATGAGGGAGCGGTTCCCTACGTCAAGGATTGCCTGACGGCCAAAGCCCCGTCGGGTTGGATCGAAGGCGCTGAGGAGAATATCGAGTATTTCGCGCTTGGAACTCCCGCAGCGCAGGCCGGTGACGATACCGCCGACACCGCCCCCAACGACCCGCTGTACCAATTCCAGTGGAACTTCAAGCAGGTCAACGCCGAGAAGGCCTGGAAGACCTCGACCGGCCGCGACGTCACCGTGGCGGTCATCGACACCGGCGTGGCCATGGAAAACGCGCCCGACCGCGGGATCACACGCCCCAAAGACCTCGACGGCACCTCGTCGGTCGACGGCTATGACTTCGTCGACGACGACGCCTTCGCCTGGGACGGCCACGGCCACGGCACCCACGTGGCCGGCACCATCGCTCAGACCACCAACAACGAGTATGGAGTGGCCGGCCTGGCCTATAACTCCAAGATCATGCCGCTTCGGGTGCTCAACTCGCGCGGCTTCGGGCAGGTCTCCGACATCGCCGACGCGGTGCGCTTCTCGGCCGACAACGGCGCCGACGTCATCAATATGAGCCTGGGCGGCCCGCTGCCCAGCCTGGTGCTCAGCCGTGCGATCAAATACGCCAATAAGAAGGGTGTGACCGTCGTCGCAGCCGCCGGAAACGGCGGCAAACGCGCCCCGAGTTATCCGGCCGCCTACGACGGCGTCATCGCGGTGGCCGCCACGCAATTCGACAAAAATACCACCTTTTACTCTCAGTGGGGCAAATACGTCGACATCGCCGCTCCCGGCGGCAACACCCGCGTCGATCAAAACGGCGACGGCCGCCCCGACGGCGTCATGCAGCAGACGCTCAAGGATGGAAAGACCGACGAGCACGACTTCGTGCTGTATATGGGCACCTCGATGGCCAGCCCGCACGTGGCCGCGGGCGCCGCGCTGGTGATCAGCCAGGGCATCACGCATCCGGACAAGGTCGAACAAGTCCTGCAGGAGTCGGCCGACGACTCGCTCAAGGACCGCTACGATGATGAAAAGGAGTTCCGCGAGCGCTACGGCGCCGGACTGATGCAGACCGACAAAGCCGTCCAGAAGGCGGTGGTCGACCAGGGCTCCTGGCGCTTCGCCGGCGGCCTGCTGCTGGCCATGCTGGCGCTGGTCGGCGTGCGCCGTAAGGACCTCCTGGGTGTGGCCGGCGGCTTCAAGCCCTCGGTGCTCATCGTCAGCGCACTGACCGCCAGCGGCTTGTTCTTCCTGCCGCTATTCATCGGTGAAGCAGGCATGTTCAGCGGGCTCGTCAGCGCGATCAGCCACCCGCTGGCCGAGATGGACCTGGCCCTGTTGGGCGCCGGAGCCCATCAAAACCCGCTCTTGGCCAGCTTCCTGATTCCGCTGGCCGCGCTGGCGCTCTTTGGCAGCCACCGCAAGCTGAAGTTCTTGGCCTCGGGCCTCGCGCTCGGTATGGCGGGCTTCCTGCTCACCGAGAGTGTCATCCTGACCTCGGATGTGCAGTGGATTCCGGGCATGGGCATGCTCGACCGCATCTGGCTGGGCCTCAACGGCCTGATCAGCTTCGCCCTCGGCTACCTGAGCCTGAAGCGGTATTAATCGAGGCCATCGGCTGAACGACAAAAAGCGACGGCGGAACTCCTCGGAGTTCCGCCGTCGCTTTTTTCATTCAATCAACAGCTATTCATTCACCAGGTCATTGGGCAATCAACCCGATCAGTTCATGGCGAATTCAGCGACGTATTGGATGGAGCGCTCGCGCAGCCACTCGCGCAACAGCACGAAGTGGTGATGCGAGATGTTGACGAAGCGCACTCCCACGCATTTGCCGTCGTCGTAGACGCGTTCGGCTCCCACCCAGATCGGCTCTTGTTGGCCGGGTAATTCGAATTGCAGGCGAATCTTGGCGTCCGAGGCGCATTTTTGCGGCTCGATCAAACGCACAAATTGCATGCCGCCCAGCGAGATATTGGTCGCTCGGCAAATATTTGTATGACCGGCCTCCACCTTGTTCAAAATGATGTCACAACCGACCCGGTCCTGCTTGCGCCCCTCTTCCATGAGCTTCTCCTGTCTCAAATACATCCATCCGTGGATGCACGGCAACACACCGTGCCTATCGCACATATGAATACCACGAGGTGTTTGCGGTCCAAAATTTTTCGGCATACCGGGGGCGGATCCCGGTCGCAGCGACGATCAATGGCGCGGCGCGCTAGACCCTCGCCCCCCTATTCATTACACTGGGTCGAGAGCGGATATCCGAAAGCACTTTGCGTCCCCGTGCCACCCCACAGCGTAAGATATGAGTCATCCCATCGAAGAGACCATCCAAGATTCGCCCCTATTCAAGCACCTCGACGCGACCTGGAAGACCCGCCTCGTCGACACAGCCTCGCTCATCGACCTCGCCAAGGGCGAAGCGGTCATCGAGGAGGGCACTCAGACCAAGTCGCTGTACATCGTGGTACGCGGCAAGGTGCGGGTATCTACCACCGCAGACGGCCGCGAGGTCGAGCTCAAGACGCTCGGAGCCGGCGCCTACTTCGGCGAGGTCTCCCTGCTGAGCGGAAAGAAGGCGACGGCGACCGTCGAGGCGAAGAATGATCGCGTCAAGCTGGTCGTCCTCGACCGCCCCACCCTGCTCGAGCTGGTCGCCGAAGACGACAAGGTCCGCAAGATGCTCGAGGGCGTCACCCTCGCCCGCGCCAAAGACACCATTGGAAAGGTGCTCAAATAGCCCGTCGGGCAATCAGCATCTGAAGTAATCAGCCTCTACGGCGACCAGCCTCGCTGGCGATGAGCTTCTCCCACACCTCGCCTCACCGACGTCCAGGCCGAGCTCGTATATGAAGTACGCTTTTCCCCGTTGGATTCGTGCGCTCGCCGCCGGCATGGCGTGCGCGATGCTGGTGACAGGCATCCTATCGTGCAGTCCGTTCGAGGACGAAGAGACCTTCCACCCTCCGCAGGGCGAGGGCCCGTGGATCTTGGTCGATCTCTACCACTCCAGAAAACAGAACCACGAGGACTACCGGCTCGAGAAGGGCAACTATAACTATCAGGGTGTCTTCGGATTCTATCGCACCTTCGAGCACCTCGAGAATAACGGCTATAAGACGCGCTCGATCCGCACGATGCCGCTGTCCGAGAAGCGCCTCGAGGGCTTTGACGTGCTCTTTATCAACCTGCTCGACGATGACCGGCCTGATTTTAGCGCCGAGGAGCGCAGACATATCCAGCAGTGGGTGCGTGACGGCGGCGGGCTATTCGTGATCGCCGATCATACCAACGTGTATCGACACGCCGAGCGCCTCAACCCGCTGCTCGCCCCGATGGACATCGAGATCGGCTTTCATACCGTCGTCGAGCAGCGCCCGGAGCGCTCGGTAGCCGGCGGCGCCTGGGTGATGGTCTTCGACTTCGCTCGGCATTTCCTCACCCGAGGCGTCGACATGATCAGCCTGCAGACCGGCGGGCCCATTTTGAGCGACTACGGGCTCGGTTTCACCAGCGAGGACAGCTACGGCGACTACTGGGACGAGGACGAGTCGACCGGCTTTTACGGCAATTGGCGCCACGACGGCGACGAGGAGGTCGAGCCCAGGGGGCCGCTGCCGGTGTTCGCCGCGCGCGACTACGGCCAAGGACGCGTGGCGATCGTCGGCGACCAGAATATGTTCGGCGACGCCTGGCTGCACTTCGGCAATAACTTCGAGTTGGTCATGAATATCTTTCAGTGGCTGGCCGGAGACGAAGACGGATCCCTGCTGCGCACCGGCCGGCCGCCGGGGCTCAATATCGGCCTCGAGCTCATCCACAACGAGTTTAGCGTCGGGCGCAAAGGCGACGACGGCTATTACGTCTTCTTCGTCAACTTCAACCGAGACCACGAGGTCACCGGCCGCGGCCGGATGGGCATCGACACCCGCTACGACGTGTTGTGGCTGGTGCGGCCGGACATCGAATTTGGCGACGACGAACTCGCAGACGTCGAGCAATTCTTCGCCGACGGCAAGACGGTCGTGCTGAGCTTCGAGGCCGACGATATTTCGCCGGCCACCGAGAAGCTCTTGCTTGAGTTCGCCCCGGACTTCACGCTGGAGACAGACGAGCAAACTTATCGGGTCTTCGAAGACGACGAGCCGGGACTCCAAGACCTCGACGTCGAGCGCGTCGAGGGGCCACTGGCGCTGGATTCACAGCGTCTACCTGTCCACGATTTACAGGTCGGCGCCCACCCTCGCGACCGAGAAAATCCGCCGGCGGGGTTGTCGATGTACCTGCTGGAGATAGCTTCAGAGTGGGGAGACCCACTTATCACGGCCCGAACAGACGGGGGGTTGACTGTCGATATCGCCCGCCGAAAGGCGATCGGCGATGGCGAACTGATTGTCTTTGTCCAGGACGGCTTCTGGCGCAATCGCACGCTTGGAGGAGGCGAGACGACCCGTCCGACCGATGAGAATGAAGACGCTGTCGAACTGCAGTATCGTGTGTTGGACTATTTGAAAGAGACGTCCCGTTGAACAGTAATGACGAGACTGCCCGAGCTGAGACTACAGGAGTGAACCCGATGAGTATTCTTCCCACAGCCGATACTGTTGCAAAGCTCGCCCGCCCTCGCCTCGTGTTCAGCCTGGTGGGAGCTCTACTGATGCTCGCGCTGGCCGCCAGTGCGTCGGCTTCGACGGTGCTCAAGCTCGATTTGCAGAGCCTGGTGGCCAACTCCGACCAGATCGTCGACGGCGAGGTCGTCAGCGTGGAGAGCAAGGTCGAGCAGGGCAAGGTCTATACCTACACCGAGATCAAGGTCGTCGACGGCCTCAAGGGCGTCGAGACCGACAAGACGGTGACCATCAAGCATATCGGCGGGCGCACCGACGAGCTGTCCACATGGGTGCCCGGAGTGCCGCACTTCCAGGACGGCGAGCGGGTGGTCGTCTTTCTGGAGAAACCCGAGGTCGACGCCCGGCCGGTGGTCACCGGCATGTCGCAGGGCAAATTTCAAATCGCCCTCGGCCCGGACAACACCACCAAGTATATCGTGCCGCATCTGGGGGACCTGGCGTTGATCGAACCGATCAACCCCGACCTCGATGACGCTGTCGGCGTCGGGGAAGCCAGCCGTCAGGCCGCACAACAGCAAGACGGGGAGTATCAGCCGGCCAAGCCGGCCGATCTGTACGAGCGTGTCGTACCACTCGATGTCTTTAAACAGCAGGTCCGCGATGTCATTCGCGATCAGGGGGACTGAATGAAGGCGAAAATTTGGGGGATGAGCTTGCTCGCTGGGCTCTCGATTTGGCTATGGGGGCCATCGGTAGCCGTCGGGTTCCAGCAGACGATGACATGCACCGAGACAGGCCTTTACGCCTGTGAGCCCGGGGAGGCGGCGCTGCCGGTGCATTGGAACACACGCTGTGCCACCTACAAGATGAATGAGGATGGCAGCGAGAACTTTACCGGAAGCTCAGACGAGGTCAGCAACCTCGAGGAGCTGCGCCGGGCGGTGCGCGCCTCATTCGGGGCTTGGAATGCGGTCGAATGCAGCGATATGACGCTGATCGACGGTGGGTTGACCAGCAGCAACGACACCGGCTTTGACTCCGACTCGGAGAATACGAATCTGGTCGCCTGGCGTGACAAGGGCTGGGGTCAAGTCGCCAGCTCGCGCGCCTTCGCGCTGACCAGCGTGACCTTCAATCCCAGAAGCGGCGTCATCGTCGACGCCGACATCGAGGTCAACACCGAGTTTTATGAGTACTCGGCCAGCCCCGAGCCGCAACCGAACCACGTCGATCTACGCAACACCATGACCCACGAGGTCGGCCACTTTATCGGCCTAGATCATACCGATGAGCGCGCCGCGACGATGTTCAGCACCGCACCGGTCGGGGAGACCGAGAAGAGAACTCTTCATCCCGACGATATCCGCGGGATCTGCCACACCTATCCGACCAGTGAGAGCTCTCGCGCCCAATGCGAGGGCGACGTCCCCGATGATGTGGGCGATCTCGAGGAGAGCACCGACGCCGGCTGCTCGTCCGCCGGCGGCAGCGCGCCGGTGACACCGGCGCTGGCACTGCTCGCCCTGCTCGGCCTTGGGTTGACAAGGCGCGAGGGCTAACCCCCCATGTAGCTGACAACGCTACAGAATTTTCGCTCGACCCTGCTCGACATTTGCGATAGCTTCGATGCGCGGCGTGTTAAAAAGCACGCCGCGCATTTTTATATGCACCCCGCCTATTTTATAGCTACAATTACATATTGGGAATTTTATCTCCGCCCTGGCCTTTGTACCCTATGATATGGGGTGGAAGATGCCCCGCCCCCGACGTCTCGACCAGCGCACCTCCGCAGTACGGCCGTATGAAATACTCGCAGTATCTTATCGCTCTCATCCTGGCGCTCGGCGCCACCGCTCTGCTCGCGGGGCCTGCGCCGGCCTACGAGCAAAACCAGACATGTGATCGTAGCAACGGACCACAGCCCTGTGAGGGTGATCAGCGCCCCGAGCCGATCGCCTGGGACCACAGTTGCGTTTTATTCTATCTGGACGAGCGCGGCTCCCAAGACTTCGAGCGCGACGAAGAAGGCAAGGCCGGAGAACAACTCCAGGAGGTGGTCGAAGACTCCTTCGGTACGTGGAGCGAGGCCGAGTGCAGCGGCCTGAGCCTCATCTACGGGGGCCTGACCAACCTCGACGATGAGCAACCCGGCGAACGGCGCAATACGGTGACCTTTATCGACGAAGGGTGGCCGGCGACCAGCTCGACGACGTTTGCCTCGACGATCGTCAATTACAACACCCGTACCGGGGCCATTCAGGACGCCGATATCGAGGTGAATAACCAATTCTACACCTACTCGAGCCGGGACACCCCTCGACCGGGGGAAGCCGACCTGCAAAACACCCTCACCCATGAGGTGGGTCATTTCATCGGCCTTGGCCATACCGAAGTGCGCCAGGCGACAATGTTCGGCGGGGCCGAGCTCGGCGAGACCAAAAAGCGCACCCTCCACCGCGACGACATCAACGGGATTTGCGACCAGTATACGACCGACGATTATGGCTCGCGATGCGGCGAGCCCGACGATGATTCATTGAATCACGACGGCGGGCGCGAAAGTTTTGAGTGGGGAGAGGACGAAGATCAATCCGCTTCGTCGTGCTCCGTGACGGAGGTGGGCGGCTCGGCTATAGTATCCCCCATCATGTTCATTCTGGTCTTTTTCGCGGGAACCTGGTTTCGCAGGCGAAGATGACGCTCGAGCGACGGCTGACCGAAGTTGAGGAAAACGCGATCCTGCAGGCATTGGACACCGCGCAGATCGCGGGGGAGTCGGTATGTCGGCAAGCCGTGCGCGATTGTGTCTTGATTCGGCGCACGCCGCTGCTGGCCGAGATCTGTGATCTACGCAGCGGCGTGGCCTATGCGGCGCTCAAGACCCGCGCCAGCGGCATCACGCTGGGCAATCAGATCTTCATCCGCCGCGAATTCTTCGCCGACGACGGCGATATCCCGCTCGACCTGCTCGCCCACGAAGTCGCCCACGTCGTCCAATTTCTTCGGGACGGCACGGTGCCCTTTTTGTGGCGCTACCTTCGCGACTATACGCTCGGCCTGACGCGGGGCTTGGGGGATCGAAACGCTTATATGGCCATCCCCTACGAGGTCGAGGCGCGTCGAGTCGCCGACGTCCTCGACCTACCTGCCACAGGTCTTCACACGCCTGACGTTCAGCCGACCGACGTTCAATCATCCGACGTTCACCCAACAAGGTCTGAGTGAAGCTCCTTGGCGAGCGCCACGAATTCGTCGAAGCAGACCCGCTCGGGGCGCACGCGCAGGTCGAGGCCGACCGCGGCGATCGCCTCTTTGAGCCGCGACTTGTCCACGCCGGTGGACTTGAGCGCGTTCGGCAGGGTCTTGCGGCGCGTCTGGAAGGCCTGGCGCACCACATGGCGGTAGACGCCGCGCAGCTCTTCGTCCGGAATGCGTGTGCCGGGCACCGGCTCGAAGCGCACCACGGCGCTGTGAACACGCGGAGGCGGCCGAAAAGCCCCCGGCGGCAGCCTCAGGACGATCTTCGAGTCGGCGTAGAGCTGGCTCATCAGCGAGAGCACCCCGTAATCGTCGTCTCCGACCCGGGCCACAAAGCGTTTGGCAACTTCGCGCTGGAACATCAGCGCCAGAACCGAGAATCGGTCCATCACGTCGGCCAGCCGAAAGAAAACCTCGGTCGCCACATTATAGGGAAGGTTCGCGGCGCATTTCCACGGGGCGCGCTCCTCGTCGACCAGCTCGTCGAGGTCCACGTCGAGGACATCGCCCTCGACGAGCTCGAGGTCGCGGCCGGGGACGAGCTCGTCGCGCAAAAACGCGGCCAGATCGCGGTCGAGCTCGACGGCGGTGACCTTCGCGCCGCGCCTGAGCAGCGTCACCGTGAGCGTGCCGCAGCCCGGTCCGATCTCGAGCACGCGGTCGCCCTCGTCGACGTCAGCCGCGTCGGCGATCGCCTCGAGGATCGATGGATCATCCAAAAAGTGCTGTCCGAATCGCTTCTTGGCGTGCCGCTCATAGCGGCGAACCAACTCCCCAGGGGTATCGCTCTTGTCCACGTGTCCATCCGTAGGTGGGTGTCTGGATGTGCTTCGATCGGCGGCACTCTTTCATGATCGCGCGCTTTTGTCATCCGAGCCTGCCGGCCGGTCTCGGCCGAAGGGCACACACCACCAACACGCCGCCATAGCAACCACCAAATATGCGTCGAAGCGTGCAGGCGTTTTCAAATAGGCCCGAATACGGTAGGTTCGCCCGCCGAAGTGATCTTTTGAATTGACCCCTGGCAAACTGGCCATGCTCGAGCACGCCGCAAAATATATCGCATTCGCCTTGTTCGTCGCCGCGATCATGCTCGCGAGTGGTTGTCTGACGACCATCGAAGACGCCTGTAGCACGGCTGCGACCGATCACTGCACGAATTGCTTTAGTTGTGCAGGAGAGGTCGACGGGGTCAGCGGCGCCGAGTTGTGCGACCTGGCCGAAGGTGAGGCGACGTCGACCTCGGAGTGCGAGGCGGTCTTGATCGATCGCTGCGAGCGTCAGGCGCGCGTCCTCCAAGATCCCTTCGACGAGCTCGAGGAGTGTGAGGACGCGGTCACCTCAGATACATGCGACGATCTCGTCGAGCGCGAAGCCCTCGACCAGCGGGCTGCTCCCGCCGGATGCGGCCGTTTTCTGTAGATGATTGTCAGTCTGAACGGTTGTCCGGCCACTGCTGGAGCACCGAGAGCACTCGCTGGCCGATCGCCGGCTGCGCCTTGGGATCCGTGGCCCAGGACATCTCGGCGAGCTTGTGGCTGACCCAGATCCACAGCACCGCAAACCCACCTCCCGCCACCAGATCGATCGCGTAGTGATAACGCAGATAGATCGTCGAGAAGATGATCGACGCGCCGATCACCACCAGAATTGCGCGCACTGCGCGGTGGGTCCTCCAGCCGAAATAGATCACCAATATGCTGTGCATCGTGTGGCCGCTGGGGAAGCAGTCATAGCGCATGCTCGTGGCGTCGAGCAGGCGCTGGCGCATCCCTTCGGTGAACCACAGCCCCTCCAGAGGCGCTGAGTAGCTGATCAGCGCCCCCCATTGTGCGCTGTCGGCGATCAGAAATGGCGAGCGCACCGGGACCAGGAAATAGAAGACATGGCAGCTGATAAACGCCAGGTTCATCGCCAGCAAATACACGTAAAACGAGCGCTGCTTCTCGCGGGCCAACAACCCGAGGCCGACGAGGAGCATCATCGGGAAATAAGCCATATAGGTGAGCTGGAGGTACTCGGTGAGCACCGGGTTGATCAGCGCCTCGGTCCACTCTGAGGGATTGCCCCCGAAGAGGAACTCGTCGGCGAGCATCATCTCGGCTTCGTAGCTGGTGGTCCGGAAGCTTTCGATGAACTGCGCGCTGCGCTGATAGGCCGCCCACGACGAGATGATCGACAGCGCGATGCGCCCGAAGTAAACGGCATTTTGCCCGATTCGGACGGTGAGCTGGGGGACCGCCAACACCAGGGCGATCATGGCCGCGCTGACCCACAGCACCTCGTGGGCGTCGACCATCCGGTTGAAAAAGACCAGACCGGCCATCGCGACAAGCGCCCATAATCCCAGCCAAATCTTCTCGAGGAGGCCGTACGGATACTGCCATGGCAGCTCTTCCCCCGGGCTTTCCAATGAATTGTCGTGTCGGAAAATCTCAAAAAAGCGATACATCAGTCGCTCTCCGTCAAGATATCCAGCGCAACCATCTCCCCGGGGCCTCGTGCATCAGCCAAACTATCCATTACGACCTCCTACCCAAAGCACAATACCACCACATCAAAAATATCGGCACGACTGTAGATCCCTCAAGATGGACGTCCAAGAGTAGGTGTTCTGTCAGTCGTTCTCAGTCGTTGTGCCCAGGGTCTGCCTCAGAAAGAGCGCCTTGGCGTTCCCGTAGGCCAACCGCTCGATGGTCAGCGTGTCGAGGCCCGCGTCCTGCAGGGCGACGACGGTCTTTGGGATACCCAATACATCCGTTCCACCGGTTCGAAGCGAACTGTCGAGCACGATACGCTGCGCGCTGCCAAGCCTGTCGACCACCTCGGCTAATAGCTGTGCAGCCTTGCGCGGCTCGAGGTTGGTCGTTCCTACCGACACACCGGCGACGAATCCCTCACGCACGACAGTTTCGACGAGGCGCTCGTCGAGTCTATTCATCAGCACCAGCTCGGGGGGCATCCCGAGCGCCTCGGTATGTTGCATCATTTTGTAGGTCATATTGACCAGCAGCTCGCTCGGCGGGGTTGCGATGACCGGAATCGGCCCGACCTGCCTGGCGATGTCGACCTGCCGCTCGAATAACTCCCAATGCTCCTCTGTATCTTCCCAGGCGCCGACCTCGCCCAACGCGACCACGTCCGGCTGCTGGAGCAGGTTGGGCAACTCCCGCCACACCTCGAGATGGGTCCGGCGCGGCCGCGCCGTGGGCAGCACCCCCAACGCCACGTGCCCGATCAGCCCGAAACGCTCGAGCCGATTGAGCTCCTCGGAGGTCAACTGCTCGAAGTAGGCCAGGATATCCTCGGCGCGATCGAATTTGCGCGCCGCATGAGCGGTGGTCACCACCCGTTCGGTCTCGAAGTACTGCAGATTTTGTAGATCGGCATCACTACAAGCATCGCTTCGAATTTGGGCGTCAAAAATCTTCAAAGGCAGGGGTCGTGGTCAGGGGTTCGGGGGTTCGGGGGTCCGGGGGTCCAGGGAAAGCAACAGCACAACGTGACCGTGATCGTGATCGTAAACGTAAACGACGCCGTTGCCTCAACAGGCCTTACTCGGCGTCAAACTCATCAATCTCCGGCCCAGGCGGGTCCGGATGGCGAAACCTCCCAGACTTCCCGCCGGTTTTTTCGACCAGGTGGATCTCGCCGATATGCATCGCCTTGTCGATGGCTTTGCACATATCGTAGATGGTCAGTGCGGCGACCGAGACGGCGGTCAGCGCCTCCATCTCGACGCCGGTCTTTCCGTGACAGCGCGCGGTCGCCTCGATGGCGATGCCGCCGTCGTCGGGAGCCGGCTTGAAGGCGACCGAGACGTTGTCTAAGGCGAGCAAGTGACACATCGGGATGAGCTCGGAGGTGTGCTTGGCGCCCATAATCCCGGCGATACGAGCCACTTGCAACACCTCGCCCTTCACTATACGACTTTCACGGATGGCCGCGAGCGTCTCGTCGGCCATATGGACAAAGCCACGAGCGCGGGCCACCCGGTCCGTGTTATCCTTATCACCCACGTCGACCATCGTGGCACGGCCCGACTGGTCGATATGACTCAAATCCTTGTCGCTCATACGCTTTTCACCTCTCGGAGACTCGTTCAGTGCCACTCGAAGATACGACCTCGAGACAAAAATTCGAAGCGCGTGCTGCCCGCCGAGGTGTGCACGCATTTGTCATTTTGCTCCTGATCTCTGCGGTCGGATGCAGCAGTTGCTCATCCGATAAAGAGACCCGCTCCAAGGAGCCCCACCCGGCGGCCGAAAAGTACCTCGAAGATGCACGCACGAAGCTAGACGCAAATAAATATACCGAGGCGCGCGCGCTTATCGAGCTAGCCGAGGATGAGTTCGAAGATGATCAACGCGACGACGGTGCGCGTCCAGAAGATAAGCTCACCGCGCTGCTCAAAGCCGAGCTCGAGCGCGGCGTCGCCAAAGATGCCCGCGACAGCGGCGAGCTCGACCGGGCGTACGAGCACTTCAAGAAGGCCGCCGAGCACGAGCCGATTCCCGAGACCCGCTTCGAGGATCTGATGGCGGCGATCGAGGCCGGCCGCGCCGTGGGTATATTGCCCGCCGACCTGGCCCCGATGGCCAGCCAGGCCGTCGAGCTCAAAACCAACTCGCGCCCGGCACAGCAGGCCGCCGCCAAGCTGTGGGATGACGCGGGCCAAGCCGACCGCGCCCTGCCCTACTACCAGTGGCTATATAAGGTCGATCCCGACGACAATGCCGTCGCCGTGCGCCTGGGCAATATCTACTTGTCGGAGGTCCAGCTCAGCAACGCGCGACGCATCTTCGAGAAGCTCCTCGCCGACGAGCCCGACCACGTCATCGCCGCGCTAAAGCTGGCCGACATCTACGCGCGCCTCGATTCCCACGACAAAGCCCGCGACGTCTATGAAGAGCTCGTCGAGGCGCACCCGAAGCGCGCCGGCGTGTTGATGCGCTACGCAAATTACCTGGATAAAAGAGGCGAGAAATCTCGCGCTAAGGAGCTGCGCCAGCGTGCGCGGGATGCGCGCCCGTCGGTCAAAAAGCGCGAGATGCGAGAGCTTCGTTGATTCTATTCAGCTGTCGTCGAATTCCTCGAGGACCTGCTTGGCCGATTGGAAGCGCTTGTCGGGGTCTTTTTCGAGCAGCTTCAAGATGATCTCCTCCATCTCGCTGCTCAACTTCGGATTCATGGCGCGCGGCCTCGGGGGCGCGGTATGCAGGTGGTGGTAGCTCAAATCCCCTTTATAAAACGGCACCTTACCGGTGGCACATTCGAAGATCGTGCAGCCCAGGCCGTAGAGGTCGCTGCGGAAGTCGATCTCCTCACCGATGATCTGCTCGGGCGACATATAGAACGGCGTGCCGACCTGCTGGGTGTGGTTGTTCTGGTATTCGCGCAGGAATTTGGCCAGCCCGAAGTCCATGATCTTGAGCGCTTTATCCCGGGTGAGCATGACGTTGCCGCTCTTGATGTCGCGGTGGATGACACCCTTGGAGTGGGCGTAATGCAGCGCGCGGCAGCAGCGGATGAGCACGTAGCGGACCTTCTTTTCGTCCAACCCTCCCTTTCGCTGCACCAGCTCTTTGAGGGTGGTCCCCTCGACGAACTCCATGGCCATATAATACTCGCCTTCCTGCTCGCCGGCGTCGTAGATGGTCACGATATTGGTGTGGGAGAGCGCAGCGGCGGCGCGAGCTTCGCGCAGAAAGTATTTGACCGCGGTTTGGTTGTCTCGAAGGTTCTCGCCCAAGATTTTGAAGGCCACCACACGCCCGAGCACGGTGTCACGCGCTTTATAGACGATCCCCATACCGCCACGGGCGACTTCCTCGATGATCTCGTAGCGCCGGGCCAGCGCGCCGTCGACTTCGTCGGGCGGGGCGAAGATGCCGCTGCTGGTCGTACCGGTCATGCTGCCGCGGCGCATACGCTTTCGGAGCCCCTTGAGGCGTAAATTGGCGTCCTCGTAATGGGCGTCGACCTCGACGATGGCGTTATAATGCTCCATGGCGCCGCTCAGGTCCTGTTCTTCCTCGAGCGCGCGCGCCATTTTGTAGAATAGATGGAGGGTCGCCTCTTCGGCCTCGCGCTTGCCCAGCGCCGAGCGGTAGCGACTATACGCCTTCTCGTAGCGCCCCTGCGCCTGATAGATATCGCCGGCGAGCTCGAGCGTGCGCGGGTAGATGGGCTCGGTGGAGTCGATCTTCGACAAGACCTCGAGGGCCTGTTTGAAGCGACGGTGCTCGAAGAGCAGCCGGCCGGCGCGGAAATAATCGCCCTGCTCGCGAAGAAGCCGGATCTCGGAGTCGACGTCGCCAGCCTCATGATACAGCTCGGCGGCTCGGGCGAGCTGGCCGGCCTTCTCGGCGCAGCGTGCGGCGAGGCCGTGCTTCTCGACCTCCTCGTACAGGGTAGCGGCCTTGGCGAACTCCTCGAGCTCTTCATAAAGCGGCGCCGCGCGCCCCGGCTCGCCGAGCTTCTCGAAGAGAGGCGCGGCTCGCTGGACTTCGCCAGCTGACTCGAACATCTCGGCGGCGGTCATCTCGTCGCCGTCTTGGAGAGCGGCCTCGGCGCGCATCTGCGAAGCGCGGCGTTGCTCGCCGCCTTCCTCGAGCACCTTGGCCGCTAACATCGGCTGATCGGCCTGCATCAGCAGCTCTGCAGCCCGGCCGAAGTCCCCGGAGAGCTTGAGAGAACCTGCGGCATCCTCCAAATAGCCGGCGCGCCGGAAGACCTCTGCGGCACGAGCCGGTTCGTCGGCGGCGCGAAACAGCTTGCCGGCGCGCCTGGCGAGCTTGCGGGCCCGGCCGATCTTGTCGAGGTCGGCGTCGGCCTGGGCGAATCGCTGGTCGAAGAAACCCACGTAGCACTCGGCGGCCTTGATCGGCTCGCCGGCCTTCTCAAAATTGCGTCCGGCCAGAGCCAGCTCGCCGACACGCTCGTAATTGTCGGCGGCGCGGCGGTGATCGCCGGCCTTCTCGTATTGGGCGGCTGCGGCAGCGTGATCCTCGGCCTGCAGGTATTCTGCAGCCGCCGCGCGAAATTCGCCGTCGTCGGCGTATAGCTTGGCGGCCTGCTCGAACTCCCCTGCTCGCTTGTAGAAGTGAATGGCCTGGGCGCGATTGCCCGTGGAGTGGAAGCTGCGCGCAGCTTTGAAAAACGCGCCTCCCTGAACGTAGGCTTCGCTGGCGTCTTCGTGGGCGCCCTCACTGGCCAGCAGGTCGCCGGCAGCCTCGAAATCACCGCGGTCCATCGCTCGATTGACCCGGCGGCGAGTCTCTTTGCTCATCAAGTTGACCGGCGGGGCCGACGAGCCCGACGAGGCAAATTTGGCGCGCAGAAATCTCAACGCGAGGTACCCCCCCACGAGCAGCCCGACCACGAGTGCTCCGGTGAATAGCACACCGAATGCACCACCCCAGTCTCCACCCTGATCGACGCCTTGCGTGATGTCGATGTGAGGGCCGGCCTGAAGCAGGACGGGCAGTTGATTGATTGCGCTCTGTAAGCTCGAGTGCATGAGCTGGCGAAACTCCGCGGCAGCCACTGGATCGACAGCGCAACGGGCAGCGCCAAGCGCCGGCCCGCTGCGTTCTCATTAGAACCGTCCGTTGACCCCGAGCCAGGCAGCCTCAGCGTCGAATCCGGCGTTGATCTTCAACGACGCCTCCTCTTCGGGCTCGGCGCCCATATAATGATAGCCCAGGAAGCCGGCGCCAGTTGCGACCAGCACACCACCGGCGATACCGGTGACGATAGCTGTGTCGTAATGGGAATTGGCGTCGCTCTTGAGATCGGCGAGTTCTTCGGGCGACGCGCCTGGCGCGCGCTTGTCGTAGCTATTGACGTCGTCTTCGGCCGAGCTCTTGAGGATCAGAAACACCCCGCTGGTGGCCAGCGACGCCACGCCCGCGCCGAGCGTGCTCCAGCCGACGACATCGGCGGCAAAGGCGCCCTCATCGGCGGCGGTATATCCGTCGTTGTTGTCGGCGACGCTCTGCGCCTGCAGGTCGAAGGTGATCGGGCGCGACATCGGCGAAGCGATCTCGACCGAGCGCGTCTGCGGCTCGTAGCCTTCACGCTCGAGCGACACGGTCTGCGTCCCCGGCTCGAGCTCCACGTCGACCGGCGTGGTGCCGACCGGCTCAGCCGACTCTTCGCCGAGATAGACGTTGGCACCCTCCGGGTTGCTCTTGATGGTGACTTTGACCCTGTCCGGCGTGCGAATCTCGTCGATCCGCGCCGACAGCTTCTCGGAGGTCTCGTCGTCGGGCATCAGGCGGATGAACTCCTCATAGTGGCCGATCGCAACTTTGGGTTGGTCGAGCTTCTCGGCCGTTCTCCCAAGCCTCACGAGAAACGCCGGATCCGGGTACACGTCATAGGCCTCCTCATAAGTCGAGTAGGCCTGCTCGTAGTTCTCCTCTTCGTAGGCGGCGTTGCCCTTTCGAATCAGCCCGAGCACTTTGCGTGCGACCTCTTTGTCCTCCTCATCGGCGATGCTCTTCGGTTCATCCTGAGCGAACCCCGTCGACGCCGCGGCCGGCACCATCGCGGCACCCAGCAGTAGAATCGCCAGCGTCACCATCCCCCTCTTCAACCTGTCCATTGCACCAACCTGTCGCATTATGGATATCTCCTCGGCCGTCCCCAAAAGTCGTCACACGTCCTTCGTGCGCAAATGGCTCTCTATGGCCAGCACTCGGGCAACCACGTTAATTTACAATTCAAAATGTTGCGTCGAAGGTATCTTACGCCAATACAGGCGGTGACGGCAAACGAAACACGCGGAAGGGTTTCTGGAGAGGCGCGCAAGGTCGGGTGCCGGGTGCCGGGTGCCGGGTGCCTTAGGGAAACGCCGGCGCAAAGGAAGGAAGGAAGGAAGGTGCGCCGGACAAGCTACTCGGTCTGCTCGACGGCGGTCGGTGGAGCTTGTTCGCCCGTCTCGGTGATGCCGCAGCCCTGGCGCGGCAACGCAAAGAAGAGCACCAAAATGAAGACCACCAGCACGATCTCGATGGGATTCTCGCTCCACCAATCCCACCAGACCGGGTCCTTGTCGATTTGCAGATGGGATTTGGACTTATTATTCATCTCAGCCATACCGCTCTCACTCGCCTTATAATGGGCACGCGTCTCGGGAGATCGAATTACCATTGTCCGTTCTAGCCAGCAAGTGTTCGTTCCAGCCAGGGTGTGTTCATCGTCTGTAGGTTGGCAGAAGATGCCCTATCCGCTTTTGCAGTTTAAAAGTGGCACGGCCAACCCAGGCTTATTCGGTGGTCTCACCGTCAGCATCGGCCGGCGCCGAGTCATCACCGATGGAATCCGACGCTTTATCGCCGCTCAGAAAACCCGTCAAAAGCTCTTCGTAGCGCGCGGGCGCCTCGTACTGGGGGACGTGGCCGATATTCTCGAGCAACTCGAGGCGCGCGTTGGGAATGGCCTCGGCGGCCTTGCGGCTGATCTCGGGATACCGGCCCATCGTCTCCCGGACCTCGTCGGAGACCAGTGCTTTTCCGAGCGCGGTGCGGTCTCGATCGCCGATGATCAGCAGCGTGGGTGCGCTAATCTGGTCGAATTCGTAGAGAACCGGCTGGGTGAAGATCATGTCGTAGTGCAGCGCCGAGTTCCAGGCGATGCGCTCATAGTCGGGGCCTTCGGTCCAACCGGCCTGAATTTCGAGCAGCGGATCGTAGTCGCTCTTCCACTGACCGTCGAAATAGCTCTCGGTCATATACCCTTTGATGCCCTCGGGCGTCTTGTCGATCTCATTGTCGTACCACCACTCCACCGGGCGATAGGGCACTTTGCGCTTCCAATCCTCGAGGCCGATGGGGTTGACCAGCGTCAGCGACGAGGTCTGGTCGGGGAACATCAGCGCGAAGCGAGAGGCGAGCATGCCGCCCATGGAATGGCCGACGACGTGGACGTCTTCGACGCCGGCTTCCTCGAGCAACTCGTCCGTATAGGTCGCCAGAGCCTGGAACGTATATTGGTAGTGTCGCGGCTTGGAGGACTTTCCGAAGCCGATCTGGTCGGGCACGATCACCCGGAAGCCCTCGTCGGTGAGCGCATCGATGGTCGACTCCCAATAGGCGCCCGAGAAGTTCTTGCCGTGTAGCAACAACACGACCTCACCGTTGGCGGCCTCAGCCGACGGGCGCACGTCCATATAGGCCATTTCCAGGTTTCGATAGCGCTGCGCGTCGAATTCGAAGATCTCGACGTCGTAGGGATACTCATAGTCGCTGAGCCGCGCGTCTAAGCCGTCGGCCTGATCTGCTTGGTCTGCTTGGTCTGCTTGGTCTGGTTGGTCTGGTTGGTCTGGTTGGTCTGCCTCGTCGTCGGTCTCGTCGGCGGTGGTCTCCGCCGGCGGTTCATCGCCGACATCCTGAGGCGAGGCGCAGGCAGGTGCGATGGCGGCGAGCGTGGCGAGCAGGATCAAATAGCGCTTTAGCATCATTTATCTCATCAATTAGCTGAGTTCTTCCAAGATGCGCTCGGCGACGCGAATCCCATCGAGGGCGGCGCTGACGATGCCGCCGCCGTATCCGGAGCCCTCGCCGGCCGGGTAAAACCCGGCAACGGAGGGCGATTGGTAATCATCATGGTCGCGAAGCACGCGCACAGGGGCGCTGGTGCGTGTCTCGACACCTACCAAGATCGCGTCGTTGGTCAAGTAGCCGTCCATCTTGTCCTCGAAATCGTCGAGGGCCTTTTGGAGGTTCTCGATGACAAAATTCGGATAGCAGCCGCTCAGGTCGGCGGCGGTGATGCCCGGCTTATAGGTCGACTCGCGCACATCCGCGCTCGGCGTGCCCTCCTTGAAGTCGACCAGGCGTTGCGCCGGGGCGATGAACCCGCCGCCGCCGAGCTCGTAGGCGCGCCGCTCGGCCTCGCGCTGGAAGGCCATGCCCGCCAGGAGGCCGCCGTAGTCGTCCAGGCCGTCGATGTCGCCGAACGCGCCGAAGTCGTCGGGCTCGACGCTGACCACCAGCGCCGAGTTCGCCCAATGGCCGCGCCGGCTGGCGTGGCTCATGCCGTTGATGCACACCCCGCCCGGCTCGGTCGGCGACGGCACGATCTGGCCGCCCGGGCACATGCAAAAGCTGTAGACGCCACGCTTGGTATCGCCGTCTTCGAGGTTCGTGGCCAACCGGTAATCGGCGGTGGGCAGGCCCTCGGTGTCGGCATAGCGGCCGTATTGAATCTCGTTGATGAGCTGCTGGCGATGCTCGACGCGAAAACCCACCGCGAAGGGCTTGGGCTGCATCGCCACACCGCTGGCCGCCATCCAGCGGTACATCTCGTGGGCGGAGTGGCCGACCGCCAGGATGACCCGGTCGGCGTCGATGAGTTCGCCGTCGCGAAGGCGCACGCCGGTGGCCTTCTGGCCGCCATCGGACTTTTCGATGACGATCTCCTCGACAAAGGCGCCGAAGCGAACCTGCACGCCGTGCTCGGTCAGCCGCTTTCGAAACGCCTTACACAGCGCCACCAGGCGATTGGTCCCCAGGTGCGGCTTGCTCTCGACGAGGATGTCCGAGGGGCCGCCCAGCTCGACGATGGTCTCCAGGATATGCTTGACGCGCACGTCGTTGACGCGCGTGTACAGCTTGCCGTCCGACCAGGTGCCCGCCCCGCCCTCTCCGAAGCAGATATTGCTGTCCGGGTCGAGCTCGCCCTCGTGCATGAGCTTGGAGACCTGACGGCCGCGCACTTCCACCGGCTGGCCACGGTCCAGGAGGATCGGCTCGAGGCCGCATTCGGCGAGCCGGTGGGCGCAAAATAGCCCCGCCGGGCCGGCGCCGACGACGACCACGCGCTCTTTTTTGCGCGGATTGAATTGCTTTTTGGCAAATTTGCCCGGCTCGGGGGCGTTCTGGACGTTGGTGGGAAGCTTATCGCCGAATGTGCGCGCGTCTTCGAGCTCGACTTCGACGTTATACATAAAGCGCGGCTTGTGGCGGGCGTCGAGGCTCCGCTTGATCAGCGCGAAGTCAGCGAGCTCGCCTTCATCGACGCCGAGCTTGTCGGCGGCGCGTTCTCGCACCACAGACTCCTCTTCGTCGAGGTAGCGCACCAGGTTATTGACGCGAAAGCGCGCCTTGGCGTTACTGTCGGACATGAAAAAGTTCCTCGGAGCGACGACGTCTTTGCCGTCGTGTCGACGCCGGGGACGGCGTCGCTCCTATTAGCGTGTCGACGCCGGGGACGGCGTCGCTCCAGTTAGATGAAATTCAGGATGACTCGGAGTTGGCCTGCGAGACCAGAAGCTCGGCGCCGATGCGCCTGGCGGCCGCGACGCCCTCGGCGAGCAACTCGCCGCTGTCGGCCCGGTTCGCCCGGCGCGAGGCCAGCGCCCGGCGCATCATCAACTCGACGAGCTGGCAGACGTGGGCACCCAATTTGTGTAACCGATCGAGTTGAGCGGTCATTTCGTCAATGGGCGCCTGGGCGGTGTGACTGTCGCCAAGATCGAGCTCGGCGAGCAAGAAGCGGCCGCGCGCCAAAAAGACCTCCGAGTCCAATTGGCGGGCAAAGACCAGCGCGTCGGAAGCATAGCGACGCGCCTCGGCGGATTCGCCGGCGGCTGCCTTGCTCATCGCGATCTGCAGGAGCGCCTCGATCCACTCGTCGGGATGTTGCCCCTCGCTGAGGATGTCGAGGCTCTCGGCCAGGTGCTCGAGGGCACGTTTGGCGTGGCCGGCCCGGCGAAGTGCGCCGCCATAGTGGCACAATACGCGCCCCAAAAGCACCGGCTCGCCGAGCTCGCGGGCCAGGTCGAGCGCCTCTTCATAGCACTTCGCGGCGTCGTCGACGCTGCCCTGCAGGTGGTAGATGTCCCCGCGGGCAACCAGCCCCGATGAGAGCACCTGCAAGTGGCCGAAGTGCCGAGCGCGATCGATACATGCCTCGAGCTTCGCGGCCGCCGCGTCCAGCTTGCCGGTGTGGCAAATGAGCCGCGCTTCGAGTTCGAGCACGTCGGCCTGGTGGCTCATCGCCGGCAAGTAGTCGCGCAATCCGTTGAGCCACTTTTGGGCGCGTTTGTGATCGCCAAGCGACAGCGACATCGCTGCGCCGGAGCGGAAGACGGCGTAGATGAGCCAATCGAGGGCGGTCCGCTCGGCGATCTCGCCGGCTCGTCCGAGCGCCTCGACGCATCCGGCGGGTTCATAGCCCGCCAACCGGCTCTTTGCCAGTTTGAGGTAGATGCTGGCCGCCTCGGGGCCCTCCTTGCGCAGATCGGCGGCGGCGCGGAAGGTCTCCAAGGCGCGGCCGTAGTCGGAGTCCTGCCAGGCGACGTCACCGGCGATCTCGAAGAGCGCGCTGGCCTCACCGTCGAGACCACCCATGCGAAGATGCGTGGCCGCCTCATACGCCCGGCCGGCCCCCTCAGCCCAATTCTTGGCCAGGTGGGTCCCGATGCGCCGATGCAGCGCGCGCGACCACTTCGGGCTGGACATGTCGATGACCGCCTCGGCGATGGCGCCGTCGAGGAGGCTGACATGACGGCCGGCCATGGTCAGTTGAATCTTGGTCAGGTGGCGCCACCGAAGCGTCTTGAGGGTGCGGTCTGCGATGGCGGGCTCATTGCCGCCGGCGACGATAATCGCGCGCAGATCCTCCCAGAGTACCCGGCGCCCCAACAAGGTCAGGATCTCCAGGCACTCGCGCCCGGAGGCGGTCACCTCGTTAAAGCGGCGCCGGAACGATTCGCGCACGCTCCTCGGAAGCTGGTAGTTGAGCAGACCGGACTGATCGACCTCCCAATCGGAGATCGACAACCGACGCAAAATACCGCGGTCGATGAGATTCCTGCACAATTCTTCGAGGTAGGCGGGCTGGCCCTTGGCGCACGCGGTGACCCGATCGATCCAGCGCTCGGGCAGATCGGCCAGGCCGAGGCCCTCGGAGAAGAACAACTCGATATCCGAGCGGCGAAGCCCCTCCAGGACAGTGACGTCGACGGCTTCACACGCCGCCAAAAATCGCTCGACCTGCCCGGTTCGGCACGTGGCGATCGTCTCGGGCCGATGAAAGGACTGGCTGCGTGCATACCAATCGCCGAAGAATTCGTGCGACGCGTCGTCGGCTCGGTCGAAGTCCTCGATGAATAACGCGACCTTCTGCGGGTGCAACATGACCACGGCGTCCTCGAACGCCTCACGGATCCACTCGGAGTCGACCCGATGGCCCTCTTCGTTGGCCCCGCCCAGCCGCGACATGCGCTCGAGAATGGTCAGGTACGATTTGTAGCGATCGATCTGATGGATGCCGCGGCTCGCGCCGATCTCGACGATGCGACTGAGCAATTGGTGAATAAGCCCGTATGGCCGCATCGTCGGGGTACAATCGGCGGAGACGACCAGCCGACCGCTGAGCTTGCAGCTCGCCGCGATCTCGCGCATCAAGCGACTCTTGCCGATGCCCGGCTCGCCGACCAGAAGTTGCATCTGCCCGACGGCGGCGTCCTCATCGGAGGTCACCCGCTCGACGATCTCCTCGTGCTCCTCCTCACGTCGGGGCAGGATGCCGCGCTCGAAGTAGCCCTTGATGACCGGCGGCGCGGCGACGTCGAGCGAATTGGCCAGCACACCGCCGGACCACTCCTCCAAAAATTCGGTATCTCGCACCAGGTCTTGGAGCGCCTCGCCGGCGTCGGCGTATTCGAAGTCGGTCAGTTGGCGCAAAAGAGCCATCGTAAACCGGCTCAACACCAACGGCACCTCCGGATTGAGGCGGTGGGGCTCGGGGGGACGGAAGTCCTCTTCGGTCGGGGGCGGGTCTTCTTTGCTGCGCGGGCCGAACGGCAGCACGCCGCACAGCGCGTAATAAAGGGTCACACCGAGGCTATACAGATCCGAGCGCAGCTCGCCCTTCTCGCCGCGGATGATCTCGGGGGCCATATAAGAGCGGGTTCCGCCGCGCAGGGTGTCCTTTTTGGGGTTCATGCTGGACAGGCCGAAGTCGACCAGCTTGACCATTGGGCGCGCGGAGGCATCATCGAGCCACAGCAACATGACGTTGGCCGGTTTGATGTCGCGGTGGATCCAGCCCATCCCGTGCAGGTAAGTCAGCCCGAGCAAGATCTGGAAGGTGACGTCGATGAGCGCTTCGGGCTCGAGCAGCGCCCGGGCGTCCTGGAGGCTAAAGCCGTCGATATATTCTTCGGCCAAAAACACCCCGCCGCCGGGCAGGCTGCCATAATCATAGACGTGGACGAGGTTGGGATGGTCGAGCCGGGACAGGATCTCGAACTCCCGGCGAAGCATCTTACCCTGCACGGTCTTACACGCCTCGGCTGACAGCACCTTCAAGGCGACCTGGCGTCGGTCGACGTGTAGATCCTCGGCCAAATACACCGATCCACCGGCGCCGCGGCCGAGCGGTTTGACGTACTCGTAGCGACCGGCAAAGACCTTTTTCTTTTTTTTCTTCGACCCCTTGCTCATCCCGTCCCTTGCAAAACTTCGTTGCAGTCCGACAGTGTAGTGTCGCAGTCGGGATACGTTCAACGAGTATTTTGTAATGTGTGACTCGACGCGCATTCCAGTATATACGACCTTCGACGCGCGCACCAACGACGGTGCCCGCCCGGGGCCTGCCTTTCCTGGACCCCCGGACCCCTGGACCCCTGCCCCCTATAAACACATGATTACTGTTATTTTGGCCGGAGGCTCCGGCAAACGATTCTGGCCCCTGAGCCGCAGAACTCGCCCAAAGCAGTTAATCCGATTGTGGGACGACATCCCCATGATCGAGGCCACCGTCGACCGCCTGGAGGAGTTGGGCTCGCGCGACAAGACCTTCGTGGTGCTCGGTGAGCACCTGGTCGAGCCCACCCGCGAGGCGCTCGAGGACGTGTCGTTTATCGTCGAGCCGGCCGCGCGCAACACCGCGCCGGCCATCGGATTGGCGGCTGCGTTTTCGCTGGAGCGCTTCGGCGACGAGCCGATGGCGGTCTTCCCCGCCGACCACTATATCGGCGACATCCACAAATTTCGGATGTGCCTGAACCTGGCTCGCGCCAAGGCCGAGGAGGGCCACATCGTCACGCTGGGCATCGAGCCGACCAGCGCCGAGACCGGCTACGGCTATATCCACTACCGCGAGCCCACCGACGGCCGCCACCGCATTGCCGCGCGCCCGGTGCTCGAATTTGTCGAGAAGCCCTCCAGGAAAGTCGCCGAGCAATATGTCGAAAGCGGCGACTACGCGTGGAATTCGGGGATGTTCGTCTTCAGGCCCTCGGTGCTATTCGGCGAGATGGAGCGTCAGCTCCCCGAGATGTACAAGTCGATGATGCGGATTCGCCAGGCCATCGGCACCGACGAAGAGCAAGAAGTGATCGCCGAGTGCTTCGCCGACATGGAGAGCATCTCGATCGACTACGGGATCATGGAGGGCGCCGAGGACGTGGTCGTCATCCCGTCGACGTTTAGCTGGTCGGACGTCGGCCACTGGGCGGCGATCGACGAGGTGCGCGAGACCGACGGCAATGACAACGTCGTCGAGGCCGAGGCGCTGTTGAAGGACGTGTCCGACTCGGTTATCTACAGCGAGGGAACCGACCGCCTGATCGCCGTATGCGGCGTCGACGGCCTGGTCGTCGTCGACACCCCCGACGCATTGCTGGTCGTCCCCAAGGATCGTGCCCAAGATGTAAAGGCGATCGTCGAGCAACTCGAAGAAGACGGACGAGACGACCTGCTGTGAAAGCAAAGCCCCAGGTGACCACCGAAGAGGAGCTGGGCCGAAACGCACCCCAGGTGCGCAAGGTCCTGTGGATCACTCTGGGGCTGAACCTTTTGGTCGCCGCCGCCAAAATCTGGTGGGGTTATTCGAATAATATCGTCAGCCTGCAGGCCGACGGCTTCCACAGCGTCTTCGACGGCGCCGCCAACGTCATCGGCCTGGTGGCGATGGGCCTGGCGGCCAAACCGCCCGACCCCGAACACCCCTACGGACACCGCAAAATCGAGGTCGCCGCCAGCCTGGTCATCGGCTTGATGGTCACCCTGGGCATGCTAGAGGTCGGCCGGGGCATCTGGGACGCGGCCGGCGCGGACACGGTGCCCAATATCACGCCCGCAGCTTATGGGGTGGTGCTCGCGGCGCTGCTGATCAGCCTCGGGGTCAGCATCTACGAGCGCTACGAAGGCAAACGCCTCAACTCGATGATCCTCAAGGCGGACTCCGCGCACACGTTCACCGACAGCATCGCCGGCCTGTCGGTGCTCATCGGCATGTACCTGGTCCAGATGGGCCTGCCGGTGGGCGACGTGCTGGCCGCCCTGGCGGTGATGCTCTTCATCGGCATGACCGCCTACCGCGTCCTGCGCGAGGGCATCGACGTCCTCGTCGACACCTCCCACCTCGACCCCGAGGCGGTGCGCGAGCTGGTCGAATCCATCCCCGAAGTCCGCTCCTGCCACTACGTCCGCAGCCGCGGCATGCCCGGCCACGTCCACGTCGATCTGCACCTGACCCTCGACCCCAAGATGAGCCTCGAGGAGGCCGGCGAGATCCTCTTGCGCGTCAAATCCCGCATCAAAGAACACTTCGTCGACGCCACCGACGTCATCGTCCAGATCGAGCCCCACAAGCCGATTCATGTCGAGGATGTGCCGGATGAGCTCGTTTAGCCGAAGAGGTCGTCTGACTGAAAAGGTCGTCTGACTTGGGCCGCGGGCCTCTGGAAGTTTAAGAAAATAACCGCCGCGATGGATGAGGTTGGGGCGCGCACAGCTTGTTGGGGCGCGCAGGCTCCGTCCTCGCCGCGAAGGCTCCGTCCTTCGCCGTAGCGTGTCCATGAGGTCGCACCATGGACCACGTTCGGCGCCGACGGAGCGGGCGCCGGCGTCGACGGAGCGAACGCGCCCCAAACCGACGCTTAAATCCTTAAAGCTCCACTGGCCCGCCGTAAGCCATCCTGGCTTACCTTGCGTGTTCGTGCGACACCCCCGTCCGTGAACGTGACCGTGACCGTGACCCGCCGTTCCCCTGCGAATGCTCTAAACAGCCGCCTGAGGGCCTCCTGAGCCCTCATCCGGCGAGGATCGCTGAGCGCGACGCGCGCTCGCATACCTATTGAGAATTTGCCTGATGAGCGGCTGATAACCGATACCGTCACGCTCGGCAAACTCCTTAAAATCCTCGATGAGCTCCTCCTGGAGACGAATCGAGATCATCTTGAGGCCGACTTTCTCGTCGACTTCTCCGCGGGTGCGTCCCTTCTTTGCATAGCGGCGATCAGCGCCCAACTCGCGGTTGTCCCACTCCTCTGCGTCGTCCAACAGCTCGTCGTAACGCTCGTCCGAATTACTTGAGTTCGTCATAAAGTGCCTCCTCGTTGGCGTCTGGCTCGTACGCAGTCTTGATGATCAGATCGCCGAATTCGTCTTCTATGAATACGACTTTAAGACGGCGGCCGGCATCGGTTTCGGCGATAAACCACTCGGTCGGCGGCACTGTTCGGTGGCGTTCTCGCGTGTCGACGATGGTTCCATGAGTGGCGTTGACAAAGCACTCCTCGACCTCTGCGAGGCGGACACCATGCCTACGGCGCAATTTCTTTTGAACTTCCGTGATGATGAGGATGTTCACGGTCCGACCCCGCTCACATTATGAATGTATATACAAACGGCGTGCGAGTCCATTGTATATACAACCGGGGCGTGCGCAGTGTTCCCAGTGTCTCTCCAACTTAGCTGCGTGGTGGCCGGTGGGAGCCCGCGTGATCGTGCAATTCGGGATGCCGTTCGATTTGCGACAAGGAGGTGTCAGATCTTGCTCACCTTACTGAGCAGACGAAAGAGCGTCTCGCGCCTGTCTTCACGCTCTCTTTCCGACAAGACCCTGAAGCCGCGGTTTCCATAAGCCTCATTGCAGAAGCGAAACAGTTCTTTGCTTGCCGTCTCGACTAATAGAGGACCCAAACTCTCTAATTCGCTCAAAAAGCCGTTGTCCAAAGCCACGATGTCGAGGAGTGCAAAGCGAGAGTCGCCGTGTAGCTCGACTCCCAGCTCGAGCCTTGCGTCGATCAATTCGCACCTCAAACCGTCCTCCCCAACGATCGCAGTTACTATTCGTCGTTCCGTTCCTTCCAGGCCTTTTCGAACGAACTCCTCGTCGACGAATGGGAAGTCGCGGTACTCTGGATAGGATTCGTCCCACCAAGGAGCACTGCGCCACGCTTCTGCCCGCTCCGGCTCGACTTCAGGGTCGAGCTTCAGGAGCAATTCTTCCGTAAATTGCTCGGCAGCGTAGTAGTAATCCAGTGCGTCTTTCCCCCTGGTGTCGTCCTCGAGAGCCTCTTCGAACTTCTTCCTGAACTCATCGCAAATTCCTGGGAGCGCGTCATGGAACTCCTGCTGCCACTCCTCGGGAAGCTCGCGGAAATCCAAGCCGTGATGGACTCTCCGCATTTCTAGCTCGTTAGCGAAATCAGGGTCATCGGTAGCTTCTGCCACAGCCTGCATAATCGGAAAGTAAACGCGATTGGGCCCCATCCATTCACGGTCCAGCGGTAAGTCGATGATGCCACTCATATAGGTTCACCGCGCTTACTCAATTCTCGTCGGATTTCGCCGTAGTGATGCGCAGCTCGGTCATCAAATGGAAAGCTGACCAACGGAGAGAAAAATTTGCGAAGGGTCTCGAGGTTCTCTTCGACGCGGTCACTATTCTGAGCGCCAAAGAGTAACTCTGCCTTGACGATCGAACACAAGGCAATTTCGGAGGGGCGGCAATCGTGAACGCGTTCGACGAGAGGCTTGGATGTACCGTTCAAGAACCGGATACAGGCGTTGGTGTCCAGCAGGAACACTATATCTGCTCCCGGCTCTCTAGCTCATCCTGGGGCGGGCGCTCGAGCGCGTCGCCCTTCCACCCGCCGGCGACGCGTTCGAAGAAGCCCTCGGGCCACTGGTCGAGCACCTGTCGCTCCAAAAGGTCCCGGGCATACTCGGATACGGTCATGCCGCGTTTTTGGGCCTCGCGCTGGAGATGCTCGGCCGCCGAGTCCGAAAGATCGACTTCAAGGCGTTTCATAGAGTTTCCACTGGTGATGAGCACGCTTTGGAGGCAATGAAGCCTCTCGAAATAATATACTGGCGAGGTGTAGGGATTCCAACTCGCGCTCATTCCAGGGGGCACCACGATTCCGCACCGCGCCCCCACCAATTCCGCGCATCGTAGAGCGTCGACCCTAACCCCGGGCACGATGCCCGGGGTTAGGGTCGACGCCCTGCCACGCCCATTTTGGCCGTCGGTCACCGCCCTACCACGCTCATTTTGGCCGTCTCGTTGCACGAATGCAGCCTGGCAGAGACTGTCGCAAAAGCTGTGGACTGACACCGTCTCGGCTTTTCATCATACATATCTCGATGATTAACGCGCTGTTGCCTTTCAAGGCGCCGTTGTTTGGCGCCGCGCCGGAGCGTTTTTTGCGACGGCCCTGTAGCCCCGGACGAGCGTGAGGGCGTAGCCCGAGCGCTCATCCGGGGATCCACGCGCCCCCACCTCCCCTTCTTTTCATGACGCTTTAGCGTCATCCGCGCCATCCGCGCCATCCGCGCCATCCGCGCCATCCGCGCCATCCGCGCCATCCGCGCC
>JBKGZI010000012.1:0-34459 GCA_046545675.1 Persicimonas sp.
CTTCCAGGTCAAGTCGTCGTTTGCCGATTTCACCTACACGATCTTCAAGAAGCAGGTCGACAAAGCCTATAAGGACGGCTCGCGTTACGAGTTCTCCATGCCCGAAGAGGACGACGAATAACCCCGTCTGCGGCCGCTGCTACCAGGAGTGCAGCCGGGGTAGGCCGGCCGAGGCCTGCAGTGCATCGACCTCGGCGGCGGCCATCTCCTCGAGGCGGGCTTTGACCTGCGTCTCGGGGAAATACTGCCGGGCGAGGTCGGTGTAGACGGTGTAGTGGCGCGCCTCGGACTCGAAGAGTTGTCGATAGTAGGCGGCCAGCGGCTCGTCGGTGAGCCGCTCGGACAGGATTTTAAAGCGCTCAGAGCTTCGCGCTTCGATCAGCGCGGCGACCAGGAGCTTGTCCAGAAGGATCTCGGGCTCCTGGTTTCGCACGTTCTTGACCAGCTTTTTGGCATACGGCGCCGGGTCGAGTCTGACGAGATCGACGCCGCGCTTGTCGAGGATCTCGAGCATCTGCTCGAAATGCTCCATCTCCTCGCGTACCACCGGGCTGAGCGTCTCGGGCAGGCCGGGGCGGCCGGTATATCGAAAAACCATGCTCAACGCCGTCGACGCGGCTCGCTTCTCGAGGTGGGTGTGGTCGATGAGAATGGTGTCCAGGTGAGGCTCGATGCGCTCGAACCATTCGGGATCGGTCGGTGTGGCCAAGTTGAGCATGATCATATTCCTACGAGAGTAAACCTATCTACAATAGACATTTAGACTTTCGCCGGGGATCTGTATAGTACTGTACGGTCGACCAGAGACTCGCGCATCCGGGCTGATGTTGGGCCTCGAGGCTGCGCGCATCATCCATATCGATGCGGAGAACCGCTCAATGACAAAGACAACCGACGAGAACAGCAGCCGGTTTAGCGACCGTCGCAGCTCGGTGCGTGTACGCAGCCTGCTGCCGTGTGCGTTGCGACCCATCGAAACGGCGGATATTCCGGCGCTCGAGGCCCGGATTCTGGACATGGCGGTCCTCGAATCCGACGGCATCCTCCACGACACCAGCGACTGGAGCGAGCGCACCGAAGATCTGCCCGGCGAGGTGGTCTTCGTGCTCAACGAGGTGCGTGCGCTGCGCCAGCAGATCACCGAGATTCAGCACCTGGTCGAGCGGCAGTCCGAGGGCGGCCTCGAGCCGCGCTGGATTGTCATCAACGACCGCGGATTCCGGGCAAACCTGGACGACGATGACCCGGAGATGGCGCCCGGCGACTTCGTGGAGATCCGCCTTCGCATCCCCAGCCTCTACAACCCGGAGGTGCTCGCCGTCGGCGAGGTGGTGCGCGTCGACGAGCAGCCCGAACGTCGCTCGGCGGCCTTTGAATTTCAGGCGATCTCCGAGCTCCATAAAAAGGCCATCTTGCGCTACGCGCTGCGCCGCGAGCGCCAGCTCGCCCGAAGCGGCAAATTTGACGCACTGAGAGTCGATGAATGAGCGGCGCCGGCGTTCGAGACGTCGTCGCCTTCGAAATGCCAGTATGATTGCTTCAATGGGATAAAATGATGATGCGTTCAAAAATGATGTGGAGCGTCTGGCTGGTGGCAATGGCACTCTTCGTGCTGTCCGGCTGCGGCCGCGATGGTCTGGCGGGAAGCTGCAGTGACGACAGCGACTGCCAGGGAGACCGCGTCTGTCAGAGTGGCGCGTGTCTGAACCCGGACGAGATCGACGCCGGAGACCCGGACGGGGCGCAGACATGTACCTCCGACGAGGATTGTCCGCAGTCGGGCGCCTGTGAAGAGGCGGACGGGATGTGCGTGGCGAGCAGTTGCGTGATTCCGGACGGGGCCTCGGAAGGCCAATGTGAGGAGATGCCCTGCGAGCTCGGCTGTGCGGGGTTCGAGGAGCAAGCGGGTTGTAGTTGCAGCCCGAAGAGCTGCACCGATGCCGACAAATGCGACGGCTACGCCTGCATCGACGGCGAGTGCGGCGAATGTGCGAGCGATTCGGATTGCCCGGGTGGCTCGAGCTGCGCATCCAACGGCATGTGCGTGGAGCCCGAGCCGTGCTCGAGCGACCGAGATTGTCCGGCTAGTCAGCAGTGTCAGGATGAGCTGTGCGTCGACCGGCCCGGATGTCTGCTCGACGATGATTGCGATGACCAGGAGACGTGCTTGAACGGCCGTTGCACCTGGGCGCCCGACTGCGAGGCCGACGCCGACTGCGACGACGGCTTCGAATGCGTGGGCGGACAATGCTTCGAGACGATCTGCCGGGGCGCTGAAGATTGCAGCGACGGTCAGATCTGTGACGCCGGCGAATGCGTCGAGCCGCCGGAGACCGACTCGTGCTTCGTCGCCAGCCGCACGGCGACCATCACGGCCAACCAACGAGTCGCCCTCGAGGCGTTTGCCGTCGATGCCGATGGCAACGGCGTCGCGGCCACCTTTGATTGGACTTCCTCGGATCCGAGCGTGGCCACCATCGAGAGCAACGGCCGTTACGCGGTCGGCGCCGGCGGCAGCGGGACCACGACGATCACCGCCAAGGTCGCCGATACCGACATCGAGTGCGACGGCCGGGTCGAGTTGACCGATCCCGGCACGGTCGCAGACGACGAGGTGCGCGTCATCGTCACCGACGACGAGAGCGGCGCTGCGGTCAGCGGCGCCGAGGTCGTACTCGACAACGGCTCGACGTCAGTGACCGATTCCAGCGGCATCGCCACGCTCGGCGACCCGGGCGGCAGCTTCGACGTGTCGGTCTTCGCCGACGACTATAATTATGTGACCGTCCAGCAGGTCCAATCGACCGATCTGCGCATCATATTGTCCGGGCAGAGCGGGGCGGGTCCGGTGGCAGGCTTTACGGGCCAATTCGACGTAAACCAGCTCAACACCAGCGGTGACATCACCCTGGGGCTGGCCGGGGCGAGCATCGCGGGCGGTATTCTGAATCTCGATCTGCAGAGCTTGCTCGGTGAGTCCTTTGTCACTCAGGTCGATATCCCGGGCATGGGGAGCACGGAGTTGCCGCTGCCCGGCGGCCTGGTGTTATTCGGGCAGGTCTTCGGCATCGATCTAGACGTCAAAGAGACCTATTACGCGAATACCTCCGGCGGGGCACGCCTCGGCTGGGGCCTGGCCGGCAAGGTCCCCGCCAACCGGCTCATGCAGCTCTTCCAGGGCGGAGGCGGCTCGGGCGACGTGCTGACGACGCTGCTGCCGCTGTTCAACCGCTTCGACCACGCCAATCAGCCGCTCAACCTGGTCGAGCATCCGCGCGTGGAGGATACCAACGACCTCGATGGCGACGGTGACACCACCGAGATGTTGCCCGACTACGACAGCTTTCCGGACGTGAGCCTGGCGCCGTCGGTGCAGCAGAATTTGGTCGCCGACGTCGAGGTCTCCAACTTCCCGCAGATGACCGACGGCCCCGCCGAGCTCGCCGTGCTGGTGGGCGGGGTGCTGCTGGACTCGCCGGGATTTGTCCCGATGGGCATCAGCGCGACCGGCGATGAGGACGAAGACGGCGTCCCGGATTCGAGCCGGTTGGCGATTGCGCCGCCGCACGGATCGGTAGCCGGCGGCCGCCTGGCTGTCGTGGCCCTGTCGTTTTTGCCCGAAGACGTGGGCATCCAAGACGGCATCGAGCTGCCCGACGAGTTTTCCGCGGCGCTGTGGAACGGCCAATCACTGCCCACGACGGTCAACTTCGGCACGTTTCCGGATGCCTCGACCGGTACCGTCGACGCCGGGGCTCGCACCGTGAGCGTCAGCGCCGATGCCGGGCCGATGTTCAGGGTTCGCCTGGTCGGCCAAGACCGCAGTTGGGATGTCTGGTCGCAGGGGCCGGCGGGCGCACAGGGGACCTTTGATCATGACATCGAGGTGCCGTCGGTGCCCACGGGGCGCGACGACCTCTTTGGTTCTTCGCAGGTCTTCGTCGACGCGATCTCCTCGCAGGTTGGCCTCGATGATCTGGTCAGCGCCACTGGAATCGGTCTTCGCGACGCCGGATTGGTCGCCACGGGCTTTAATCGCACCAAGCTTCGCTGATTCAGCCATACCATCGGGCTGGTCGCGCTTCACTACTTTGGACGGATCTGATTCATGCCGAGTCGTACGAGTTTAGGCAGTAGCACTTCTTTGGGGAGTAGCCTTGGGGGGGTATTCCTCGCCGCGGCGTTGGTCGCCGGAAGCAGTGTCATCACAACCGGATGTAGTGCGCGCTCGGCCGACACCGGCGAGGAGCGCAGCGCCCGCCAACTGTCCAAACCCTCCTCGGGGCTGCCCGACGGAAAGCGCGCCGAGGCCAAGTCGGGCAAGCCCGAGCTCGACCCGGCGCTGCCCACCCTGGAGGAGGCGCATTTCGACGCCTTCGATTTATTGGTCAACCGGCCGCTGGCGCACCGCGTCGAGCATGCCGGGAGCGCGCCGACGGTCGCCGTGGAGGCGAATGCGCCGGATTTTGTGCGCTATATCCACGGAAACCATACCCGCGATTGGCTGCTGGGCGTCGAGCTCGACGGCCGCAAGGCGGCCGGCGTCAAGGCGCGAGAGGCGAGCGTCTGGGTGCCTGCGTTGCGACCCGGCTCTGCGCATCGGTTGAGCATGCGTGTGTACAACCCGGCGCAGTGGGATAATAAGCTGTCGGTCGAGCTCAACGGCACGGACCTCGAGCCGGTCGAGCTACACAAGGGCTGGCAGAGCGTCGAGATCGATGTCCCTGCGGACAGCGCGCTGCGCGCCGACAACGAGTTGGAGCTGAGCTTTTCAAACCTGGGGCGGATCGACGGCACACTCTCCGGCGGCGCGATCGGTTGGATTCGGCTGGGACGGCCGGCTCCGAAGACGAAGGCCGACGGCGCGAAGGCCTCCGACGAGTCGAAGGAGGCGTCTAGAGAAGGCTCGTCCAAAGAAGGCTCGTCTGGAGAGGCGCCCGCCGAGAAGGACGAGCAGGCCGGCGCAGGCGCGGCGAAGGCGGCCGACGGCAGGGGGGCGCGTGCCGCCGACGACGCGCTGGAGGCGCCCGGCGATCTGCCGCTTGCTCAGGGCGAGTTGACCTTGGAGCCCGACCAGGGGCTGGCCTGGTACGTCTGGCTGCCCGAGGCCGCCAAGCTCGACATGAAGATGAGCGCCCGAGAAGGCTGCGGCGTACACGCCGAGGTCTTTGTCGAGGAGTCGGGCGGCGTCGCCTCGGCGCACGCCGCCACGCGCGAGCTCGTGCGCGGGCGCGGCGAGACCCAGCAAACTGCCGTCGACTTATCGGAGTGGTCCGGCCAGATTGCGCGCCTCGAGCTTCGCCCCAGCGATGGGTGCGAGGAGGCGCTGACGCTCGAGCGCGCCGCGCTGGTCGTCCCCGGCGAGCAACCGTCGCTGCCCGAGGGCGTCGAGCCGCCCGAGCGGGTCATCGTGTGGATGAGCGACACGCTGCGGGCCGACCACCTGCCCATGCACTTCGACACCGATGTCCAGACGCCTCACTTCGAGCGCCTCGCCGATGAGGGCGCCTCGTTCTCGGTCGCCTATGTACAGGGCAATGAATCCCGCACCAGCCACGCCTCGTTTTTCACCGGGCAATATCCGAACAAACACGGACTCGTCGGCAAGGGCATTTTGCGCCCGCACCACCATCTGCTGTCCGAGGCGATCAAGGACCACGGCTATAAGACCGGCATTCATGTGGCCAACGGCTACGTATCGCCCAAGGGCGGCTTCAAGCAGGGTTGGGACCACTACGTCAATAATCTGCGCGAGGGGTGGCGCATCGACGGGGAGGGCGTGGCCGGCCACGGCGTCGACTGGGCCAAGAAGACGGCCGAGGACCCGTTCTTCTTATACCTGGGCACCATCGACCCGCACGTGACCTACCGGATGCACGAGGAGTTCATCGGCAAATACGACGACCCGGACTACAAGGGGAAGTACCGCAAATACCTGTCGGGCGAAGATCTCGGCAAGATCAAAGGCGGCGGCATCAAGGTCAGCGGTCGCGACAAAGAGCGGATCATCAACCTGTATAAAAACGAGATCAGCTATAACGACCACGCCTTCGGCCAGCTCCGAGAGGCGCTCGAAGAAGAAGACCTGTGGGAGGGCACGATGGTCGTGATCACCTCCGATCACGGCGAGGAGTTCTGGGAGCACGGCAGCGTCGGCCACGGCCACAACGTGCATCAGGAGCTCGTCCACGTGCCGATTCTGGCTTATTACCCGCCGCTCATCCCGGAGGGCACCGTCGTCGAGGCCGGCGTGGACGTGCTCGATATCTACCCGACCATCCTCGAGGCGCTCGGCGCCGAAAAGCCCGATGACGTGCAGGGAAAGAGCCTGCTCGGGCTCATCCATAACCTGCACGGCGGCTATCCCGAGCCGGCCATCGCCACGCAATACCTGCTGCACTACGGCATGCAGATGCAACAGTGGAAGCTCTACCTGCGCCGCGGCGAGTACCAACTCTACGACCGCAAAAGCGACCCGCTCGAGAAGACCGACGTCGCCGCCGACCACCCGCTGGCCAGCCGTTGGCTGATCGACGCGATGGGCTATTTCAGGACCCACCGAAAGGAGTGGGACAAGCAGACCTGGGGGGTGCCCAGCAAGGTCTCGGCGGACTTTTTGGAGAAGATCGGCGCCACTGGCGAGTAGGCGCGCCAGACCTCCTTGGCCGCAGGCGTTGACGCGAGTCGTCTGGCGTATAGCCTCGTTTGAGGAAGTGACTGCGACCAAGAGGGTTTTCGTGGAATTGCCTAAGGGTTTTAGCCCTATGTTCGCGCTGATTGTTCTGGTCGGCGTTTTGATCGGCGTGGGCAGCTTTACGTTCTTTTACGCCGAAGGGGACTCTTATTTCACGGGGTCTCCGGAGTCGTGCAACAATTGCCACGTGATGAACGATTATTACGACTCGTGGCTCAAGAGCAGCCATACCGCGGTCGCCGGATGCTCCGACTGCCACCTACCAGAGCAATTTCCGATCAATTATCTCTCCAAGGCCGACAACGGCTTTCGCCACGCGTGGGCATTTACCTTCCAGACCTACGAAGGTCGCCTGGAGATGATTCCGCGCAACAAGCGTATCCTGCAAACCAGTTGTATTGATTGCCACGGTGATTTCGTCGGGCATACCCTCGACGACGAGAGTGGTCCGAGCTGCGTGCAGTGCCACGCCGATGTGGGCCACGGTCCGCCGCGGTAGTCGACGCATTAAGCAGTATTGCCAACCACTGGGATTTAGCATCATGAGCGAAGATACTCCGAGCAAAGCGGGCGAACCCGGCGACTCAAACGCCTCTGGAGAGACGGACTCGCGTGATCGACGTCGCTTGACCGGCTATGTCGTCGCCATCGTGTTGACCGCGCTGGCGACCGCGGGTGTGGTCTGGCTGCTGACCAATATCTTCGAGCGTCGCCACGAGGCGCAGGTGACCACCCAGCGGGTCGTCGATGTCGACGAGAGCACCACCGACCCGGCGGTGTGGGGCAAAAATTGGCCGCACCAATACGAGTCCTACCAGCGCACCGTCGACTACGAGCGCACCCGCTACGGCGGCAGTGACGCCATTCCTCGCCAGAAGCTCGATATGTACCCGTGGCTGCGGCTGATGTGGTCGGGCTACGCGTTTTCGATCGACTATCGGGAGGCGCGCGGCCACGCTTATATGCTCATCGACCAGGAAGAGACCCGGCGTGTGACCGAGCGTGAGCAGCCGGGCGCCTGTCTTCACTGTCACTCCTCGGTCATCCCGGCCTATCGCGAGGTCGGCAACGGCGACGTCATGGAGGGCTTTCGCGAGGTCAGCGGGATGAGCTACGAGAAGGCCAGGAACCTCACCGGCGAGGACGGCGAGCCGCTCATCGAGCACCCGGCGAGCTGTGTGGACTGTCACGACCCGGAGACCATGGACCTGCGGGTGACCCGACCGGCGTTTCTCGAGGGTATCGCCGATCTCAAGGAGCACGAGGAGGGCGTCGAGGACTACGACGTCAACCGCGACGCGACCCGCCAGGAGATGCGCACCTACGTGTGCGGCCAATGCCACGTCGAATATTATTTTCGTAAGGAGGACACCGCGGTGACCTACCCGTGGGCGAACGGGCTCGAGATCGAAAATGTCATCGATTACTACGACGAGATCGACTTCTCGGACTGGACCCACGGCTATACCGGCGCGCCCATGCTCAAGGCCCAGCATCCGGAGTTCGAGCTATACAGTCAGGGCACGCACGCTCAGGCGGGCGTGGCCTGTGCCGACTGTCATATGCCCTACAAGCGAGAGGGCGCCATGAAGGTCAGCGACCACCACGTGCGCTCACCGCTGCTCAATATCCCGCGCGCCTGTCAGACCTGCCATAACGTCCCGGAGGACGAGCTCCGCCAGCGCGCTCACCGCATCCAGGACCGCACCTCCGAGCTCATCGACCGCGCGGCGGTCGCCCTCGAGGAGATGATGCACGAGACGGTCGCCGCCCGCGAGAGCGGGACTACCGACGAGGAACTCGATCCGGTCTTGGAGTTGCAGCGCGAGGCCCAATTCCGCCTCGACTATATCTTCTCGGAGAACTCCCACGGCTTCCACGCCGACCAGGAATCGGCCAAGATCTTGGCCGAGGCCATCGACTATGCCCGTCAGGGCCGCGCGATGGCCCGTGAGTTGCGCACGGTGCCCGTCGAGGAGATCCAAACCGAGCCCGCGCCGGTGCAGGGCGTGACCGAGGACGACGAGTTGGCTCCCCCGGGTCCGTATAATCGGCCGGGCGTGCGTCAGCGGCCGACTCCGGACCGGGATATCGAGGACGTCGAGGAATCGATACGCGACGAGGCCGAGGATCTCGAGGAGACTGACATCGAAGGTGAGCCGGCGGATGATGAGCCGGGTGAAGGCGAATAGGTTGGCTGCGACCGTGTGGATCGGCCACGCTCAAAGACAAATATCGCGGGTGTCGGGGGTTCTCTGTGGGTGCACCCCAAGGGTATTCGGTCGCTTCGCTCCCAGCCGCCCAACCGGGAGCGCCTACGGCGCCCCCGGTGGCGGCTTACCCACAGCTATGGTTTGGATTCCGCACGAAACCACGTCACGGGCCGATCGAGTTAAAGGCGAACCGCCCGAATGATCGTCGGGCCACGAAACCAAACCGCACCGCCCGAATGAACACATGACCACGAAACCAAACCGCACCGCCCGAATGATCGTCGGGCCACGAAACCAAACCGCACCGCCCGAATGATCGTCGGGCCACGAAACCAAACCATAGCTGGGGGTAAGACTCGGCGCTTTTTGCCGAGTCGCACCCCCAGAGAAGGTCGCCGCTCGACGATGTACACCCTCCCTAAGCCCCATCACGCTCGGTCAGGTCCATAAACTCCACCGAGCGATACGGATAGGGCATCTCGATACCGGCGTCGTCGAGCGCGTATTTGACGGCCGTGGCGACCTGATCGCGGCCTTTGACCACCGACGCGATCGCCGGCTGGGTCCAGTAGCGAATGTCGAAGTTGACCGAGCTGTCGCCGTGCTCGGTGACCACGACCTGTGGCGTGGGCTCGTCGAGGACCTGGTCGCAGTCGGCCAGGGCGCCGGCGATGACCTCGCGGGCCTGCTCGATATCATCCCCGTAGCCGATCCCCGTAGAGAACGTCGTGCGCCGCTTGTCGAAGGCGGTGCGTACTGTGATCGGGTTGGTGAAGATCTGGGCGTTGGGCACGATGAGGCGCTGGCCGTCGTAGGTCTTGATGAGCGTATTGCGAATCGAGATATGCTCGACGGTCCCCTCGAGGCTGGAGGTCTCGATCTGGTCGCCGATCTTAAAGGGGCGCTGCGAGAGGATCAGGATACCAGCCAGGAAGTTCTGGAAGATATCCTTGAACGCAAAGCCGATGGCGACGCTGGAAAGGCCCAACACGCTGACCAGGTGGCCGGCGCTCAGCCCCGGGAAGATCACCGCGGCCGACGCGAACACGCCCACGGCGAGGAAGACGACCCGCGTAACCTGGCCGAAGAGGCTCTGCAGGCTGGGATCGTCGGTGAGGCGCTCGGCGGCGCGGGTGGCCAGCTTCTTGGCCAGCCCGGCGAAGGCGACAAAGAGAACTAACACGAGCACGCCCAGGAGCAACGAGGGCAGCGTCTGGAGGAAGTCGTTGGCGTAGCCGAAGAGGACGTCTTGCAGCTCCAGGAGCTGTGAGGTTTGGTCTTCCATCGTGGCATCTCAGTCAAAGATAAGAATTTTCGAACCCAAAAAAAGCCCCCAGGCGCCATCGTGTGAGCGCGAGGGGGAGTCATTGAGTGGGATGCAGGTGAGCGGCTTATTGTTTCACTCGGAGCCTTGGCCCCACTCGTAGCCGAGCTCGCTGAGGTCGAGGTCGCCGTCCTCGAGAGCGTCTTTGGCCCGCTCGTGGCGCTCGACCTTCCAGATGCGCAGGCCGCCGTGTTCGACGACGCGCGGCTCGCCGGCGGCGTCGTACTCATTGGGACGCGCGACTACGACGGTGTAGCGATAGCTCGACGCGCTCGGGTCGCCGAGGCCCTCGGTCAACAACAGGTAGTTGTCGTTGCCATCGAGTCGGATACGCCGAAGATCGGCCTTCGGGCCGGCGACCAGCAGCTCCTCGCCGCTGTCGGCGGCTTGGATGAAGTCGGTCTTGCTGGCGAATCGCTCGCGAAACGGGCCCTCGTCGTGGGCCATCTCGTAGAAGAGTGCGTACATATTGTCGTCGCGCACCTGGCAAAGCAGCTTATACAGGCCCCACGCGTTAGTGGTCTCGTCGATGAGGTCCTCGACGCCCGCCGAGCGCTTCTCGGCCTCGCGCTGCATGCGGTGGACGCGCTGGCAGCATTTTTTGTATTTGCGGTTGCTGCCACAAGGGCAAGGATCGTTGCGCCCGAGGTCCTCGGGGACTTCAGCGAGTGGGATTGGATCGGCCATATCTAGGTGCTCGTGGTCGAGAGTCGAGACAATGTGGGGTGGACGATGGAGGAGCCGCAAAGCGCATTAGCCACGAAACCGGGCCTGCTGGCGCTGCATGGGCATGCGGTCCAAGTGGAATTGATACCACATCTGATTCCAGCTGCGCATCTTCATCTTTCTGTTGTTCTTGAGCGCCTTGAGGTTTCGATCGGTCTGCTTGTTACCGTCCAGGTGGTCTTGGGCGCGGTTGAGCACATCGATAGCCTTCTGGCGCTGCTTGGACTTCCACAGGCAGTAGGCGTAGAGATTCCATAGAAGCGCTTGCTTCTTATTGGCGCTGACCGCCTCTTCGAAGACCTTCTCCATCTCGTCGAATTTGCGCCGTTTGTAGTACAGGACGCCGAGCATGCCTTTGGCGGTCCAGTTCTTGGCGAAGGCGTTTTTGAGGTAGCCCTCGGCCTCGTCGAAGCGCTGAGACACGAATAAGATGGTGCCGATCTGGGCGTCGAGCTGTGCCTTGACGAAGAACTGCCATTTGCCCATCGGATAGCCCGATTTGAGCACGTCGACGGCGCGGTCGATATTCTGGTTTTGCAGTTGTTGTTGGGCCTGAGTGGCCAGCTCCTGGACCTGTTTCATGGAGCGGCGTGCAAGCCAGATGTACACGCCCAAGAGGGCGAAGAGGCCGGGGATGAGCCCGTAGACGAACGAGAACTCTCCGCCGCCGACGCCGTAGCCGAATAGCAGCGTGGTGATGATGGCGGCGCCGATGGCGATAAGTAGGTTGTACATATCATTTCAGGGGGCAATCTGGTGCGTGAAAAGACCGGGTATAATGCGCACGAACAATGCGTTCAGGGCACCGGAAATTCCCCGCAGAACTCTTCGACGGCCGTGCGAATCCCGCCGAGAACCCCGTCGTCGTCGGCGTTGTCGATGGCCTGGTCGATCCAGTCGACGATCTGGCGCATCTGGTCTTCTTTCATGCCGCGGGTGGTCACCGAGGGGGTGCCGATGCGGATGCCCGAGGGGTCGAAGGGAGAGCGCTCGTCGAAGGGCACCGAGTTGGCGTTGCAGATGATGCCGGCCTTGGCCAGCGCGGTCGACGCGATCTTGCCGGTGCTGCCGGTGGCGGTGACGTCGACCAGCAGCAGGTGGTTGTCGGTGCCGCCGCTGACCAGGCTATAGCCCTTGTCTTCGAAGGCCGAGGCCATCGCCTTGGCGTTCTTGACGATCTGGGCGGCGTAGTCTTTGAATTCGGGCTGCATCGCCTCTTTGAAGGCCACGGCCACCGCCGCGATCGCATTCATATGCGGGCCGCCCTGCAGGGCCGGGAAGACCGCGCGGTCGATATCCTTGGCGTACTGCTCCTTGCACAGCAGCAGGCCGCCGCGCGGGCCGCGCAGGGTCTTGTGGGTGGTCGAGGAGACCACGTCGGCCACGGGCACCGGGTTGGCGTGGACGCCGGCGGCGACCAGCCCGGAGATGTGGGCGATGTCGGCGACGAGCTTGGCGCCGACCTCATCGGCGATCTCGGCGAATTTCTGGAAGTCGATCTCGCGGGGGTAGGCGGATGCGCCGCAGAAGATGATCTTGGGTTTGACCTCTTTGGCGATCCGTCGGACTTCGCTGAAGTCGATGCGGTGGGTCTCTTTGTCCACGCCGTAGTGGTGGGCGTCATAAAAGCGCCCCGAGAAGCTGACCTTCCAGCCGTGAGTCAGGTGGCCGCCGAAGGGCAGGCCCATGCCGAGCACAGGGTCGCCGACGTCGCACAGCGCGTAGTAGGCTGCCAGGTTGGCCGGCGAGCCCGAGTAGGGCTGGACGTTGGCGTGGTCGGCCCCGAAGAGCTGCTTGCCGCGGTCGCGGGCGAGGTTTTCGACCGCGTCGGTCTGCTCCTGGCCTTCGTAGTAGCGCCGGCCCGGGTAGCCCTCGCTGTATTTATTGGTCAGCACCGAGCCGGTCGCCTGCATCACCGCTCGAGAGGTGTAGTTTTCGCTGGCGATCAGCCGGATGGTGTTGGCCTGGCGCGTTTCCTCGGCGCGAATGATGCGGAAGACTTCTTCGTCTGTCGATTCGACGGCGTCGAGCTGGTGATGAGGGTCGGTCATGGCTGATCCCGGGCGCTTGTTGGGGTGATGACAGCACGGTGATGAGTTGTCTGTTGGGCCGTTTGGTCAGCGGCTCATTCGGCCGCAACGGGCTGCGTGTCAGGCTCTGCGGGGGCCGGCTGAGTCTCTTCCATATTGTCGGCGATGATCTCGGCCAAATCCAAGAGGCGCACGTTGGTGGCGCCGCGATCTTTGAGGCCGTCATCGAACATCGTCAGGCAGAATGGGCAGTTGACCGCGATGGCGTCGGGCTCGGTAGCCAGCGCTTGATCGGTGCGCTCGACGTTGACCCGCTTGCCGATATCCTCCTCCATCCACATCCGGCCGCCGCCGGCGCCGCAACAAAAGCTCTGCTTTTTGTTGAGGTCCATCTCCTGGCGCTCCACGCCGGGCACGGCGTCGAGCACGCGGCGCGGGTTATCATAGGAGTTATCCCACCGCCCGATATAGCAGGAGTCGTGATAGGTGATCTTCTGGTGGCCGGCGTCGTTGACCTTGATGCGGCCGGCGTCGAGAAGCTCGGCGATAAAGCTGGTGTGGTGGACGACCTCGTAGTTGCCGCCCAACTGCGGATACTCCTTTCCGATGGTGTGAAAGCAGTGCGGGCAGGTCGTGACGATCTTGGTCACGTTATAGCTATTGAGCGTCTCGACGTTTTGCGTGGCGAGCATCCAATACAGATATTCGTTGCCGATACGCCGCGCCGGGTCGCCGGTGCAGCCCTCCTCGGAGCCGAGCATGGCGAAGGAGACGCCGGCTTGCTTCAGGATGCGTGCGAAGGCCTTGGTGACCTTCTTTTGGCGGTCGTCGAAGCTTCCCGCGCAGCCGATCCAGAACAGGTATTCGGGTGGCTCGCTCAGCTCGCTCATCAGCGGAATATCCAGCCCCTCGGCCCAGTCGCCGCGGTACGACGAGGAGATGCCCCAGGGGTTGGAGTTCTTCTCCATATTGCGGAAGGTGCGGCTGACCTCCGGGGAGAAGTCGGCTTCCATGAGCGCCAGGTGCCGGCGCATGTCGACGATACTGTCGACGTGCTCGATGAACACCGGGCAGTTCTCTACGCAGGCGCCGCAGGTGGTGCATGCCCACAGCTCCTCCCTGGTGATGACCTCGCCGGTGAGCTTCGGATAGTCATCCGGAAGCTCCTCCTTGTTGCGCACGACCAACTCCCCCTTCTCGCGCAGCGTGTCCTTGATCTTATGGATGATCATCATCGGGTTGAGCGGCTTGCCGGTGTTGAACGCCGGGCAATAATGCTCGCAGCGTCCGCACTCGGTGCACGCGTAGGTGTCCAGCAGTTGCTTCCACCTCAGCTCCTCGACCTTGCCGGCGCCGAAGGACTCGATGTTGGGATCCTCCATGTCGATCGGGTTGAGCGCGCCTTTGGGCCCGTGCTTCATGAAGAAGATATTGGGCATCGCCCCGATCAGGTGCAGGTGCTTTCCGAACGGGATGTAATTGGCGAAGAAGACGACCACGACCAGGTGGATCCAGTAGTTGGCGTGGTACAGCCAGAACTGGGCGTTTTGGCCGGCCCCGACGCCCTCGATGACCTGTGAGGTGGCAAAGGCGATGGGGGTGAACGCCACGTCGTGACCCAGCGTGTCGGCGGGCATATAGGCGATCTCGGCGCCGTTCGCCAGGAATTTGGTGATCATCAGCCCACCGATCAAAACCATGATGACCGCCGCATCCGCGGAGACCACCGTATGCTTGGGCTTGACGATGAAGCGGCGCACCGCGCCGATGCCGATGGCCAGCAAGACCAATCCGCCGAAGATATCCTGGAAGAAGAGGGCGACATTATAGGGGCCCAGGCCAATGAGCGCCGAGAAGTGGAACTCGAAGGAGACCGCCCGGATCATATACTCGATGGTCTCGAGCTGGAGGATTAAAAATCCCCAGAAGATAAAGAGGTGGACCATCCCCGCGGGTTCGGCGATGACACGCCGCTGGCCGATGACGTAGGTCAGGAAGTCTTTGATCCGTCGCGGAACGTCATTAACTGTAAGATCGCCCTTGCCCCAGGCCACGTAGCGCAGCAGCCAATAGACGGTGCGGGCGGCGAATCCAAACCCCACGAAGACGAGCAGCGCGATCAAGCCGCGTCGTACCCATTCGTGGACTTCACCAGCAACGAGAACTGTTTCCACTTGTCCTACTCCATACTCTAGTAAGTCGAAGCGTTCCTCACGCGGGTCTCCTCGCGCGAAAGAATCACCAACTACCTCGTTACATAACCGACTCGAAAGCGTACGGCAACCCGAGCCCGCCATGTTGCGGCGATGGGCGGGGTCGACGTGCAGTGCCGAACTCGGTACACTCGGGGCGGAATCGCCCACCCATCTCACCCCAACGGAGCGCTCAACCATGTCTGATCTGGTCGTGGGGATCGACCTCGGTACCTCGAATTCAGTTATCACAGTTTCGCTGGAGGGCGAGCCGATCGTCATTCCAGACGAAGAGGGCAATCATATTCAACCGTCGATGGTCTATTTTCGCGAGGACGGTCGCACGGTCGTGGGGAACCGGGCCAAGCGACACCGCGTCGAAGATCCTGCGCACACAGTCTTCAGTGCCAAGCGCTTAATTGGCCGGCCCTATAATGATCCGGACGTAAAGCTGTTGATGGGGTCGTTCCCCTTTCCGATTGAGGCGGCCAAGGACGGCTCGCCGCGCTTCCACGTCTACGATCAAGTCCACCCGCCCGAGGGCATCTCCGGGCGCGTGCTCCACTATTTGAAGGGGCTGGCCCAGGAGTATCTGGGCGAGAAGATCTCCAAAGCGATCATCACCGTGCCGGCCAATTTTGACGAGGGGCAGAGGAGGGCGACCAAACGCGCCGGCGATCTGGCCGGCCTGGAGGTGCTCAGGCTCATCAACGAGCCCACTGCAGCCGCGTTGGCCTATGGCCACGGCCAGGGCAAGCGCGAGAAGGTGGCTATCTATGACTTTGGAGGCGGCACCTTCGACATCACGATTCTGGAGCTTCGCGGCGATGTCTTTCAGGTGCTGTCGACCGCCGGAGACAGCTACCTGGGCGGAGACGACTTCGACAACCGCCTGGTCCAGGCGATGCTCAACGCCTTCGAGAAGCAATACGGCTACGATCTTTCCGGGGAGATGGCGGTGCGCCAGCGGCTGAAGGCCGCCGCCGAGCACGTCAAGCACGAGCTATCCGACCGGCCTTCGGTCACCGTCCAGGTCACCGAGTATGTTCCGGGTAGCCTGACCGAGCTCGACCTCGAGTTCACGCTCGACCGAGATGCGTTCAACCGGCGGTGCATGGACATCGTCGATAAATCGCTGGAGACCTGCGAGGAGGCGCTGCAGGTGGCCGGCTTGCAGCGAGCCGAGCTCGATCACCTGGTGCTGGTGGGCGGTTCGACACGCGTGCCGCTGGTCCAGCAAAAGGTGCGCCAATTCTTCGGCCGCGATCCCGTCGTCGACATCAACCCCGACGAGGTCGTCTCCATCGGGGCGGCGATCTTTGGCTCCTCGCTCGTCGACAGTCAGCAGGCCCCCGCTCAGGCCCACGTCCCGGTGATGCAGCCCGGCGCGCCCATCCAGGCAGACGGGGGACAGGCGGTGCAGGCTCAGATCGACGACGACGATTCGTGGATCGAGTCGCTCGAACAGCAACAGCAGGCTCAGCAAAGTCGCGGGCCGGTGCTCATCGACGTCACCCCGCACGCGCTGGGTGTGGCCACCGTGGGCGGAGTCATGGACATCATCATCGAGCGCAACGGCTCGTTGCCCCTGGAGCGATCGCGGTATTTTTCGACCTCGCGGGACAACCAGACTCGGGTCGTCTTGCCGATTTTTGCCGGCAACAGCCGGCGCATCGAGGATAACCGGCAGTTGGGGAGCCTGGAGTTGACCGGCATCCCTCCGGGTCCGCGCGAGGAGGTCAATATCGAGGTCACCTTCGAGGTCGACACCGACGGTATGCTCAGCGTGCGCGCCACCGACATGCGAACGGGAATGAATCAATTCGCCAGATTGTCGATCACCGGCGACGCGCAGGTCGACGAGGAGTACGACGCGACCGATCTGCTGATGTAAACGGTCGTCGCGAAGTCTCGGCGTTGATCTTCGCGCCAATCCTGTTAAGGATGGACCCGCAAGAGTACTTTTAACGAAAAATTACGTGGTAAAGGCGCATGTCCTATAAGAAATTATATGCCGGCGCGCTGCTTGTAGTCGGCCTGATGCTGGCGGCGTGTGAGTCAGACGAGTTCGCTGACGCGCCCACGGCGCGAGCTCCCGATCGCGGTGAGGCACGCTCTGTGGAGCCGAGCGCCCCCGAGCAGCAGCGCCCGTCTTCAGAGCAGAACCTGCCCGCCGATCACCCGCCCATCGACGGGGCGAGCCAACGCGCCGGAGCCCTCCCTTCCCAACAACAGGGCGGCCAGCAACAGGGTGGCCAGCAACAGGGCGGCCAGCAACAAGGTGGCCAGCAAGCGGTCTCTCCGGAGCAATTCGGCAAGGTCGGCCCGCTTCGCTGGGAGGCGCCCGAGGATTGGCGCGCCGTCAAGCCCGCCTCGAATATGCGCCTGGCCGAATACCACCTGCCGCCGGCCGCCGAGGCCGAGCCGGCTACTCTGACGGTCTTTTATTTCGGAAAGGGCGGTGGTGGCTCCATCCAGGATAATATCGACCGCTGGGTCGGTCAGTTCAAAGATCAGACCAGTGAACCCGAGCAGGCCACCCGCAAGGTCGACGGCTTGAATGTCCATCTGGTCGACGCCGCGGGCACCTTCAACGCCGGCTCGATGATGGGCGGCGGCGAAGATCAACCCGGTTGGCGCATGCGCGCAGCGATCGTGGAGACGCCGGCCGGGAATTTCTTCTTCAAGTTGACCGGCCCCGAAGAGACCGTCGGCTCCCATGACAAGGGCTTCGAGGCGCTTGTCTCGAGCTTCGAGGCCGCCGCACCCAAATAAAGCTTGTGTCTACGGCTCCGCTCCGATGGAGTCGGTGTCCGGGGGCCCGGGCGTTTCTGGGCGCGGGCGGAATGATGGGGTCGGAGGCCGGTTCTTTCACCGGACGCAGTTCATAGGGTCATCCTGCATATTTTTCGGCGCGATGCGCCGTCGAGCGAGATAAGGTGGTCGACATGCTTGACGAAGAACGCAGACATTTGATCGAAGAAGAGTGTGGGGTCTTTGGCATCCTCGGCAACGACGAGGCGGCCAACCATATCTATCTGGGCCTGCACGCCCTGCAGCATCGCGGCCAAGAGAGCGCCGGTATCGCCACCGTGCGTGACCACGACGAGATGAACGTACAGCGCCGGCAGGGCCTGGTCAGCGATAACTTCACCGAGGACGTGCTCGCCAAGCTGCCCGGCGACGCCGGCATCGGCCACGTGCGCTATAGCACCTCGGGGGAGTCGGCGATCCGCAACGCCCAGCCGATCAGCGTGTCGACCAAATACGGCCCCATTGCGCTGGCCCACAACGGTAATCTGACCAACGCTGTGGCGCTTCGAAAGAGACTCGAGTCGCAGGGCAGCATCTTCGCCACGACCACCGACACCGAGGTCATCGCCCACTTGGTCGCCAAGAGCTTGGCCGAGAACTCCCTGGACGCGATTATCGACGCGCTCAACCACGTGCAGGGCGCGTTTAGTCTGGTCTGCCTGACCCCCGAGTTCATGGTGGCCCTTCGGGATCCGAACGGGGTGCGCCCGCTATGCGTGGGTTGGCTCGACGGGTCCCGGGTGGTGTCGAGCGAGCCGACCAGTTTTACGCTCATCGGCGCCGATTTCGAGCGCGAGATCGATCCCGGCGAGATGCTGGTAAGCCGACGAAATGGCACCGAAGAGTGGATTCGCCCGTTCCGCGAGCAGGCCCCCACGCCGTGCATCTTCGAGCTGGTATATTTTTCGCGCCCCGACAGCACCGTCTTCGGGCGAGACGTCTACGAGGTCAGAAAGCGCATGGGCGAGACGCTCGCGCGTGAGTCGGGCGTCGAGGCCGACGTGATCGTGCCGGTCCCCGACTCTGGAGTGCCCGCGGCGCTGGGTTTTGCCCAGGAGAGCGGCATCCCCTTCGAACTTGGGCTGGTGCGCAGCCACTACGTGGGCCGCACGTTCATCGAGCCCTCCAGCCAGATTCGCCACTTCGGGGTCAAGCTGAAGTTGAGTCCGGTCAAGTCGGTGCTCGACGGCAAGCGAGTGGTCGTCGTCGACGACTCGATCGTGCGGGGGACGACCTCGCGGAAGATCATCAAGATGCTGCGCGACGCCGGCGCCAAGGAAGTTCATTTTCGGGTGGCTAGCCCGCAGACGACCCATCCGTGCTTCTATGGATTGGACACTCCCGAGCGAAGCCAGCTCATCGCGGCCTCGCACACACTCGACGAGATCCGCACCTATATCACCGCCGACACGCTCTCCTATCTGTCCATCGAGGGGCTTCGGAAGTCGGTGAGTGCGCCGACTGAAGACGGCGAGTCGGGGTTTTGCGAGGCGTGCTTTACCGGCAAATATCCCATCTCGTTGTCCAACGACGACCAGGAGCGGGCCAACGAGGAGCCGGGCAGGGAGAAGGTCGAAGCGACCGTCTCGGAGCCCGGCGAAGATGCGGTCGTGCCGGCGGAATAGACTTGCCAGTGTCGGTCGTCACCCGTGGACTACGTATTTCTGGATGACCACCAACACGTCCATCGTCAGCCCCACCCCCCAGTGAAGCAGCGCGCCGGGCACCCACGATCGGCTCTCGATCGCCAGGTACCCTAAGATCATCCCCGCCACGACCGCCCCCAAGGTCTCGGGCAGCGGCTTGGCGAAGTGGATCATGCAATAGGGCACGGTCATGATCGCGACGGCGTAGTAGCCGAATTGGCGAAAGAGCGCGAAGATCAAAAAGCCGCGAAAAAACGCCTCCAGCGAGAAGAATTGCACCCCGTAGGCGACCTCGTAGAGCAGAAAATGGCCCACCGAGTCGGTCGCGTCCGAATACATTGGGTATTTGGATTGGAAGCTGTCCGAGAAGCTGACCACGACGAGCACGGGAAGCATCACCAGGTATAATAGGCCGTAAATCCAGCCGTGGCCGCGCCGCCACAGCCGAAAGCCGTACTCGGAGGGCCGATCGTCGAACCAGAAGATGATGCACGCCAAAGGGATGATGATGCGCAAGATGAGGCTGGCCGCCGCCCATCCGTAATAGGGGATGAGCCCGCGATGGGGGCTGGTGGTGAGGCCGAGGGATTCGGCCAGCGCCAACTCGACCGAGGATTGGCGAAAGAAGCCGGGCCTGCCGAAATAATAAAATAGGGTCAGCAGCACGCAGGTGAGCACCAGGACGCCGAGGGTGCGGCCGTCGAGGCTGATCGGTGCGCCGCCGTTGGTTCGCCACTGAGCCCGCGCGCGAGCTGCGAAGCCGCGCAGATACTTCACGAGCAGATGGTTCATGGGGGCGACGAGGCGTCGAGAATAGTGGTGGCGAGTGAACTGACGAGGTGGTCGTCGGTTACCGGGGCCAGTCGATCAGCGATGGGTCCAGGTGTCGGCGCGACCGTCACCGTCGATGTCACGGCCGATGCGGTCGAGTACGCCTTCCTCATAGAACTCCCAGTAGTCGACATCTTCGTCGTCATTTCGGTCTCTCTCCACCCGAAGGAGGTTTCCGTCGCTATAGTGTCGCGTCTCGAAGACCTGAGAGCCGTCGTCGGTCAGGCGCTCCTTTTTGACCAACTCACCGTTGTCGAAATAGTTGACCGAGTCGAAGGTGCCGTCGAGATTGGCGTCGATCTTCTCTTTGGTGGGCGTGCCTTTTTTGTCATAAAGGCGCACGATATCGAAGGTGCCGTCGGAGTTGACGTCGACCTCTTTTTTACGAATGCGCCGCTTGGTGATCGACTCGTCGTCGGGGTCGGGATACTCCTCGAAGTATTTGACCACGTCGTATTTGTCGTCACCATCGAGGGTGTAGCGCTCGACGATGAGACCATCTTCCTCGGTGGTGGTCAGCGACGGGCCCTCGAAGTTGTCGAGGCTGTCGGCCTGGTCTTTTTTAGCGCTCTCGTCACTGCCACAGCCCAGCGCGAGCCCGGTGAGACATAAAAGAGCGGCCAAAAAAGCCAAGCGGGGTGTCGAGCGGGCGAACAATTGTAGCATCTTTTGACTCCACGGCAGCACCGAAATCCGATCCACGCGTTTGCCGCCCAGCCTAGCACAGTTGGTAGGCAGGTGCGAGATAGTTGAGCCAAACCGGGCTGCCCGGCCGGCGCCGGTCGGCGCTGCGGTTTGACCTTGGCTTACACGCTGGGTTATGTATCTCCGACTCACCGGTTCGGCGCCAATCTCGGCATAATCGCTGGTACTCATTGGTTGTGAACCGGGACGGTAACAGCCCCTGCGAATAATGCTGACTTCGTCTGCGCACGGCGCGCAGCGCGAGGCATTCTGACGGATCACGCAAAGCATGGCCAAACGCAATATCGATCAGAGTAAAATCCGCAACTTTTCGATCATCGCCCACATCGATCACGGAAAGTCGACCCTGGCTGACCGCATCCTCGATGAGACGCGAGCGATCGAGGCGCGCGACAAAAAGGAGCAGTTCCTCGACTCCATGGATTTGGAACGAGAGCGCGGCATCACGATCAAGGCGCAGACGGTGCGCCTGGAGTACGAGGCCGACGACGGGGAGACTTATCTGCTCAATCTGATCGACACGCCGGGTCACGTCGACTTCACCTACGAGGTCTCGCGAAGCCTGCAGGCATGCGAGGGCGCGGTCTTGGTGGTCGACGCCTCCCAGGGGGTCGAGGCGCAGACGGTGGCGAATGTCTACCTCGCGCTCGACGCCGACCTTCAGATCATCCCGGTGCTCAACAAGATCGACCTGCCGGCGGCCAACGTCGAACGGGTCAAAGAGGATATCGAGGAGACGATCGGCCTGGACACCTCCGAGGCCGTCTCCGCCAGCGCCAAGAATGGGGTGGGTGTCCACGAGATTCTCGAGGCGATCGTCGACAAGGTCCCGCCGCCCCAGGGCGACCCGTCCGCACCGCTGAAGGCGCTGGTCTTCGACAGTTGGTTCGACCCGTACCGGGGGGTCATCAACCTTGTGCGGGTCATCGACGGCGAGATCAAAGAGGGCGACCATATCAAGTGGATGGCCTCCGGGGCGAAAAGCGAGGTCAATAACCTGGGCGTGTATCGGCCCCAGCCCACCGAGGTCGACAAGTTGGGGCCCGGTGAGGTCGGCTTTGTCACCTCGATGGTCAAGGACGTCGGCCTCGCCAAGGTCGGTGACACGATCACCGGCGCCAAGAACGTGGCCGACGCGCCGCTTCCGGGCTTCAAAGACGTCAACCCGATGGTCTTTTGCGGCTTCTTTCCGGTCGACTCACCGGATTACGAGGAGCTGGGAGACGCGCTGGAGAAGCTGTCGCTCAACGATTCGAGCGTGACCTTCGAGCCGGAGACCAGCCAGGCGCTGGGCTTCGGGTATCGCTGCGGGTTTCTGGGGCTGTTGCATATGGAGATCATCCAGGAACGCCTCGAGCGCGAATATGATCTCGATCTGATCACGACCGCCCCCTCGGTCGTCTACCACGTCTTCACCAACGATGGTGAATTGCTGGAGGTCGAAAACCCCAGCGAGCTCCCTGACGCCAATGATATCGACGTCATCGAGGAGCCCTATGTACGCGCGACCATCCACGTGCCTCCCGAGCACGTCGGGCCGGTGCTCAAATTGTGTGAGGAGCGCCGCGGCGCCCAGCAGGATCTTCGCTACTCGGGCTCCAATCGCATCATCCTGACCTACGAGATCCCGATGAACGAGGTGGTCTATGATTTCTACGACCGGCTCAAGTCATGCTCTCGCGGATATGCCAGCCTCGACTACGAGGTGATCGATTACCGACAGGGCGATCTGGTCAAGCTGGATATCCTGGTCAACAAAGAGCCTGTGGACGCGCTGAGCGTCATCGTCCACCGCGACTTCGCCTATGAGCGCGGCCGCTCACTTGCTAAAAAGCTCAAGGACGTCATCCACCGACAGCTCTTCGAGATCCCGATTCAGGCGGCGATTGGCTCGCGGGTCGTGGCGCGCGAGACGATCAAGGCGATGCGCAAGAACGTCACCGCCAAGTGCTACGGCGGTGACGTCAGCCGAAAGCGCAAGCTGTTGGAGCGCCAAAAGGAAGGCAAGAAGCGCATGAAGCAAGTGGGGACCGTCGAGATTCCCCAGGAGGCATTCTTGGCGGTGCTCAGTATTGATGAAGATTAAGCCATCGACGGGCTCTCTGGGGAGCCAGTGGACAGAATACCGGGCGTCTTTGGCGTGCGTGTTGGAGCAGTGAGGCGAAGTGTGGGTACATCAAAACAATCAGAGTCGAGTGAGCTCGAGAAGCCGCGTGCATTCGTGCGCGAGGCCCAGGGGCACCTCGATCGGGCCCACGGGTTGTCCAACGACGTGCGCAGCCAGATGCAAAAGCGGCTCAATGAGGTTCGCCATCTCATCGAGGACGGCGAGGCCGACGAGGCCAACGAGCAGATCGATGAGCTCGCCGGCTGGATCGACGAGCAGCTCGAGGGCAAAGAGAAGAGCGTCGCCCGCGAATATGCCGAGAGCATCGGCTTGGCGGTGGTCTTCGCGCTGTTGTTGCGCGGCTTCGTCATCGAGGCGTTCAAAATCCCCACCGGCAGCATGATTCCGACGTTGATGGTCGGCGACCACCTCTTCGTCAACAAATTCACCTACGGGATTCGGATACCATTTACCGAGACCTTCCTGACCCGCTTTTCGGAGCCCGAGCGCGGCGAGGTGATCGTCTTCGAATTTCCCCGCGACGAGGCGCGACGCCATCTGGCCGAGCAGCCGGCCTCCGAGCGCGAGTGCATCGACGCGGGCAGCCTCGAAGACGAGAAGGACTTCATCAAACGCATCGTCGGCGTAGCCGGCGACACCATCGAGGTGCGTGAGAACCAGTTGATCATCAACGGCGACCCGGTCGAGCGCACGTTCTTGCGCAAGGAGACCACCGGAAACTTCTTGTATCCCCACCGCATCTCCGAGATCGAAGAGCTCAACGGTCACCGCTACACCATCCAATATTCGGGCGCAGACGAGGACTTCGGGCCCATCGAGATCGCCGACGACCACGTCTTCGTCATTGGCGACAACCGAGATAACTCCTCGGATGGTCGCTGCTGGGGACAGGTGCCCGTGAACAATATCAAGGGCCGAGCGATGATCATCTGGTTGTCGGTGGGGCCAGACTCCTATCGTTGGGATCGCATCGGCAAGGTCATTCACTGATTATCTCCCGGGAGACGATGTTTAGGCGGCGCTCGACGTTGCCAACCACGATCGACGGAAGGCCATAACACTCACAACTTTGGACAACGTGGACGAACTATGGATTTGATCGGATTGAAGGACTTGTCGGCGGAACAATTGCGCGAGCTGGTCGATTTGAGCGAGTCGTTTGTGGGCGACGAAGGCCAGGTGATCACGCCCGAGCAATATCGAGGCGCCCTCGACGGGCGCTCGGTGGCGCTGGTCTTCTTCGAGCCGAGCACGCGCACCCGGGTGAGCTTCGAGTTGGCCGCCCACAAGCTGGGTGCCTTCTCGGTGCGCATCGGCAGCGATGAGAGCAGCATCAAGAAAGGCGAGACGGTGCTCGATACCTGTCGGAATCTAGAGGCGATGGGCATCGACGGGCTGATCGTGCGCCACAATGAGCGCCACCTGCCGTTCGCGGTCAAAGATCGCATCCAGATTCCGTTTATCAACGCCGGAAATGGCAGCGGTGAGCATCCCACCCAGGCGCTCATCGACGTGGTGACGCTTCGCCGGGCGTTTCGGCGCCGAGGCGAGGCGCTCGAAGGCAAGCGCGTGGCGATTATCGGTGATGTCGTCCACAGCCGCGTCGCTCGCAGTGATGTGCATGCGCTCAGCAAGCTCGGCTGTAAAGTCGTCTTGGCCGGGCCGTCGATGATGCTTCCCAAGTCCGGCGACACAGCCTGGGGCGCCGAGGTGGCCAGCTCACGCGACGAGGCGCTCGACGGCGCCGACGCGGTCATCATGCTGCGCGTCCAGCAAGAGCGTATTCACGGAGAGCTCGTCGACACCCACACTTACGTGCGCGAATGGGGCATCGACGAGCAAGTCGCCCAGGAGGTCTTGGGCGAGGACACTTTTGTTCTGCACCCGGGACCGGTGATTCGCGGCATGGAGTTGACCGCCACAGTCGCCGACAGCCCCAATAGCCTGATTCTCGAACAAGTCGGTTATGGCGCCGCGGTGCGCCAAGCCGTGTTGTTGAAATGCCTGCAAGACCAGTGAGACTTACGATGACCAGCGAACGAGAAGATACATCACGCCAGCCGGCCCTGCTCGTGCTCGAGGACGGAACTTGCTTCGAGGGCGTGGCGGTCGGGGCCAGCGGCGCGGCGGTCGGCGAGGCGGTGTTCAACACCAGCATGTCCGGCTACCAAGAGATCCTCAGTGATCCGAGCTACGCCGGCCAGCTCGTCACGTTGACGATGCCCCATATCGGAAATTACGGCGTCAATTGGGCGGATATGGAGTCGGCTAAGGTGCAGGCCGGCGGCCTGATCGTGCGCAGCCTCTCTGAGGAGGCCAGCAACTATCGTAGCACCGACAGCCTGCCGGAGTGGCTCGAGGAGCACGGCGTGGTGGCGATCACCGAGGTCGACACACGCGCGGTGACTCGCCACCTTCGCGACAAGGGTGTGATGATGGCGGTCATCGCCCACGGCGCGAGCGTCGAAGACGCCGAGCGTTGGCATACCCATCTCAAAGAACAGCCCGGTTACGCCACCGGTCAATACGTCGGTGAGGTCGCTCACGGCGAGCCGCTGTCAGTGATCATCGAGCCGAAGGCCGCCAGCGACCAAGCCGACGATTTGGGCGAGGCGCGCGTCAAATTTCTGCCCTTCGCGCCCCCCGAGTCCGACGACGGGCGCCCGCACGTGGTCGTGCTCGACTACGGGGTCAAATTCAGCATTCTGCGCGAATTGGACCGCCAGGGCCTGCGGCTGACGTTGGTCCCCGGAGCGACCACGCCCGAGGCGCTCGCCGCGGTCGAGCCCGATGGAATTCTCCTGTCGAATGGGCCCGGTGACCCGGCGACGCTGGACGATTATTTGGAGACGGTGCGCGGAGTGGTGGGTCGCTACCCGACTTTCGGGATCTGTCTGGGCCACCAACTCCTGGCGCGGGCGATGGGCGCCGAGACCTTCAAGCTGCCGTTTGGCCACCGCGGGCCCAATCAGCCCGTCAAGAGCCTCGCCACCGGCCGTATCAGCATGACGAGCCAGAACCACGGCTATGCAGTGCGCACCGAAACGCTGCCCGAAGACCTCGAGATCACCCACGTGAATCTAAATGATGAGACGGTCGAGGGTTTTCGCCATCGCAGTCTTCCCGTTCTCTCTGTACAATATCACCCGGAGGCCGGACCCGGCCCCCACGACGCGGTCGACTTCTTCGATGACTTCGCCCGCATGGTGCGTGAGACGTCCAATTAGGACGCGCGCTCGATATTTTCGTCAGCTAATAGTACAACGTCACTTTCGGCGTGAGTAGCTCTCGGCGAGGCCAGATGGTCAGTGGCAAGGCGGCGGCTCGCATACGGTTAAACCGCATAAAGGCGATGTGAGTAGCATCGTCGAGAGACGGCAACGTAGCCAATGGCCATCTGGACCGACGAGGCGCCACGTGGGAAGTGACGTTGTAGTACTAAGAGAACTGCGATCGCAGATGGGCATTGATGGCAAACGGCGGTGATTCACAGAAGGACGACGGGGCGCCGGGGCAACAGGATGCCGCTGAGCCGCCCGTGGACGGCTCGCTCGAGGGCGACCAGACCGACCGCACCGAGCAGGTCTCCGAGGACGTCGACGACACCTCAGTCCGGCCCGAGCCATCCGCGCATGCGGACGGCTCTGTGGGTAATGGATCTGGCGGTGAAGGGTCGGGCGGAGATGGATCGGGCAACGGATCGAACAACCCATCGGGGCGCTGGTATGGGCGTATGAGTCGCCGCCGAAAGCTGTTCTTGCCGCTGCTGACGCTGGCCTTTTTGGTCATCATCCTTGCCGCCTTCCACGCGGTCTTGCTGCCGTTCGTCTTCGCGTGCGGCATCGTCTACTTGATGGAGCCCATCGTCAGCCGGCTGTCGCCGCGGCTTCCACGCTGGACTGCGGTGATCTTGGTCTACCTGGGGTTTTTCGGGATCATCAGCCTCAGCGTGCTCTTCGTGGTGCCGCGCTTTGTCAGTGAGATCGTGCGTTTTGCAGAGACCGCCCCCGAGTCGATCACCGAATTTCGCCGCGACAATTTGCCGGGGATCAACGAACGGGTCCAGGGTTTTCTGGACAGCTACCTTCCGGTCGACTCGCGACCGCCGGACTTCCCGGCCGCCAAAGATAAGGTCCGGCAGGCGCGTGAGGCCGCCACACAAATGGCCACGGCGACCGCCGCGGCCCGGGCGCGCGGCCGAGCGGCGGCCGACGTGCAGGTAGACCTCGAACTTCAAGAAGACGACGGGGGGCTCAGGCAACGCTTTGCCGTCGAGCCCGGCGCCGGCCGGGATGCGGTTGTCGAGTCGGAGGCTTCTCACGGCACGTGGTCGCGAATCGGCCGACCTGAACAGTCGGTCGTGCGCCTGGTGCCCGGGCCTGACGGCAGCTTCGAAGTCTATATGAATGAGGGGGAAGTACAGGTCGCTCGTGTCGACGATGATCTCTGGAAGCTGCGTCGTCCACCGCCGAGCAAAGGCGAGGAGGAGGGCGCTGATCTCATGGCAGTGCGCTCACTGGTCGACCTGGAGGCGCGGGTCAACGAGTTGCTCGAGAGCGTGATTAGCTCGTCGAACGAGCGCATCGCGGAGCTGGTCGGCTACGCGCAGGCGCTGGTGCTCGGCGTGATCCAACTGCTGGTCGCGATCATGCTCACGTTCATGGTCGCCGCGTTCATCTCCATCGACCTGCCCACCTTCAAGGAGTTCTTCCGGACGATGGTGCCCAAGGACTACCGCCAGGGGTATGGCGAATTGCTCGGCCGGGTCGATCGCGGCTTGTCGGGGGTGGTGCGCGGGCAGTTGATGATCTGCTTGGTCAACGGGGTGTTGACCTATATCGGGCTGGCGTTTTTGGGCATTCGTTTCAGCGTGCTGCTGGCCGTCGTCGCCGCCGTGCTGTCGGTCATTCCGATCTTCGGCACGGTGATTTCGACCCTCCCCATCGTCGCCGTCGGCTTGATGGACGGGTTCTGGACGGGGTTGGCGGCGTTCGGCTGGATTCTGGGGATTCACGCGCTGGAGGGCAATATCCTCAACCCCAAGATCATCGGGACCTCGGCGCATATCCACCCGGTGATCATCATCTTCGCGTTGCTCGCCGGAGAGCATACCTTCGGGTTGGTCGGCGCGCTATTGGCTGTGCCGGTCGCCTCGATATTGCTCGAGGTCTTTAAATTTAGCCGTGACAAGCTCTGGCTGTCCGAGGAGGCCGGCGCCGAGGCGTCGGCGTCGGGCGGGTCGGCCGGTTGAGGGTGTGCGCTCGGCGGCGTGGAGGCTTGGACACCCCGCGGCTGTGTGCGATTGTAGGAAAAGTGTGTTCACCACGAGAGTTAGCGTCGGCAGGAGCGAGCATGGAGGTCGAATTCTGGGCGACCACGGACGAGGGTCGAGTCCGGGATCACAACGAAGATAACTTCTTGGTCGACGGCGACCTCAAGCTCTTTGTCGTCTGCGACGGCATGGGCGGACATGCCGCCGGTGAGGTCGCCAGTGCCATGAGCGTGCAGACGATTCACCAGGAGATCGACGGCCGCCGTGAGGTCGTCGAGCGCCTCGCCCGTGAGCCGGCCAACCCCCAACACCGACAAGCCGTGCTCGCGCTGCTCGAGGAGGCGATCACCGCCGCCTCCAATCGCGTTTTCGCGGCCGCACAGCAAGACTCCGAGCGTACCGGGATGGGCACGACCTGCAGCGCGCTCTTGCTGTGCGGCGGGCGCGCCTTTATCGGCCATGTGGGCGACTCGCGCATCTATCGAGTTCGCGCCGGCGAGGTCGAGCAGCTTACCGACGACCACTCGCTGATCAACGAGATGATCCGCCAGGGCAGGGCGAAGGCTGGCGATTCCATCCCCAATCAAAATGCGGTCACCCGCGCGGTCGGTGTTCGAGAGGTCGTCGAGGTCGATACGCTGGATATCCCGGTCGATACCGACGACGAGTTCTTGTTGTGCAGCGACGGCCTGAGCGGGTATTTCGACGACGACGCGCAAATCGTCGAATTGATGGCCGGCGACGACCTCGAAGCGCGCGCCGAAGCCTGCATCGCCCACGCGCTCGACGGCGGTGGAAAGGATAATATCACCGCGATCGTGCTCGCGGTAGCCGGCGTCGGCGCCGGCGGCGAGGGACGCCTGAACAGCCGGCTGGTCGATCGGCTCTCGGCGACGCCCTTTTTCGCCCACGCCAGCCGCCGCGAGCTGGTCCTGTTGGCTGAGATCGCCGACCGGCGCGACTTCGAGGCCGGCGAGACCATCGTCGACCGAGGCCAGCCTGCCGACGCGATGTGCGTGATCACCAAGGGTTCGGTGGGTGTGCTGGGCGCCGATTCGGGCGTCATCGTGCTGGACGCCGGCGCGACGTTCGGGGTGCTCGAGATATTCGCCGAGCAGGTCGCCGACGAGGCCTTCGAGGCGCTCGAGCCGGTTTCGCTGGTCGTGCTTCGAAAGAAACCGCTCTTCGAGCTGTTGCGCACGCTGCCGGAGCTGGCCGCGAAGGTGCTCTTTGGTGTGGCGCGACGCTTCGCCAGCCAACTGCGCCGGGTGCCCAGTGAGCTTCGCTACGAGCCGACGCGCTGGGACGAGGTGCATCTGCAGAGCGACGTGACGCCGGCTCCCGGTTCGATGGTGATCAAAGACGATCTCCTCGACCAGGCCGCCGTGGAGGCGTCCCAGGGGCGCAAAAAGCCCGCAGCCGCGTTGGCTTCTGGTCCTGTTGAGCCGGCCGAGCAAGCGCCGGCCAAGGAAGAAGCGGACCCCGCCGAACTTCGAAAGACCGTGAAGCTCGATCTGAATGACGCACATAGCGACGAGAGTTGAGAAACGATGAATATATCACGACTGTGGATACCTGCGCTGCTCATCGCCGCCGTTGCATTCGGCTGTGACGACACGTCGAAGTCCGACGCGCAGAGCGGCTCGACCAAGGCCGACTATACGACCGAGGGCGAGTTGGTGTTCAGCGACGACTTCGAGCGCGCCGAGATCGGCTCGGACTGGGTCATAGGCGAGGGCGAGGACGGCCCCGGGGACTGGCGCATCGAGGACGGCGCCGTGGTCGGCGCCGACATCAAGAACGACCCGTTGTGGCTCGATCGCCCATTGCCCGAGGAGGTGCGCGTGGAGTTCGACGTCCAGGCGCGCTCGCCGGTGGGCGATATCAAGATCGAGATCTTCGGCGACGGCCACACCCATGAGTCGGGCTACGTGCTCATTTTCGGCGGCTGGAAGAACTCGCTCGATGTCATCGCCCGCCTCGACGAGCACGGCAACGACCGCAAATCACGTGAGACTCACGGCGTCGTGCCCGGCCACACCTACCGCATGGCGGTCGAGCGCACCGACGGTACCCTCGAGTGGTACGTCGACGGCGAGCCCTTCATGACCTACGAGGACCCCGATCCGCTCGAGGGCGAAGGACACCGTCACTTCGCCTTCAACGTTTGGTCGGCGCCGGTTCACTTCGACAATGTCGCCGTCTACGATCTTTCGAACAGCAGATAGTGAGATAGTCAGAGAGTGAGAGAGTTAGAAACTGCAAATGCGCTCGTTTGGCGGAGGATGCCCGGCGAGAGTCTTTTGCCGCTCTTAGTTTCTTACTCTCTTACTCTCTTACTCTCTTACTCTGTTGTCCTACGTTGCCGGATCGCTGGACTGTCTGCTATATTCGTCGGAGAGCTTCTCATTTGTAGTTAAAGCCTAAGAGAGCGAATGGACACCCGGTTAATTCTTCAAATTACTCTCGGGCTCATCGGCGCGTTGATCTTGGTCGTCGGCGGTCTGCTCATCTTGGAGCTGACACGCGATGCAGAGACCCAGGTTATCGAACGGGTCGTCGAGCGCGAGCAGGACACCAAAGAAAAAGAGAACCCGTGGGCCTCGGAGGACAACCGCGAGGCAGCCATCTCGCTGGTCAAGCGAAAGAAGGTCGCCGAGTCGGACACTGAGGAGGACGACGAGCCAACCCGGATCTCGGAGATGCTCGACGACGAGAAGTTCATCGAGGATAAGCTCAAGATCACCAGCGGCGAAGCGGCCGGATGGGAGGCGTTTTGGTGGGGCGAGACCAAGTACGGGCCCCAATTCTATCTCGTGCGCTATGCCTTCGAGGACGCCAACATCCGAGTGGGTCCGGCCTGGCTGGTCGACCTCAAAGAGCAAAAGGTCGTCCCCAAAAACGTGCTCGCCACGGTCGCTGAGAATCCCCAAGACGGCGTCAAATCGGATTATTACGACAAGGCCGAGCAGGTCGTCGCCGCGATCACCAACCACCGCTTCGAGTCGGGGGTCAACCTGGGCGGAGCGCTGTTGCTGTATTTCTCGCAGCGCACCGGCGACACCGACGACGACACCATCCTCGGGTGGACCATCGATCATGATCGGGGCAATAAATTCGACGCCTACTTCCAGTGGGTCGAAGAGGGCGAGCCCACCTACGCCGAGTTTAAATTCGACTACGATCGCAAGGCGCTGCGCGCGGTCAACCTGCAGGCCGCCGACATCATGCGAGCCGGCGAGGAATTCGAGCAGACCGAGCAGGTCGACATCATGCCGCGCAGCTACGACCCCGACCAAAAGCGTTGGCTGGGCCCGGCCGCCAAGCAATGCGCTCAGCCGCGTCACCGCTCGAGGTGCAAGGCGCTGGCATCGGTGCTCAAGGAGAGCGAGCTCGTCGAGTCACTCGAGTGGCTGTTGACCGCCCAGGCCAACACTCCCAAGGATTTCGAGCGGTGCAAAAAGCGAAGAAATTGTCGGTTCATGCCCGAGCGGCGAGACGACGATAACTATCGAATCCTCTACGTCTTCAACCTCGAAAAAGAAGACGAGTTCAATCATAAAGACCCCGATATAAAGTGGGCCTGCGAGCATAGCTTGAAGGCCGATAAAGAGCGCGAGAAGGACAAGGCTTGGGGTGAAAATGGCCAGTGCGTCGCGTGGGACGTCAACTCCAAGACCGGCGAGATCACCCCGGTCGGCGAGACCAGCACCGTGGCCTATCGCGCCGTGCGTCCTCGCTCCTGAGCTGAGCCCGCCTCCACCTTTTTCACAGCCTGCGAAGCTCCTCATGGACCGCGACGAGTTGGTTCGATTGGCCGGCGAGAAGCTGGCCAATTCGATTTTCAGAGATGCCCCGCCCGAGGCCGAAGGCCTGGAGGCACGCCCCTACGGGCAGATGAGCGGCGACGAGGTGCGTTTTTTCGTCTACCAGGACGTCCTCGACGAGCTCGCCTTTGCCGCCGGCTACCGCGACGAGCCCTCCTTTGCTGTGCTCTTGGGAGCCTTCGCGGTCGATGACCGTGGGCCCTTCTTGGAGGTGACCGGTTTTTCTCGCTTCCAATATACGGCCGGGCTGGGCAAGCTGTACCAATCCCTCAAGCCCGAGCTGGACAGCCTCGTCGACGAGTTGTCCGGCTACAGCGCTGATCCGCCCCAGCACGTCGTCGGCCTCTTCGTCGGCGCGCGCGGCTCGGGCGGCAAGCTGCCCGCAGAGGTCGCCCGGGTCCACCTCAGCCTGTTCAACGTCCCCTACCAGGTCGCCGCCATCGTCGACCCCGACGCCGAGCTCTTCGGCCTGCACGCCCGTGCACCGGCCAGCAAATTCTACAACTCACCATTTTGGACCGTCGAGCGCCTCGACTCGCCGTGACTCGCTGATTCCTTGAGGTTGACGAAGTGGGGAGAATGTTGTGTCAATGTGCCCCATACCGTTGGGAGCTGTTTGGCTCGAACAACCTCAAGGAACAGGAATGATGAGATGGATCTCTACGAAAATGATGGGATGTTTATCGCCGATGTCATCGCGCGCGAGATTTTGGATAGTCGCGGGAACCCGACCGTCGAGTGTGAGGTCATCCTCGAGGATGGCACCCGGGGCCGTGCGGCGGTCCCCAGCGGCGCGTCGACCGGCGAGCACGAGGCGGTCGAGCTGCGTGACGGTGGCGAGCGCTACGGCGGCAAGGGCGTGCGCCAAGCCGTCGACAATATCTACGACCGTATCTTTCCCGAAATTGACGGCGAGAACGTCTTCAATCAGGTGGGCATCGACCGGCTGATGCTCGACATCGACGGAACCGATAATAAGGCCGAGCTCGGCGCCAACGCGATCCTGGCGGTGAGCCTGGCGACTGCGCGCGCGGCGGCGAATAGCCTGGGCATGCCGCTATACCGCTATATCGGCGGGTTGAGCTCGAATATGCTGCCCGTGCCGATGATGAATATCATCAACGGCGGTGAGCACGCCGATAATAATGTCGATATCCAGGAGTTTATGATCGTGCCGGTGGGCGCGCAGACCTTCAGCGACGCCCTGCAATGCGGCGCCGAGATCTTCCACTCGCTCAAGCGCGTGCTCACCAAGCGCGGCTATACCACCTCGGTCGGCGACGAGGGCGGCTTCGCTCCCGACCTGAGCAGCAATCGCGAGGCGCTCGACCTGATCATGGAGGCTATCCAAGCGGCCAACTACAACCCCGGCGACCAGGTCCGCCTGGCGCTGGACTGCGCGGCCAGCGAGTTCTACGACGCCGGCAGCTACGAGCTCGCAGGGGAGGGCCGCTCGTTGAACTCCGAGGAGCTCGTGGGCTTTTATGGCGAGTTATGCGACCTGTATCCGATTATCAGCATCGAGGACGGCCTCGACGAGAACGATTGGGACGGCTGGGCCTCGTTGACCAAGGCTCTCGGTGAGCGAATTCAATTGGTCGGCGACGACCTGTTCGTGACCAATACCGAGCGGCTTCGCCGGGGTATCGACGAGCAGGTCGGCAACTCCATCCTCATCAAGGTCAACCAGATCGGCACGCTGACCGAGACCCTCGAGGCCATCGAGATGGCCCACCGCGCCGGCTTCACCTCGGTGATCAGCCACCGCTCGGGCGAGACCGAGGACACGACCATTGCCAGCCTGGCGGTGGCGACCCATTCCGGCCAGATCAAGACGGGAAGCCTGTCGCGCTCGGACCGGGTGGCCAAATATAACGAGTTGCTTCGCATCGAGCAGGAGCTCGGCGAGAACGCGTTCTATCCGGGAATGGGCGCGTTTTCGCGGCTTGGTTGAGTTTATCGGCCGTCGGTGAGCAATGAACTCCCTCCCCACTCGGAGTGCACCCACTGGATCCGGTTCCGAGCACTTAATGCACCGTGGAGTCAGTCGTCAGTAG
>JBKGZI010000013.1:0-33577 GCA_046545675.1 Persicimonas sp.
GGTTGTGGCCGTGGGCGCTCAGGGCACCAAGTGGCTGGGGCTTCCCGGCGAGGAGGCCGACGCGGTCTTCCACGCCAAGGACCTCGTCTACCACTACAACGCGCTTCCCCCCTATAGCGAGCAGCGCTTCGACATCGGCCAGAATGTATGTGTGGTGGGCCTGGGCAACGTCTGTCTGGACATCGTCCACTGGCTGACCTGCGAGAAAAAGGTCGAGTCGGTGACCGCTGTGGCCAGGCGCGGGCCGGCCGAGCGCAAGACCACCCGAAAAGAGATGCGCATCGTCAGCGGCGCCATCGACGTCGAGCAATTGCGCGCTGAATTCGACGCGATTGCCTCCGAGATGGAGTCGGTCGGCCAGGACCCCGGCGAGGTCTACAAGAAGCTCACTCGCTTCATCGACACGCCCCTGGAGACCGAGACGGACACCAAATTTCGCATGCGCTTTTTGCGCAGCCCCAGCCGCATCGAGGTCGACGACGACGGTCAGGTCACCGGGCTGACCTGTGAGGTCACTCGGCTCGTTCGCACCGAAGACGACCGCGTAGGCATCGAGAAGACCGGCGAGTTCGAGACGCTGGCCTGCGACACAGTGGTCTTTGCGATCGGCGACAGCATCGAGCCGACCGTGGGCCTGCCGGTCGATCCCGAGTGGAAGAATAGCTTTGCCACGGTGGACGAGCCGTGGGACACCTATCCCGACCGGCCCCGCTACATGGTCTACGATCCCGACGCCGACGAGCCGATGTGGGGCACGTTCGTGGTCGGATGGGCCCGCCAGGCCTCCGACGGCCTGGTTGGCAAGGCCAAAGCTGACGGTGAGCAGGGCTGCGACGAGGTGCTGGCGTATCTGGACGGAGCGTTTCCGGTCCAGCCGGATAAGAAGGAGAGCACCGAGAGCATCCGCCGGACGTTGTTGACCGTCCTCGACAATCGCGGCGTCCCCGTGGTTGATTATGAAGGCGTTCGTCGCATCGAAGAGGTCGAAATGCAGAAGGCCCGCGACGAAGACCTCGAGGAGTTCAAATTCACCAGCAACAGCAAGATGCTCGAAATCTGCGAGCCTCAAGAGTCTCTGGGATAACCATGCGCCTGAAGCAGTTGATATTTTGTGTGTTCATCGCCGCTGCGTTGGGGGTGGGTTGTGCCAGCGGCTCCCAGTCGACCTCCGCGGAGGACGAAGACGTCTCGGCGAGCCCGCCTTCGGCCGACGAGGACACCCGCGGTGAGCTTCCCGAGGGGCCCGAGGTCAATATGGGCCGCACCGGGGAGGGCGAGGGCGATGGTGAATCCAAGGCTGGAGATGAAGCAGACGACGCCGGAGGCGAGGCGAAGGGCACCCAGCAGGTTGTCACCGGCAGCCAACTCGACGCGTTCATCGAGAAGGGCCCGTCGTTTGCGCTCACACAGGTCGAGGTCGCGCCTCGCCGCAAAGACGGCAGCTTCCAGGGCTTCCAGCTCGTCTCGATGCGTCCGAGCGCCCAGGAGTCGGTCGGAGAGCAGCTCCGTCTCGGCGATATCATCACCCACATCAACGGGGTGCGCCTGGAGAAGCCCGACGATTATCTCGACGCCTGGAAGTTGCTCGGCGAGGTCAGTAGTATCCGCATCGACTTCATTCGCGACGGCCAGGCCCAACATGCCCTCTGGCGCGTCGAGTGATCCAACCTCCCGCCGCCGGTAGTCTCTAAGTGATGCGCGACGAAGACTCCCCCATCATGGCCTGGTCGACCGGCCCCTTCGGGTCGAGTTGGTCGTGGTCTCCTCTGGTGGTCGCGTTGGGGCTGTCGTTTTGGGCCCAGATCTTCATGTTGCCGCTCTTCGAGGAGCTTCGTTTCGTCGAGGGGAGCCAGGCCGCGACCCTCACCTATCTCCTGCCGCTGGCGGCGCTGCTGTCGGGTGTGTACATCCGGTTCGCCGCGCTGATCCTCCTGGTATTTCCGCTATGTTTCGTGCCGGGCGTCCTTTTATTGCCGGAACGAAGCATCATCGAGCTCGAGCAGTGGACCAGCATGATGCGCATCGGCGTGACGCTGGCCGCTTATATCGGTGTGGCGGCCGCCAGCCTCACCGGCGCTGAGGTGGTCGGCGAGGTCGACGGAGCTCGCGACGAGCCTGCCGAGCGCGTCGGCGGCATCTATCCATTTTATTTTTTGGTGCGTGGGCTCATCTTGCTGGTGCTGCTGGTGGTCACCCAATACGCGGTCTTCCAAGATCCGGCGGTTGCCGAGAAGATCACACAACATTATTCTGAGCGGCCCGAGGGCGCGCGAGCATTCATCGGGCTGTTTATCTTCTTTGCCTGGTGTGTGGCCGCCTATACGATGTTTTTCGTGCCGCTGATGAACCTCGAATACGACGTGCGCCGACTCTCTCGCACCATCGACGAGATGGCCGACGGCGGCCGCCGCGCCAGATGGATGCATATCGGCGGTTGGTTTTTGGTCGCCGCGATTGTGGTGGCGACGATGACGATACTCGCATAATCCGAACCTCCGGACCCCTGGGCGAGCCTAGGGGCTGGACGGGCGCCGGCTCCGCAGGGAGCAAGCTCCCGCTCCGCAGATTACGTGGACATGTTGATGCGGTCATTGGTGTACGAAATCTTGGGCCTCGGGCTGCTGGCGGGCAGCATTTTATTCTTCTATCGGTCTGTATCGTTTTTGGCCGACAAGGACTATGTCGCCGGTGTGGCCGTGCTGGCGATCGGTTTCTTCATGCTCCGAGCCGGCACCGAGTTGGGAAAGCTGGCTGTGTTGCTGCGACGAGAGGAGGCCTCCTGAGATGTGCGCTCGGTTGCACGGAGCTGTCGGGGTGATCATGTTGGTCGCGAGTGGTCTCGTGTGGGGCTGCGACGGCGCTGATGTGCCCCACGAGAGCCCGGAGCAAAGCTTCCTGAAGCTCGAGCGCGACGCGGACAGCGAGGTCGTCGCCCGAGTCGGCGATCGCGCTGTCTCACTTGCCGAACTCGAGGCCTTCTGGGCCGACAATCCGGAGATGAGTCGCGAAGAGGCGGTGGAGGCGCTCGTCGAGCGCGAGCTCCTGGTCATCGAGGCGCTCGAGCGAGACTACCTGTCGAATTCGACGCTCGGACTGCCTCGAAAACGCGCGATGGTTCGCCAGCTTCTGCGAGATGAGATCGAGCGCGAGATCACCCGCGAGACGCTCACCGACGATGAGATCGGGGAGATGGAGTCGACGATCGCCGCCAGGGTGGGGCACCCACCCGGGCTGCGAGCCAGCCATATTCTGGTGATGGTGCCGCGAGAAAAGAAGAAGAAAAAGCTCTCCGACCAGCGCCTCGCCGAGTTGAGGGGTGAGGCCCGCCAGTGGCTCGACCGCATCGCCCCAGAGCTTCCCGAAGACTCCGACGCCATCGACCTGCTGGACGCGCGCGACAGATTCGAGGACGAGGTGCCCGAGCCGCTTCAGGTCGTCGTCAACGCCCACCTGCCGTTTCCGGTCGGCGATACCGAAGGATTTGGCGCGGATTTCCCCGCCGGCTGGGCACCGGTGGTCAGCGCGTTTCAAAAGACGGCCACGGATTTGGCCGCCCAGGGGCGCTTCGGAGAGCTATCCGAGCCGGTCGAGTCGAAGTTCGGCTGGCACCTGCTCATCGTCGAGGAGGCGCTCGACGGCAGCCGGCCCGACGCCGACGCGCTCCGCGAGGTCGCTGTCGATCGGCTGCTCCAAAAAAAGCGAAACGAGCGCCTGGTCGAGCTGATGGAGACATGGCTCGACGGCGCCGAAGTCCAGACCTTCCCCGAGATATTGACACAGGCCGAGGAAGTGGTGCGCGAGTAGCGCCTGATTACGGCAGCTCCCGATAGACCTCTTCGAGCGGCTGGCGCGGCGTCTCGACGAGCTCACAATAGGAGTGGCCCACCCAGATGAAGCCGACGATCTCCTCGCGCTCGGCGTCGATGCCCAGAATCTCGTAGGTCTCGTCGTGGCGCGTGACGCCGCCGGTCGCCCACTTCGAGCCGACCCCTTCCCCCCACAGACACAGCATGAAGTTTTGGATCGCACACGCGATCGCCGCATAGTCTTCCTTGCGGCGAAACGGGTCGTCAGCGAGCACCTGGCTGACGGCGATGACCTCGGGGGAGTTGCCGAGCTTGGCGCGGATTCTTTGCTCTCTCTCCTCGGACCACTTCCGACCCTTGGAGGCGGCCTTGTCGCGCTTGATGCGCACGCCCAGGTCGACGATCTCCTGGCGGGTCTTCGGACCCACACGCGTAAAGCGCCACGGATTGTTCAATTTATGGTTCGGCGCCCGAATCGCACACTCGAGCGCCCGCTGGACGCAGCCCTCCGGGATGGGCGCGGTGCTGTAGCGTTGGACGGTGCGGCGGCTGAGGATGGCTTCGCGTATGTTCATGGTTTTTGGGGGGGATTGGTTTTTTGGCTGTCATGGGCAACATGTTAAAGCCCCCCGCCGCCTTCGCGGCTGCCCCCTGCCCCCCACTGCTTCGCGACGGGGGCGAATGGTCGGCACTCTGGAGCATCTGGGCTGTCGACCATTCCCTCCCCGCGGCGTTGTTTGCCGAAGGGGCGGTGCCGGAGCAAAGCGACGGCGGAGGGGTCTGTCTGCGTGATGCCCGATACCTGCATCACGCGTCCCTAATTAACACCAACATCCCAACCTGCAAACGTCCCCATTCAAATGTGAGACGTTGTGAAGTTGCACGCCCGAGAGTTCGTCGCTATACATGCCTCAGAGAAATCGATGCATGCAAAAGAGTAGTAAATCGGACGGTTTATGGGTCGGCTCCCGCCGGACGCATGCGGTCCAATAACATGAACATGACGGAGTAAGCGATGAAGATCGGCGTCCCCACAGAGATCAAAAACAACGAGTATCGAGTTGGCCTGGTGCCGGCCGGGGTCCGAGCGTATTGCCGCAGCGGCCACAATGTGGTCGTCGAGCGTGGCGCCGGTGAAGGCAGCGCGATCCCGGATTCGGCCTACGTGGAGGCCGGCGCCGAGATTGTGGAGACCGCCGACGAGGTCTGGCAGACGGCTGATATGATCGTCAAGGTCAAGGAGCCGCTGCGGGCCGAGTACGACCGGATGCAGCCCGACCAGATCATCTATACGTATTTTCACCTGGCCGCGGTGCCCGATCTGGCCGAGGTGCTCATCGACAAGAATATCGCGGCGGTCGCCTACGAGACCATCCAACTGCCCGATGGAAGGCTGCCCCTGCTCGAGCCGATGAGCGAGGTCGCCGGGCGGATGTCCATCCAGGTTGGCGCGCGCTCGCTGGAGCGTGAGGCCGGCGGAAAGGGCGTGCTGCTGGGCGGAGTGCCCGGGGTGGGCAGGGCCAACGTGGTGATCATCGGCGGCGGAACCGTGGGGACCAACGCGGCGACGATGGCCGTGGGCATGGGGGCGAACGTCACGATCCTCGACATCGACCTCTATCGGCTTCGGTACCTCGAGGACGTCTTCGGCAACCGTATCCAGACGCTGCACTCCAACGCCGACACCATCACCGACCAGGTCCAGCGAGCTGATCTGGTCGTCGGCGCGGTGCTCGTCCCGGGCGCCAAGGCTCCCCATCTGGTCACGCGGGCGCACCTCGGGGAGATGTCCACCGGAAGCGTGGTCGTCGATGTCGCCGTCGATCAGGGTGGCTGCATCGAGACGTGCAAGCCGACCACCCACGACGAGCCCACCTATGTGGTCGACGACATCGTCCACTATTGCGTGGCCAATATGCCCGGTGCGGTGCCGCGAACCTCGACGTTCGCGCTGAACAACACAACGCTTCGCTACGGGCTCGAGATCGCCAACGAGGGCCTGGAGGCGGCGATGACCTCCGACTCGGTGCTCGCCTCCGGCCTGAACACCTACTCCGGCCAGATCACCCATTCGGCGGTGGCCGAGAGTCTGGGCAAGGAGTATGTCTCAGTCGATAGTGTCCTCGCCTGAACGGCGTACTCGATGTGGAAGTTTTGAATGTCCGAGCGGGCCGACTCGTCTGTCTAGATGAGTCGGCCCGTTTGGCTCTGGGGACGAGCGATCGAATTACTCCTTGAAAAACCATCCCGTCTCCCCGATTGTGGTCGCGATCGGCTCGAGAGGCTAGTGGGTTGGAAATACATGGTTTTTCGGCGCCGACGACGTAAGCGACCACGGGTGGGATCGGGAGAGCTCCCCCCGTTTCGACATATACATGAAATAGAATGACCGCCTGCTCAGGTTGTACCCTATGAAAGGCGACAATTGCGCGGCAGCCAGGGCTTTGAGCCCGCAGCCGCCGCCCGAGATGGTCATTCTGCTCGACATCGAGAGACGACATGTTCGGAAAGAAGCGATCGGAGAAGGACGAGGCATATCAGAGAGAGGCAATCCCTCATCTGGATGCGCTGTACGGAACTGCTCTACGCATGACCAAAGACGAGCAGGATGCCGAGGACCTCGTACAAGAGGCGATGCTAAAGGCGTACCGTTATTTTGATAAATACGAGAACGGTACCAATTGCAAAGCCTGGCTCTTCAAGATTATGACGAATACCTTCATCAATAGGTATCGCAAATCGAAGAAGCGCAAGGAGTACCTGGTCGACGACGACTACCGGCCGCTGCAAGAGCGCGCCGAGGCGCCCGAGCGCAACCCGTTCATCGACAATTTTGATCAAGATGAAGAGAACCTCTACTTCAAGATGTTTGGAGATGAGGTCAAGACTGCGCTGGAGACGATTCCGGTGGACTTTCGTATGGTTGTCCTGCTGGCAGATCTGCAGGATTTTGCCTACAAAGAGATCGCCGAGATCATGGACTGTCCCATCGGCACGGTCATGAGCCGGCTGTACCGCGGCCGACGGATGCTCCAGGCCAAGCTCGAAGAGTATGCAGTCCGAGAAGGCTATATTGACAGCTCGGTTGTCGAAGACGAGGCCGACGAGCAAGAGGCCGACGTCGCCGACTCGAGCACCACGAATCTCGACGAGTATAGACGCCGTCGCGCCGAGGGCTAACCCCCGACGCGGTGCCCATCGTCCGCTGCGAGCCATTCGGTCCGCAGTGGAAACCCCTTTTGGAGAAGGACAACGATGAATTGCCACGAGTTTCAGCTCTTTTCGGACGCATACGTCGACGGGGAATTCGGCGATCGGGAAGGGGCCGAAATCGAAGCGCACCTGCGCGAGTGCAGTGAGTGCCGGGCGGAGCTCGACAAGAAGCTGCGGTTTAAGGAGCAGTTCAAAGAAGTTCTCGGCCAAGAGAAGGCCCCCGAAGCGCTCAGAGAGCGGATCGTAGCCGGCCTCGACGAGGTCGACCGCGAGTCGCGTCGCTCGGCGGGTGACAACCCGGTGGTACGTTATGCGGCGATCGGCGGGTCGCTGGCCGCATCGGTGGCGATGATCGTCTTCTTTTTGCCCAACCTGACCGTGGTCGAGGCCACCGGTGAGCAAGTGCCGGTGGTCGAGAATACCATCGACTGGCATCGCGGCGACTTCCCCATCGAAGTGCCCGGCCCTGAGACTCACGAGGTCGCCCGGTGGTTCCACGGCAAGGTCGACTTTCCCGTACGTCTGCCGCAGTTCAAAAACGAGGACGTTCGCCTGGTCGGCGGACGCATCGCCCACGTCAAAGAACGCCGCGCCGCCTATGCTCTGTATGAGATCGACGGCAGCCGATTGAGCGTGATGATCTTCCACGGCGACGACTTCAAAGTCCCCGGCGACAAGATCCGCAAGGTAGGCAACCGCGACATCGCCGTGCTCGAGAGCCACGGCTACGAAGTGGCCGTCCTCCAGGACGCGGGCATCACCTATACGATGACCAGCGACCTCGCCGAGGACGAGTTGCTCGACCTGGTCGGCGCGTCGCTCTCCCGTGAGCGAGCCCCCCGCAGGCTCGCCCAATAACGCGGTCAACCAGGGTCGTGGCAACCGTGAAGAAGGTTGTGATTTCCCCACTCCTGCATTACCCCTAAGGGCATCGAGACCGGCTCATACGAGGAGCTTCGATGCCATCACCTCCGATCACCCATCCAAAAGTAGGGGTCGTCGCCGACCCCGAAGTGCTCGCCGACTTCGACGAGTCGGTCTTCGCCGACGGGATCTACTCACGCCAGGCCCCCGGGGAGGACCTCGAGCACACGCTCGAGCGCTTTCTCGACGACCAGTGCGACGTCGTGGCCGTGCTCGGTGGTGACGCGCTGGTCGGCGGGCTGCTCGGCGTCTACCGGCGTCGACTCCGCCGCCACGCGACCCCGCTTCGCCTCTTTGTGCTGGAAGCCGGCGCGCAATCGGTGCTGGGCCGGGCGCTCGACGCTCCGGAGTTGTCCCCCAAAGCCTTTCGAAAGCTCAAGAGCGCGCTGCTCGACGGCCGGCTCAACCGCCGATTGGTGCCCACCATCAAGGTGAGTTCGTCGGCGAGGCCGGCTGCTGATTACGGTTTTTCCTTTGGTGCGGGACTGTTCTACAGACTCTTCGAGGCGTATCATCGCGCTGGCCCCTCGGCGGTGGGCGCCGTCGCCGGGACGCTGGGGCGTCTCGCGCGCGATATGCTGCTCGAGGGAGCAACGCTGCGGCCGACGCCCGCCCGCGTCAGCGTCGACCGCCGGCCTGCAGAAGAATCGGTGGGATACCTGCTGGCGAGCAGCCTGGAGACCTCGTGGCTTGGCTTGAGCCTGCTCAGCGAGCGCGGGGCCAGCTATCGCATGGGAGCGTCGGGCCGGGAGCTGCTCAAAGAGGTGGCCAAGAGCCGGGCGCTTCCGCGTTTTCTGGACACTGGCGCCAGCGCCGAGTCTTTCGATACCATTCATATGGATTGGTCGGGAGGCTATGTGCTCGACGGGGAGTTGTACGAGCCGGCTCACCCGTATGTCGTCCAGCTTACCGAAGGCCCGCTGGCGCATTTTGTGACTCTTTAGCCGATGGTCCGTTGCTGAAGCACTCCACTCGAGGATACCGATATGGCACGCGTCGAATTCAAGCCGCCCAGTGACTTCACCCCCGAGGATGCCGGCGGCGGCAAGACAAATATCTGGAAGTGGCTGGGCATCGGTTGCGGGGTCATCGTGCTCATCGTCGGGCTGGCAATGGCCTTCGGCGCCTGGAAGACGGTGTCGTGCTGCACCGAGTTTGCGAGCAGCGGCCAGGAGGCGACCGCGTTTAGTCTGACATTCGCCGAGGACCTGGCCAACTCTGAGGTCGAGCAGGCCCGCTCGAAGATGAGCCCGTCGCTGGCGTCGCGGATCTCGACCGAGGAGTTGGCCACCAAGCTCGACGAGCACGCCGAATTGTTGAGCAATTCGATGCCGCGAATGACCAACGTGTCGCTGAACCAGCGCGACGACGAAGAGATGCGCTGGGAGGTGACCGTGGAGTTTTCCCCGGCCACCTCCGACGAGAAGCTCGTCGTGATCACCGATGTGCTCGGCCAGGGGGAGGGCGAGGAGCGCGAATTTTCCATCGACGCTTTGACCTTCGACCGGCGCGCCCGCAACCTGCGCAGCGAGCCTCCCGCCGAGGCCGTGTTGAGCTTGCATCGACAGTTGGCCGGTGGAAATTTCGAGGAAGCCTACAAGAGCATGGGTCGCGAGTTTACGGAGCAAAACAACCTGAGCGCGTTCCGTGACTATATTCGTGCCCAACCGCCGGTATTCCGCTCCGGCGATGTTCAGGTTCGCGAGGTCGACTATAGCGGCCAACGCCAAGCGTATGTGCACGCAGAGATCGTCGCCGACGGCCGGCGCGCTCGCATCGAATATGTCGTCGAGCAGCCCGCCAACCACCAGCCGCGTTGGAACATCACGTCGATCAACCCCGAGTACGAAGACACCGGAGGCGAGCCACCCGGCGACGCCGATGCTGGCGAGGAATCACCGAGCACGGACGCGGGGAGCCAGACGCAGCCAGATGCCAAAGACTAAAAGGATGTGGAAATAGAGGTGTTTATCCTGGCTCGTGGTTGTGGACACCGGGCAGGCGTGCGTCCAGCGGTTTGGTGACCGGAGCCAAGCAACATCGAGTTCTTGACGGCGCAATTCGGCGTTGATAAGGAATCGATAAGAGCAGATCCCCTCTATCGTGGCCGCCCTACAGGCGAGGATGTTGACGTCATGTCTAGTGAGCAAGCAGTTACTGAAGCAGGCGCCGCCAAATCCGTCAGTGATCTCGAGGAAGGTAGCGAGGTCGTTTTGGCTGACACCGAAGACCCCGGTGGCGCGGAGTTCTACCGCACTCACCAGGCACAGGTCGCCCAGGCGGTGGCGCACACGCCGATCACCGACCACGTTCGGTTGATCCTCAGCGAGCCCAAGAACGAGATCATCGTCAATTTTCCGGTGCGTATGGACGCCGGCAAGTTCAAGCTGTTCACCGGCTACCGGATCCAGCACAACAACATCTTAGGGCCCTATAAAGGCGGCATTCGCTTTCACCACGACGTCACCCTCGAAGAGGTCAAGGCGCTGGCGTCGGTGATGACCTATAAATGCGCGCTTCTGGAGGTGCCCTTCGGCGGGGCCAAAGGCGGCATTCGGATGACGCCCGGTGATCACTCACGCCCCGAGCTCGAGCGGATCACCCGGCGCTTCGTGCATGATTTGGGTAATAATATCGGCCCCGAATATGACATCCCGGCGCCCGACGTAGGTACCAACGCCCAGACGATGGTCTGGATGATGGACACCTATATGAATATGCACAACCAGATCGACAAGAACGCCCAGAAGCGTATCGTCACCGGCAAGTCGCTGGCCTCGGGCGGCAGCCGCGGCCGCGAGAAAGCCACCGGGCAGGGCGTGGTCTATTGCATCCAGGAGTGGGCCGACGAGCGTGGTCTGCGTCTGGACGGCTGCAATTATATTCTGCAGGGCTTCGGAAACGTGGGGAGCCACGCAGCTCAGATCATGAGCCGGCTCGGCGCTGTGCTCGTGGGCGTGCAGGACCACACCGGCTCGATCCACAACCAGCAGGGTATCTACCCGCGCAAGCTCATCGACCACGTCAACCAGAAGGGCGGCGTGCGCGGCTATGCCGGCGCAGATCCGATCGACGGCGACGACTTTTGGAGCATCGAGTCGGATATCTGCATTCCGGCCGCACTCGAGCTCCAAATCACCGAAGAGGTGGCCGAGAAGCTCACCTGCCAGCTCGTCGTCGAGGCGGCCAACGGGCCGACGACGCTCGACGGGGAGAAGGTGCTGCAGCGTCGCGGCATCGAGATCATCCCCGATGTCATGGCCAACGCCGGCGGCGTGGTCGTGTCCTACTTCGAGTGGATTCAGAACAAGCGCTCGGAGTCCTGGCAGCTCGAAGAGGTCGACAGCCGACTTCTGTTCATGATGAAGCGCGCCTACCACGAGATGCGCGCCTTCGCCCGCGAGCACGGCGTCGACAACCGCACCGCGTCGTTTGCGGTGGCGCTCAACCGGCTCAACTCGGTGTATACCGAGCGCGGCGTATTTCCTTGAGCATATAGGGCAGCATGTGAAGGCCCCTCCGCACCATCGGAGGGGCTTTTTGCGTGTTGGCAATGAGCTCAATCGCACCTACCTTCGTCCCCATGGACGAACACCCAAATACTCCACAATCTTTGATCGTCGGCGTCGACACCGGCGGCACGTTCACCGACGTCATCCTGCGCGACGCCCACGGCAAGGTGCGCGTGCATAAGCTCTTGTCGACGCCTGCGGATCCGTCCGAGGCGATCGGCGACGGCGTCGACCGCGTCGTGGCGGAGACGCCGGGTGATGAGGTGCCGCATATCGTGCACGGCACGACGGTGGCGACCAACGCGCTGCTCGAGCGAAAGGGCGCGCGCGTGGCGTTCGTGACCACCGCCGGCTTCGAGGACTTGCTGTTTTTGCGCCGGCAAAACCGGCCCGAGCTGTACCGCTTCGATGTCGAGCTCGCGCCGCCGCTGGCCGACCACGCCGATTGCTTCGGCGTCGACGAGCGGCTCGCCTACGACGGATCGGTGCTGGTCGAGCTCAATGAGGACGAGATCAAGCGGCTCGTCGACGAGTTGGTCGACGCCGGCTTCGAGGCGATCAGCGTCTGCCTGCTGCATTCGTACGCCAATCCGGAGCACGAGCGGCGCCTGGGCGAGGCGATCCGCAACGCACTGCCGGCCGCTCATGTCTCGCTGAGCAGCGAGGTGGTCGGCGAGTTTCGCGAGTATGAGCGGGCCTCGACCACGGCGGTCAACGCCTTCGTCGGCCCGGTCATGGCGCGGTATCTAACCGCGCTCGAGGGTCGTGTCGAGGCCAGCCGCATCGAGATCTTGCAGTCCAGCGGTGGGCGCGCCGACATCGCTCACGCGGCGCGCTACCCGGTGCATACTGCGCTTTCGGGCCCGGCCGGCGGGGTCGTGGGCGCGCTTAGCGCCGCGCGCGAGGTGGGCATCGACCAGATCATCACCTTCGATATGGGCGGCACGTCGACCGACGTGAGTCTATGCGACGGCGAAGTGCTGCTGACCAGCGAGGCCGAGATCGGCCAGCTTCCCATCCACGTGCCCGTCATCGACATCCACACGGTGGGCGCCGGGGGCGGCTCGATCGCCCGCGCCGACGCCGGCGGCGCGCTTCGGGTCGGGCCACAGAGCGCAGGCGCCGCGCCGGGGCCGGCGAGCTACGCACGCGGCGGCACCGAGCCGGCGGTGACCGACGCCCATGTCCACCTGGGCAGGATCCGCCCGGACCGCTTCCTGGGCGGGCGGATGGCCCTGGACGCAGAGGCGGCCCGGCAGGCCGTCGCTCGGCTGGCCGACCAGCTCGGCCTCGAGCCCGACGAGGCCGCCCGCGGCATCCTGGACGTGGCCGACGCCAATATGGTGCGCGCCATCAAGGTCATCTCCCTGGAGAAGGGCTACGACCCGCGCGATTTTTGTCTGGTCGCCTTCGGCGGGGCGGGGGCGATGCACGCCTGCAGGCTGGCTGGTACGTTGGATATCGAGCGGGTGCTCGTCCCCAAAAATCCGGGGCTGTTGTCCGCCTACGGCATGCTCAACGCTGACTCGCAGCGGCTGTATAGCAAGACCTATCTGCGTCCGCTGGCCGAGTTCTTCGAGCGTGAGGATGCCGCCCAGGCGCTGCGCGATGACCTGGTCAGGCTCGAGGAGCAGGCCGAGGGCGACCTGGGCGAGCCGGCCGAGCGCGTCGAGCACGAGTGGTCGGTCGATCTGCGCTACGAGGGGCAGAGCTTCGAGATCGGCGTGCCCGTCGATTGGTCGGCCGGTGGCGATCGGCTCGAGGACCCGTGCGAGGATTTCGAGCAGCGCCACGAGCGCCTCTATGGCTACCGGGCCGAGGGCCGCCAGGTCGAACTCGTCACGCTGCGGCTGAAGGCGTCGGTGCCGGCCGAGGATGTCGTGCTGGGAGCCGTCGATATTGCCGGCGAGGCTGCAGAACAGGCACAAGCGCACACCGGGGGCGCCGACGAGGTCGAGGTCGGCTTCTCGCGGGGCACTTATTCGACGCCGATCATCGAGCGCGAGACGCTCGACGACGGCGACAGCTTCGAGGGGCCGGCGGTGATCACCGAATATAGCAGCACCACGCTGGTGCCGCCGGGTTGGCGCGTCGAGATCATCGCCGGACATATGCTGCTCACGGACCAGGCCGTCGCCGACCAGACTGGCGCAGGCCAGCCCAACTCGCCGGAGAAATCATGAACGCCATCGAGCTCGAGATCTTCCGCCACCTCTTCGCCTCCGTCGCCGAGGAGATGGGGGTCGCGCTGATGCGCTCGGCGTTCTCGCCCAATATCAAGGAGCGGCGCGACTTCTCGTGCGCCGTCTTTGACGCGGCCGGCGAGATGGTCGCACAGGCGGCGCATATTCCGGTGCACTTGGGCTCGACGCCCCTGTCGGTGCGCGCGGCCGTCGACGCCATCGATATGAAGCCCGGCGACCACGTGGTCCTCAACGATCCGTACGCCGGCGGCACGCATCTGCCCGACATCACCGTGGTCTCGCCGGTTTTCGACGAGGCCGGAGACATCCGGTTTTATGTGGCCAACCGCGCCCACCACTCCGATGTGGGCGGGATCACCGCCGGCAGCTTGCCGCTGTCGCACAGCATCGAGGAAGAGGGCGTGCGCATCGCGCCGACGCGCTACACCCCAAAGCTCGAGGCGCATATCGCCCGGGAGAGTCGCACGCCCCAGGAGAGAAAGGGCGACCTGCGCGCCCAAGTCGCCGCGAACCGGCGCGGGCGTATGCGCCTCGAGGACCAGATGCAGCGCCGCGGCGAGTCGCTGCTCGAGGCGGCGAGCGCCCTGCAGAACTATAGCGAGCGCTTCATGCGGCGGATCATCTCGGAGCTTCCCGACGGGCAATGGAGCTTCTCGGATTGCCTGGATGACGATGGCCACGGCAACGGGCCGCTGGCGATACGCTGCCGGCTGGCCATCGACGGCAGCGCGGCGCTGGTCGACTTCACCGGCACGGATGCGCAGACCGCGGGGCCGGTCAATGTGCCACGCGCGGTGACCTTGTCGGCGGTGCTCTATGTATTTCGCTGCCTCGCCCCGGCCGAACTCCCCTCCAATGGCGGCTATATGCGCTGCGTGGAGGTGGTCAGCGAGCCCGGATCGCTGGTCGACGCCGAGTATCCGGCGCCGGTCGCCGTGGGCAACGTCGAGACCAGCCAGCGCATCACCGATACGGTCATCGGCGCCTTCGCCCAGGCGCTGCCCGAGCGCATGCCGGCCGCCTCGTGTGGCTCGATGAATAACGTGATGATCGGCGGGGAGGATCGCCGCACGGGTGGCGCCGAGCCGTTCACCTATTACGAGACGATCGCCGGCGGCAGCGGGGCGGGGCGCGACTTCGACGGCGCGGACGCCGTACACACCCACATGACCAACACGCTCAATACGCCCGTCGAGGCGCTCGAGCATGCCTATCCATTTCGTGTGGCGAAGTATGCGGTGCGGCGCGGCTCGGGAGGAGCCGGCCGCCGGCGCGGTGGCCATGGAGTGGTGCGCGCCTACGAGTTCGACTCACCGGCCACGGTGACCCTGATGACCGATCGGCGCGACCACGCCCCGTGGGGCCTCGAAGGCGGCGACGACGCCGAGCCGGGCCGAAATATCCTGGTCAGAGACGGCCGGCGAACCCGGCTCGCCAATAAATGCACCGTGGAGGTCGAGCCGGGCGACCGAATCATCATCGAGACGCCCGGCGGCGGCGGGTACGGCAGAGAGTAAGAAAGTTAGAGAGTGAGAGAGTTAGATACAGCAACTGCTCTCCATCGACCCGAAATGCTCAGGTGGGCAATCTTACTTTCTCACTTTCTTACTCTCTCACTTTCTGCAGTATCAGTTCGACGGGGTGAAGCGGAAGGGCTTGTTGAGCATGACCGTGCCGCCCTCGGGGCGGGGGAAGCTCCACGTATTGGCCTCGCGCTCCATGCAATTAAGGGCGGCAGGGTCGTTGATGGCCTGGCTTCTGGCCTTGACCAGCGTCGGTTTTCCGCTGCGACCGATACGCACCGTCATTACGACTTGTCCCTGGAGCGCCGGGTCACGCTTGAGCGCGCGCTCATAGCACTTTTGAAGGTTCGACTGCTTGGTCTTGAAGATCTTTTGGACCGCGGCGACGTCGATCTTTCCCTCATCTTTGGTTGCGGGTCCTCCGGCACCCTTGACGCTGGGGCCTTCGACTTTCTTTTGCATACCCTCGAGCTCGGCGGCCAGCATCCGAGAGTTCTGCTGGACGTCGAAGGCGGCGCTGTCGGCGAGTTCCTCGGCTTGCTCGGTGGCCTCCTCGAGATCCTCGGCGCGGGTATCTTCGGCAGCGTCCGGCGCCGCGACCGTGTCGGGCCCATCGGTCGCGGAATCATCGTCCTGCTCGGTGCCGCAGGAGTCACAAGAGCTGCACGAGGCTGCCATCGTGATGGCGAGTAATGAGACGATAAGAAGTGTGCGACGAAGAGAAATCATGCGGGTAAGTCCGGTACGGATCGTTGGATCTGCGTGGTGTTGCAAAATCGCCCCAGAAAGTGGTGTGGGCTCGCAGCGGTGATTGCCTGTATTCAATCTGACGATACACCGGTCGCTCGCGTCAAGCAAGGTTTTGGCGCGGCAGCGTTTGCCAATCGGCACCTGGATGCTATGTGCTTGTACATCAATCGAGCCTAGAGACCCACGGGTAAAATATCATGGACGATACACAGCGGATTACAATCGAGCGCATGGCCCACGAGGGCGACGGCATCGGCTACCTCGAGGACGGACGCATCGTCTTCGTGCCGACCACGCTGCCCGGCGAGGTCGTCGATATCGAGATCGTCGAGCTCAAGAAGACCTACGCCCACGGCCGCCTCGTCGAGGTCATCGAAGCCTCCAGTGAGCGCGTCGACTCGGATTGCCCGTACTTTCCGGTCTGTGGCGGCTGTCAGTTCTGGCACACCAATTATGAGCACGAGGTCGAGCTCAAGACCCACGCTGCCTGGGAGACGATCTCGCGGATCAGCCGCCTGGACCTGCCCGAGGCGCGCGTGGTCGCGGCACCTTCGGATCGTCGCTATCGCTCGCGGGTGACCTTCCACCGCGCACCTGCCGACGAGGGTCAGGGCTGGAATATCGGCTTTTACCGGCTCAAGAGCGACGAGTTGGTCGACATCGAGGATTGCCCGATCACCGCCTCGGTCATCAACGAGGCGCGCCGCGCCATCGAGCCGGCGCTGCGCGACGTCGGCGAGTGCGACATCATCTTCGAGACGGCCAGTGCCGACAGCGTCGTGGTGACCCTGATGCCCGAGCGCGAGTTTCGCACCAAGATGCCGCGCTCGCTCAAGAGCTTCGTCGATAATATCGACCAGAACCCGATGTTTCGGGGGCTGCGCGTGGTCGGAGAGCACGAAGACGTCGTCTTCGGTGATATCACCGTCGACGGCGACCAGGTTCTGGCGCGACCGCCGGTCGACAGCGCCCATCTTCCCTCGGCCAACTTCCGGCAGGCCTACCGCCAGATGAACCTCCAACTGGTCGATGAGGTCCACGACGTCATCGACGGGCTCGGAGCCGAATCGGTGCTCGAGCTCTTTTGCGGCAACGGAAATTTCTCGTTCGCGCTGCCCGAGCGCATCGAATATTTCGTCGGGCTCGAGGCCAACCCCGGCGCCATCGAGAATGCGCGCGGCCTGGTCAATCTGGCGCGCATCGATGGCTACGACTTTCGAGTCGCCGATCTCGGCTACGGATTCGTCGAGCCGCTCGATCAGCCGGTCGGAGACTTCGATGTGGTGCTGCTCGATCCTCCGCGGGCCGGCGCCTCCGACGTATGCGAAGAGCTGGCAGAGTATAGCCACGAGCTCGACGCGATCGTGTACGTCTCCTGCGACCCGGCGTGTCTCGGACGCGATTTGAAGAAGCTCGAGGCGGGCGGATGGGAGGTCGAGTCGCTGACCATCTTCGATATGTTCCCAAGGACGGGGCACGTCGAGACAGTCGCAATTCTCCGCTAACGGCAGGGACCGCGGGCTTGTGGCTTGGGGAACCGCGGGGGCGCTGGTGGTCTATTGATCGGCGGCGTCTTGGCCCGCGTCGCGGTCGGGGATTTTTTTGTCAGTCTCGGCGATGCGCTCGCGGGCGTTCTGGCGGAGCTGCTCGACCTCCTGGTCGAGCTGCTCGCGTTGCTCGTGGACGTCGGCTTCGGCGGGCGGGGCCTGCGGCGGGTCGTCGCAGGCACAAAAGAGCGTCGCTGCCAGAAGGCAGCACCCTAAAGATACGACAGCCAGGGACACGACATCGAGTTTGTCGTCGCGCCGCATTGGGTCAGGAGGCCTTTCGCTGGATGGAGAGGTGCGGGATTTGGTCGTCGGCGATCAACCGAATGAGGTTGACCAGCGGAGCGAGTAGGTGGCCGAGGACGGGAAATTCGTCGAGGTCACCGTCCCAGAACTGCAGCGCACTATAGGTGCCGGCGCCTTGATCGGCAAAACGCACATGGATATTGGTCTCGCCCTCGTCGCGCTTTCGCCGCGCCGGAGAAGCATCCCAAAAAGGGTGCCTGCGTAAGATCGCGTAGAATTTGACGAGGTCGGCGTCGCTCAGCTCGACGCTGAACAAATCGTTCTCTCCGCCACGCTTCCAGCTCAGCAGCGTCCAGCCCGAGCCGGCAATCTGGAGGGTCGTCAGCCCCAAGGGATCATCGTGACCGCCGATCTGACAGAAGAAATGAAGGCCGCGAGTATCCTCGGTTAGGGCTACTTCCTCGAGCCGCCTCTCCAGGATCTCCTTTGGGTCTGACACAGACTAATCTCCGCTATGAGTCTTACCTATCTATGATGGTTATAGTTCTGTGCGTGTTTGGGCGTCAAGCGCAGTGGGATTTGAAGTCAGGGCTGAGGCCGTGCTGAGGGCTTCGCCGATGTGGCAAAACCGAACCGCCGCCGTCTGCACGGCGTGCAGAAAGCGGCGGCTCGGAGGGGGCGAAGGCGGTTAGGGTCAGTTGTCGAGGACGCCGTCGGAAGCTTCGAACCACTTGAAGGCCTGCAGCGAGATATAGTGCCGGTCATCTTTGTCGTCGTAGCGCGTGCAGTATTCGGTCGGATAATAACCGGCCTCGGGCATCGCCTCAGGGGTCGGATAGTCCATGCAATGCTCGTCGGCTTTGGCCTGCAGGTCGGCGACGGTGATCATCGGCTCCATGAAGATCAGCGAGCCTTCCCAGGCGCCGTATAGGAAGGTGCGGGTGAAGGTGGCGCCGTTAAATTCCGGGCTGGTCGGGTCGATCAGGTGAGCTCCCATGCCCGCCTCCACCGCGCCCGGGTTGATATAGCCGGGGGGCTGCTCGTCGGCCGGAAGCGGCTCCATGCCTTTTTCGAACGCCTCGCACGAGATCACCGTGCCGGGGGCGGCGTCCTCACAATAGCCGACCTCCATGTCGTCGCGTTTGTCGATGTCCATAAAATAGAAGTGGAAGTCGAAGTGCGGCAGGGTCCACACGCCCGGCGGGATATGGCCGCCCGGGTTCCAGTTGACCATCGCGAAGGTAAACGGGGTGGCCGAAGCGTTGTCCGGGAAGTCGAGGATGAATTCATGGCCACAGCAGGTGACGCCGTCGTAGGACCACTTTCCGTCACTCATGGCGGTCGGCAGGTTGTCGAAGGCGGCTCCGGTCATCTCGAGGCCGATCCGAATCGGCTTGCCGGCCGGGTTCACCGTCGCGAAGGTGCGAATCTGTCCGTCACCCATCGAGGAGGCCGGGCCGTATTCGGTGAGGTTTTTGGGTGGGGCTCCGGTCGCCTGACTCATCAGCGCGAAAGACGCAACAATAGACGCGATCGCAAACACTCTCCAAGAACGAAGCATGCCAACCTCCATACAAAGCGGCCCTCGCCGCGTAACAAATTGTGACCCGAATGGGAGTTAATTTCATCGTACTATATTTGGTCGTTCGGTTCAACTCTTTCCGCGTCCTTTGTAGGCGAGCGGGGCGTCGTCGGTGTCTCGGCCATGTTGGCGCCGGCCGAATCGGCGGCGTCGAGCGGCGGGCACGCCGAGATCGGCGGCTTCGGGTGCGACAGTGGAATTCTCCCGGCCAATGATGGTAATAGTAGGCGCGACAACCCGGACCCGGCGCGACAGGCGGTGTCCGTTTTTCCATACCAAGACAGTTCGAGCACATGAGCCCTGACGATACCCCTGTGACCCCCAAGAAATCCTCACCTTCCGACGATGCGCCCAGGGAGGGCGACGCCGGCGACGCCGGCGACGCTTCGCTGTGGAGGCTGAACTGGTTCGAGCCGGATACCAAGCCCTGGTGGCGAGACCGCTGGGCGGTGCTGGCCGGCGCGTTGATCCTGTTCATACCGCTGCTGGGCAGCTTCGGGCTGTGGGATCCGTGGGAGACCCATTATGGGGAGGTGGCGCGCAATATCCTCGAGCGAAACGATTGGATCAGCACCTGGTGGGGCAGCCACTGGCAAGATGCCGGGGGCGATCAGGAGGGCGCGTATTTTTATTCCAAGCCCATCCTGTTGATGTGGATTATGTCGCTGGGCATGAGCGTCTTTGGATTCTCCGAGTGGGGGATTCGCATCGGCCTGGCGCTGGTGGCCACGCTCGGGCTGGTGTTGGTCTATTCAATGGGGGCCAGCGTCTTCAAGCGGCGCACCGGCTTTTTGATGGCCGGGGTGCTGGGCACCTCGCCGTTCTGGTTTTTCTTGAGCCGACAGGCCCAGACCGACATGCCCTTCGTGGGGCTGATGACGGTGGGGATGTGCTTTTTCATGATGGCGGTCTTCGGCAAAGACCGAGACAAGCCTGCCGATAAATTCTCCTATACGCTCGCCCTCGGTTGGCTCTCGGTGGTCTGTGTGCCCCAGATCCTATTGGTGCTGGTGGGCCTGTCGCGTTGGCGCGGTGGCCGCAATGCCGTGATGGAGTCGTTCACCACGCCGGCCTGGCAGGGCATCGCCTTTGGAGGCGCGCTGCTGGCGGTGGGCTTCGGCTTGCTGGTCGCGGGTATCTGGAAGGGGCGGCAGGAGACCGGACGCGGACGTTCTCTACAGCTCAGGCTTGCGCTGGGAGGATTGGGCGTGATCTGGGTGCCCTTGCTGGTGTTGCTCGTGGTCATCTTGGTCAGCGGCCCGCAGACGGCCAACGACCTGCAGGGCTGGTTTGTATGGGGGCCGACACAGGCTGCCATCTACACGACGATGTTCGGCGTGGCGATCTATATGGCCTTCGCGCGCCCGATCATGCAGAGGCGACGGGTCTACCTCATCGCGTTTTACGTCTTCATCAGTCTGGCCACGCTGGCCAAGGGCCTGTTGGGATTCATGCTGCCGGGGGCGATTCTCTTCTTCTACATCCTGATCACTCGCGAGTGGCGGATGCTCAAGAAGGTCGATCTGCATATCGGCATCCCGATCTTCGTGGCGGTCGCCTTCCCGTGGTACGCGGCGATGCTGACCCGGCACACGCAGGGGTTTTGGAATCGGTTCTTCGTCCACGACCACTTCAAGCGTCTGGCCAGCGGCGTCCACCAGATCGACACCGGCAGCTTCGAGCATTTCGTGCGCTGGCTTGGCTACGGGATGTTTCCGTGGATCGCGTTCGTACCGGCGGCGCTGGGCTCGTTCTTCTCGGGCAAAGGCCTGGATATGGAGGACGACCGGGGTCGGGCGACGTTGATGCTGATCATCTGGGCGACGGTGGCGTTTACGCTCTTTACGCTGTCGAGCACCAAGTTTCACCACTATATCTTTCCGGTGGTCCCGGCCCTGGCGATGCTCGTGGCGGTGGCGTTTGATGATGCGCTCGACCGAGAGTTGCCCGAGCCGTGGCCGTTGTACCTGGTGGGCGTGGGGATTTTGGGGGTGGTCGCCTGGGATATCATCCACGACCCGCAGGTGCTCAAGAACCTATTTACCTACAAATACGACCGCCGCTGGGACGACACCTGGAACAGCGGGTTTCGCTGGGCGATTTTCTGGATATGCGTGCCCGGCGCCATCGGCTCGATGTTATGGTTGATGCGAAACCGACTCGTGCGCCGAATAAGCCTGGGGTTGATCTTCGCCACCTCGGTGGGCTTCGCCATCTTTGGGCTGGACGTTTATATGCCCGGGATTAGTAGTACATGGAGTCAGAAGGGAGTCTGGGACGCCTACTACGAGCAATGCACCCGCACCGACGGGCCCCCGGATGCCCATCACTTCAAACGCTTCTGTGAACAGCCCATCGTCGCCTACAAGCTCAACTGGCGAGGAGAGTCTTTTTATAGCCAGAACGAGGTCATTCCCATCCGCGACGATGATGACTTCGATCACTTCCTGACCGAGGTGGGCGACGGAACCTTTTACGGAATCATGGAGATGTCGCGGTATCGGGGCGGGTTTCAGCGCGAGTTGCCCCAGCGCTTCAAAGGCGAGGCGTGTCTGGTCAACGACGACAACCTCAAGTTCAAGCTGATCAAAGTTCCCTGCGCCGACGACGACCCGCACAGGCTCGATTGATGGCAGGATTGGGTAATCCCACATGATCCAGATCAGCACGTGGCGCTTCCAATTTCAGTTGGAAATTGCTACGTTCCTGTCGCCCTGAAATGGGAAAAAAGACCACAAAGTCGGTGGCATATATAGCGGCGCATGCCGCACCAAGACCTACCCGCTCAGACAGGATTCTCAGGCGGGTGAGCATTTCACAAAGTTTTTTGCTGAGACGGAGATCACACATGGCAGACGCGAAGTTGATTCTGAATGGTGAGGAGTATGAGTTCGACACCGTCGAGGGAACCGAGGGGGAACTCGGCGTCGAGACTGGCAAGCTGCGCGCGCGCACCGGCGCGATCAGCTATGATCCCGGCTACGGCAGCACCGGGTCGTGCAAGAGCGCGATCACGTTCATCAACGGCGAAGAGGGCGTGCTGCGCTACCGCGGCTATCCCATCGAGCAGCTCGCCGAGAAGGTCTCCTTCGAAGAGACCACCTACCTGCTGGTGTGGGGCAAGCTGCCCAACGAGCAAGAACTCGAGCGCTTCCGTGGACGTCTAGCCGAGCACGCCGGGCTGCCCGAGGGCATCATCAACATGCTCGAGAGCCTCCCCGAGGGCGCTCACCCGATGACCGTCGCCCAGACGTTGGTGTCGACGCTCGGTGAATTCTACGATGACGACTCCGACGAGGAGACCGACATCATCCGGCTGATCGCCAAGATGAAGGCGCTGGCCGCCTACGCCTACCGACGCGGTGCGGGCAAAGACTACGTCGAGCCGCACACCGAGGCGAGCTACGCAGGCGACTTCGCCCACATGATGTTCGACGACGGCGGCGAGTACGGCGTCTCTGATGTGCTCGAGGGCGCCATCGACAAGCTTCTGACGCTGCACGCCGACCACGAGCAGAACTGCTCGGCGTCGACCGCGCGGATGATCGGCAGCGCCCGCTCGAGCCTATATGCCTCGATCTCGGGCGCCATCGGCGCGCTCAGCGGCGCGCTTCACGGCGGCGCCAACCAGAAGGTCATCGAGATGCTCCAGGAGATCCGCGAGGCCGACCGCTCGCTCGAGGACCACATCGAGCTGGTCAAAGACAAGTCCTCGGGCGTTCGCCTGATGGGCTTCGGCCACCGCGTCTACAAGAACTTCGACCCGCGCGCCAAGATCCTCAAGAAGTCCGCCGACGACGTCCTCGACGAGTTGGGCGTCGACGACCCGCTGCTCGACCTCGCCAAGCAGCTCGAGCAGGTCGCCCTCGAGGATGACTACTTCGTCAGCCGCCGGCTGTATCCGAACGTCGACTTCTATAGCGGCACCATCTATCGCGCCCTGGGCATCCCCACCAATATGTTCACGGTGATGTTCGTGCTCGGCCGCCTTCCGGGCTGGATCGCCCAGTGGAAGGAGATGCGCGACGACGAAGAGCAGCGCATCCACCGTCCGCGCCAGATCTATATCGGCCCCAAGCAGCGCGACGTCGCTCCCATCAGCGAGCGTTGATTGGAACGGACCGCCAGGCCTGCGAGGTCGGGTGAGAAACAGCGCAAAGGCCGCCCGACTTGTTCGGGCGGCCTTTTTTTGTGTCCGGCAGCTCCAAGCGGGCGAGGAGCCACGCCAATCCAAAGGTCGAGATATGTCAGTAATGATAATTCGTTATTGACTGCCGCGGCCGCCCTGTTGTACCTCTACCTTGATAGTTGGTTATCATTTGGGTTCCGTCGCCATCATGGAGAGATGAAATGACCACTTCCCCGGAAAACCGCCTGCCCGTCACCGTTCTGTCCGGCTTTTTGGGCGCCGGCAAGACCACCTTGCTCAACCACGTGCTCAACAACCGCGAGGGTTTGCGTGTGGCCGTCATCGTCAACGACATGAGCGAGGTCAATATCGACGCTCAACTGGTCGAGGAGGGCGGTGCGCAGCTTAGCCGCACCGACGAGGAACTCGTCGAGATGTCCAACGGCTGTATCTGCTGCACCCTGCGCGAGGACCTGCTCGCCGAGGTCGCTCGCCTCGCCAAGGAGGGAGGCTTTGATTACCTGCTCATCGAGTCCACGGGTATCTCCGAGCCGCTGCCGGTCGCCCAGACGTTCACGTTCCGCGACGAGGGGGACACCAGCCTCGGCGACCTCGCTCGGCTCGACACGATGGTGACGATGGTCGACGCCAAGAATTTTCTGGAAGACTACCAGTCCCCGGACTTCCTCGACGATCGTGACATGAGCTCCGGCGAAGGCGACGATCGCACACTGGTCGATCTATTGGTCGAGCAGGTCGAATTTGCCGACGTCATTATCGTCAACAAGACAGACCTGGTCGACGCCGACCAACTCGACCTGCTCGAGGGCGTGCTCGACAAGCTCAACCCCAGAGCGAAGAAGCTGCGCGCCCAATTCGGTCAGGTCCCCCTGGAGGAGGTCTTGGATACCGGCCTCTTCGATATGGACGAGGCGATGCAGGCGCCCGGCTGGCTCCAAGAACTCGAGGGGAACCACGTGCCCGAGACCGACGAATACGGCATCTCGAGCTTTGTGTACCGGGCGCGCCGGCCGTTTCATCCGCAGCGTCTGCGCCTGTGGATGAGCTCCAGGTGGGAAGGGGTAATTCGCTCGAAAGGCTACTTCTGGCTGGCCAGCCGCATGTTCGCGGCATTTTCGTGGTCCCAGGCAGGCGCGGCTACCCGTGTGGCACTCGCCGGGGCCTGGTGGGCGGCCACGGAGCGTTCGCAGTGGCCTCAGGAGCCCGAGATTCGCACGATCATCGACGGTAATTGGGAAGAGCCCTTCGGAGACCGCCGCCAGGAGTTGGTGCTCATCGGGGTCGACATGGACGAGGAATTGTTGCGCGAAGGTTTCGACGCCTGCCTGTTGAGCGATCGCGAGATGAACGAAGGTCCGGACGCCTGGGCGGCCTACGACGATCCGTTCCAGGGTTTCGACCTGCCCGAGACACACCCGAGCGCAGCCGAGTGACGCGGCGTCCCACAGGGTTGATTGACCATCATTCAACTGAAGGAGAGCACCTTGATGAGCACACTTGCCAGACGATTTCGAGGAGCAGGCGAGCCGGCGGATTCCTTTGTCTTGACCGACTCGGCCCAAGAGCTGTCACAGATCCGCGACTCCGAGACCGACGTCGCCATCTGGCGGCGCCGGATGGACCCCGCGATCCAGGAGGCGCTCGATGAGTTCGTCGCCGACTATCCGGCGTTCAACATCAGGGGACGATTCTCGCGGCGCAGCCCCGATCTATCGGTGTTTACCACCCACTTCGAGCAGGCGGGCCTGGTCGATCTCGTCGAGGAGCAGCTCGAGGCGTTGATCGACCAGTTCGCCGCGCTGACCGACGCCCCCGAGTTCAAGGCCCGCCTCGAGCTGACCGACAAGCAAAACTGCCCCAAGTTCCACGTCGACCACGTCCACCTCAGACTATTGTCGACGTTGGCCGGCCCGGGCACCGAGTGGGTGTGTCGCGAGGACGTACGCGAGATTCGCCGCCATAGCTCTTGCCGCGATCATCTGCACGCTCCGGCCCACAAGGTCCGCTGGGCGGAACGGGGCGACGTCGTCGTGCTTAAGGGCAGACTTGCGTCACCTACACGCTCACGCGACGACTGGTCGCTACACCGCTCCCCGCAGTTGAAGTCGGGCGAGGCGCGGCTGGTATTCAAGTTGACCGCCGGCCACACCCGCTAAAGAACGGTTCCGTGGCTCATCTCGAGAAGGCGGTTGCTCACTACCAGCACGCTTCGTCGAGCTGAGCTCGTGGTTGACCATGGCGCCTGCATGGCCGCCGGCGGATTTCGCGCCCCACAGGTCTTTGACGAGGATCTGCACATCGAGACCGTGGGCGCAGCAAATGCGGGCCAGTCTCCTACGGCCGCGCGCGCTCAGGCTCCCCCAATGCACTCGGGGCATTCGCCGCGAAATTCGACGGTCGCTCCGTCGAGTGAGGCCGCCCAACGTTCCTCGACCTCTTTGGAGATCGATAATTCGGTCGGCAGACACGACACGTTGCCACATGTGCCGCATAAGAAATGCGGGTGAGTGTGGTTTTTGTGGGTATCATTGTCGATCAACTCGTAGCGATCGACGCCAGCAGCGCGGCTGACGATCGGGGCGACTTCGGCGTCGCTGAGTTTGACGAGGTTCCGGTAAATCGTAGCGGGGTCGCAGTCTGTTTCGCCGAGGCGATCGAGTACTTCGCTGTGTGAAAGTGGTGTGTCGGCATCGGCAAGCACGCCGAGGACCGCCAGCCGCGGAGCGGTCACCCGGAGATTGTGTTTCCTGAGCAGCGCTCGCGCCTGGTCCTTGGAGATTGTCATGTCGTGCGCTCCGGGATGAAGTTCGTGACCCGGTGTCAGGCTACGCGTGCCCCAGCAGACTTGCAAGCGGTTGGGGCCCCGGCCGGGATGATTCCTGATCCTTGTGCAGCGGCTCAAACACGCCGATCTCCCTTGCCTGAACCCGGGGCCCCACCCGTCCGGCTCAGTCGTGATCGTGGTTGACGTGTACGTCGATTTCGGGGGCCTCGTAGACGAGTTCGGAGCCGTGGAAGAGGCTGATGTGTAGCTCGGTCTCGCCGTCGTCAGTGGGCTCGATATTGACGTGGTCGCCGTGTTCGGCGATGTCGAGGATGTCGGCGCCGCCGTGCTCGTGAATCTCGACGGTATACTCGCCGCCCAGGTCGAGCGCGATCGTCTCACCATCTTCGTCGAGGAATCGGAAACCGAGTTCCATCTCCTCATGTCGATCGAGCTCGAGTGGGTCACCGTGCCAGTGATCACCGTGTGAGTACGCGACCTTGGACCCGTCGCTGCGGTCGACTAGCTCCAGGTCGTGGACATGCACTTCATCGGTGTGATTATTCTGATCACCGCCGGTGTCGTCTCCGCACGCGAAGCTCACCAAAGTCACCGACAGTACCAATATTTTCCAAAATCGTCTCATTATTTACTCCTCATGATTGATGATGAGTGCCAAACACCTGCGGCGGCACTCGAAACTAGCGTTCAATACATCCTGCGTGAGGCTTTTAACGCAAGCGGTTTGCGTTTGCAAGTTGTTTGCGTTTACGGGTCGCCCGCCTGATCGTGAGCCGGCTAACGGGAGTTTCTCGCTAGCTAAGACCGCGCCGTGCATTCTTGTGGTGAGGTTGCCGGCTGCGAGATGCATTCGGGGACCGCATGGGATTTGGCAGGTCAATCGCGGGGAGTGAGACAACCGCGGCGAAAAACAAACGTTGCCTTATGAGGACGTGTTGGCAGCGCGGTGACACGCGCGACCGTATCGGTGGCATACCCACAGGTTTCGTGCGTGAGCTGACGCCAACAGCATCCCACCTGCGACGGTCAAGAGCGTCTCCCATTCGTGCTGGCCGAGTGCGTGGGCGACCGGATGGGCAGCCAACAGACCGGCCAGGCCAGCGGCGCCGGCAATGACAACGAAAGTTCGTCCGTGGCTGCGGTAGCCTCTCAGCAGAGCAAACGCTGCAATGGGAACGACCGTGGCGAGAATGCCCCAATGCACGGCGGGATGGAGCAACGCGTCCCCGACAACCACCGGCAGCAGGGAGACCACGATCGGCAAGAGCAGACAGTGGGCGACGCAGAGACTGGACAGCAACATGCCTGCCGAGTCGAGCGCTCTGGACGGGAACTTTTGTGTGGAGCTGATCATTATGACTGATTTGGTTGCTCGGGTGGGCGTGAGCCAGCCCGAGGGAGGTTGGTATCAATATCCTATTAGCGATAGTCAGTGCGGAGGAGTCGCGGCAGCTTGTCAATAATGATAGATTATTATCGCACATGGGAGCATTTGCGCGCAGCGCTGCCTGAACCGGCAAACGCGGCGGCGGAAAGAGGGCTAATGTGGGAGGGAGGGTTAAAGAGGAAGGGCGCGGGTGATCACGCGGCGTTGCAGGTAGGGCAAACGCCGTACATCAGGATTTCGTGGCGGGTGACTGAGTAGTCCGCAGGGACAATGGACTTGATATTGGGACAGCCCGGAATGTCGAAGACCAGGCCGCATTCGTCGCATTGGAAGTGATGGTGGTGCTCGAGGTCGACCGACTCATAGCGGCTCGGCTCGCCAGGCAGGTCCACTGGTATCAGCACGCCCTCGTCGACGAAGGCCTTCAAGTTGCGATAGACGGTGGCGATCCCCAAGCCCGGGACATGTTCCTGGGCCAAGTCGAGCACCTCTTGGGCGGTCAGAGGGCGCTTGGCCTCGTCGAAGACGCGCCTCATCGCATCGCGTTGTTCAGTTCGTCTTTCCATGTCGTTCGCTCCTTTTCGTTTCAAGTCGTCAGCGCGCGCAAGACCCTACCGTCTCGACCCTCGCCGGCGCAACCAGTTCGATATCGCTACGAGTGAGAATGGTCGTGGTGCGCGTGGTCACAGCGGCCTTTATGGTGGTGATCGTGGTCATGGTGCTCGTGGTCGCAGGAACCTTCATGGTGGTGATGAGTTTGGTGGTCACCGAATTGCAACACGGTTTGCAGCCAGTTTCTGGGGCCTCGGCGCAGCAGCGAACCGCCGAAGAGTACGGCCGCTGCGAAAAGGCCCGCCCACTGCCACCACGAGTCGTGCGCCAACTCGCCGGGCTGACCCGAAGGAGTCGGCACGCTCGCCGGCAATGCCAGGTTGATGGCGTATCCCACCCCAATTGCCAAGACGACGACGCCCACACCAAATAGGGTAGCGGTGCGTTTGTCATGAAGCTTGGAGAGCACGCCCAGGGTGGTGACGTTGGTCGCCGGACCCGATAGCAAGAAGGCGATGGCTGCGCCCGGAGACGCCCCGGCAAAGATCAGCGCGGCTGCCAGCGGGGTGGCTCCCGAGGCGCACACATATATCGGTAGCCCCAGGGCAGCGAAGATAATCACGTCGATGCCCGCAGGCATGTGAGCCAGCCAGTCGGGCGTGCCCGCCGCGGTGACGATGGCCGCGATTGCTAGCCCCACCACGATCCAGGGGGCGGTGTCGTCGACCACCTCGCGAAGGCCGAAGCGCATCGCGCGCTCGAGTCGGTCGCCGAACGTGCCCGAAGGCGTATCGCCACCATCCTGCTGAACGCGTGCGGCACGGGGCGCAGGCGTCCTGCCACCGATGAGGGCGCCGACAAGCAAAGCGACCGCCATGGCCGCCAGCGACCGGGCGACGGTGAGTTCGGCGCCCAGTAGCGGAAACGAGAGCATCACGGCGCCGATCTCTAGCTCGGGGGTGGCCACCAAAAAAGCCATCGCCGCCGGCACTGGCACGCCCCGGCGCACCAGGCTGTGGTACAGCGGCACGACGCCACACGAGCAGATCGGGATCGGCAGTCCAAAGAGCAGCCCTCGGGCGGACTGCCTCCACTGAGAGCCTCGCCGGGTCCAGGCGAGCGATGCCTGAGGCAAAAACGCAGCGGCCAAGCCCGCCAAGAGATATCCGGCGACCAGCGCTGGCGCGCTCTGCAGTGCCAACTCCAAGAAGCGATGGCTGACGTCAGAGAGGAATGGCAAGTTCACGGGTCGCTCCGGTTCACTGGCTGAGGGCCTTGTACAGAGAGCCGGCCAGCGCATCGACACGGTCGATATAGGATTTGCCCGGCCGCGTTTGGCCCTGCGAGGTCACCACCTTCGTGCCGGTTTTGGCGGCGATGCGATCGACGGTCGCGCTGGGGTAATACTCCATCTTCAAGATCAGCGGCGCCCCTTCGCGCTCGATTGCCTCGAAGACCTTGGCGACGTGGTGTGGGTTGGGCTCGACGCCGGGTTTGGGCTCGACGGTGGCGACGCGCTCGAGTTCGAGCCAGTCGCGCGCGTAGATCCAAGCCTTGTGATAGACGACCACTTTCCGCTGTTTGGCCGGTAATTCGGCGAACCTTTTGTGCCAACGCTTGTGGGTCTCGATGCATCGCTTGGCGAAAGCACGCGCGCGCTTTCTGTACGTCGCTTGGTGTTTCGGGTCGATCTCGCCGAAACGCTTGCCCAACGCGATGGCCACGCGCGCCATTTGGCGCGGATCGAAGGTGTAGTGGGGGTTGCCTTCGGGATGAACGTCGCCCATCGAACGGTCGATCTTCTGTTTGGAGATTTCCTTTCTTTCGATAAACGTCGAGGCATCGAAGTAGCCATTCTCGCCGCGCTGGATATCGGGGTTGCGGGAATTCTGGACCAGTATGGGCAGCCAGCCGATCTCGAGGGACATGCCGTTGAGGACTAATAGGTCAGCCTGGGAGACCTCGCGCACATAGCTCGGCTTGGCGTCGACGAAGTGGGGGTCCTCCTGGGGCCGGGCGAGCAGTTCGACGTCTATGTGGTCTCCGCCGACCTCCTCGGCGGCGGCAGCAAGATCACCGAGGGTGGCAACGACTTTGACCTTGGCGGCGGCCAGGTCGGGGAGCAGGATGAGCAGTAAGAAGACGATGACAGGCAATATCTTTTGGCGTGTGTTCATAACGTGTCTCGCTGGGTGTAGGGAGTCGGTGTGCACAGACGCCGCGTGTGGCGGCGTCTGTGCCCGAACAACTCATTGATGAGCAGTGTTGTGGATCGCTTGATGAGCAGTAGTGCTACGAACGACGGTCGTCTTGCCGCCCCTTTCAACGGGCAGACACTTCCAATTGAAGGCTCGATGCCTCGACTATTTTGACGATCGGCGATGCGCTGTCGCGATTGGAGGTGCTTGCGACCAGAATCGTGCCGTCAGCGCTTTGCTGGAGCTCGTCGAGGTCCACCTCGGCAAGCCAATCGTCCTTCCAGACGACTTTGAGCGATAAGCTTTGGAGTTCAGGGGCGTCCGCGCCGTTTTTCACCGCCGACGACGTTGAGAGCTTCGTGCCGGCGATTCTAGGCAATGAGAGCGTCATCGGAATCTGTTCGCCGTCGCGCGTCAGGGTGCCGTCCACACGCACAGCGGCCAATTCGACCTCGACGACGTCGATGGTCAGTTGTTCATCGACCGAAACCTCGCCAAGCTCGACGGAGTCGGGAGTGATGATCGACTCGGGGTAATCCAAGTTGGCCAGCACGCGTTGGCTCGAGCCGCCACCGGCGTCCATGCGCGCTTGGAGATCCGCGTAATCGACCAACTCACCGTCGCAGTGGCAATGGCCGTTGTGGCAGAGGTTGCAGCCCGGCGGGGGGTTCTGCGGGTCGAAGGTCCCGCCGCCGCTGGAGGCCGTCTGGGTTTGGATCAGCCGCACCGTGCTTATCTCGATGGCATAAGACGCCACTTCGAAGGCGGGGGAGACCTCTGGGCTGGGTACGCTCAGATCGGCTCGAATATAGCCCCAGGGCGCACCGTCCTCGACGGTACACCCGCTCGCGAGCAAGATGGCTGCAGCTACCAAAGCAGTACGTCGTCTCATTTCTATCATTCTCGATTGGAAGTAGTCGCTGGTCTCGGCGTCGGCGTCTCGCGCCCGTAGGTCAGTAGCCATGGGCGCCGTGAGCACCGCTGACCAAGTCGGCTTGCAAGAAGATCATGTGGTTGAGCTCGTCGAGATCGCTGCCCTCGCGAAATGGCAGATAGTCGAGGCTGTACTGCAAACGCAGTCGGGAGAAGTGCGACGGGTAGTAGCTTGCTTGAACGGCTCCTCGCTGGCGGGCTTCGGTCCAATCCGGATCGAGGGGATCGACCACGCCCACGGGTCCCGAGTCACCGAGCAGCGAGCCGCCCAAGAGCGAACTGTCCTCACCGGTCGGGTCGACGCCGGAGACGTACTCGTAACGCAAGCCCGCTCCCCAGAAGCGGCCCGGTCGCCACCGTATGCGCGAGTACATGCCAAAGTCTTCGAGTACCCCGTTGGGGATCTGTCGACGGCGCACCATCGCCTCAGTTTGCCAGCCGACTTGAGAGCGTCCGCCCGATGTGCGTGAGTTCCATTTCAGGTACAGATCGGTGCCGTAAATCTCGGTGATATTGTCGCGCCCGCTCTTGTTCTTTCCGACCGCGTAGCTGGCCCCGATGAGCAAATCGAGGTTGTTCGAAAGTGCGACGAACTCCTCGGCCCGGGCAGTGAGTGTCAGATCGAGCAGGTCCTGCACCTGGTCGTTAGTCGGCACGAAGGAGCGGCCGGTGGCTTCGCCCACTACGTTCTGGGCAGACACTGTCCACTGGAAGGTGCCGGGCATCCACAACACCATTTGACTCAACTCGACCCCCAGCCCTCGCAGGCTCTCGCCGCCGAAGAACTTGGCGTTGACCAGTGGCTGGGTGACGAACGCCCAACTGTGCATGTGCGTGGGGTTGAGCCGGCCGAATTCGGTCTTGTATTGGCCAAACCTCATCTGCAGTTGTGCAGGCAGCGCGAGAGTGGTCCCGTAGGCCTCCTCGATTTCGACGCCGAATAACGAAAACAAGACCGCGCTGTCGAAGCGAAAATACGGGTCGATCGCGGCGCTGACGGCCAGCTCCAATCCCGGCAAATTGAACCCGGCCTGCTGGGGATCATGGCCGCCGCGCAGGTCGACGCTGTCGGGATCGGACAACCAGGCGAACGTGGTATCCAGAATGAACGATATATTCGGGTTCATCGACTGGATCGCCCCGCCTGCTCCGGACGCGGCCGCAGCCAACGCCGAGGCCGGTTCAACCGGCTCCGACGCGTCTTGGTTGACCTCGGCCTCAAGGCGATCGAGTTCGTCTTCGAGTGAGTCATCGGAGTCAATTGATTGAGTCTGGCGGGTTTGGGCGTCTTCGACTGCTTGTTGAGCCCGTGCCCTCGCCGGGATGGCGAGGAGTAGGATGGTGAGTGAAAAATATATGAGCTTGTCCATCATCGACCTTCAATTACATATGGTGCGCCCTTGGACCGCTCCAATGAGCGTTGATCTCGTCTAACGAGATATCATTATCATTAATTGTGTGGCACGGCGCGGTCGTTTTGTCAATAGTGTGGTATCAATAGCCGACGCGTCGCGACACAGAGAAAAGCCCCCGCGCTCTGAGTCGAGCGCGGGGGCTTCGGGTTGTGGTTGGCTGGGCTCGCTGCTGGTTGAGGTATCCCCCGTCCGGGCTCAGGCGTCGACGCCTTTCCAGACGCTGAACAATGCGCAGGGGAAGGCAGGCCTCACGTGGCCTGCACCACCACATAGATTCCCATCCAGGCCATACACACCACCTGGGGCAAGAAGAACAGGAACCGAAAGGTTGTGACCACGTTGGTCTGCTCGAAGCTCAGGTGGATGAGCGACTGGATGATGCGCGCGCCGATGAAGACCAGGGCGAGCACATCCAGGATCGGCGCGTCGAGGCCGGCAACGACGATGCCGAGGACTACCGCGCCGTAGACCGGTAGATTCTCGACACAGTTGGCGTGGGCGCGCATCGAACGTTTGTACCAGTCGGTGTGGCCCTCGACGTCGTAGGCCTGTAGCTCGCCGATCTCGGTGCGGCGCGTCAGGATGCGGCTCCAGCGGTACACGCCGACGTTGGCGATCAGCACGATGAGCGTCCAGCCGGCAAAGGCGAGCAGGACGTATACGGGAACGGTCATGGTTGTGCTCCATGCTTGGGAGGAGGCCGGCTACCAATTTAAATCAATACGCCGTGACGCCACAAAAAAGCCCCCTCACCACAAAAGTGAGGGGGCTGGTGCGTGCAAAGGTCCGCCCATCAGAGCGGGATATTGCCGTGCTTTTTGGGCGGGCGGTCGACCCGCTTATTGGCGAG
>JBKGZI010000014.1:0-33410 GCA_046545675.1 Persicimonas sp.
GAACTCGCGGATTTCGGCGCGCACCCTTGCGATTTGGTCGGCGGTGGCGTCGTCGGGCAGGCTGGGGCGCACGAGGCAGGCCACGCGCTCGCTCCCGGAGCCGTCGGGCATTCCCACCACGGACAGCTCCTCGATGAGCTCGCACTTGCCGTAGACCTCTTCGAGCTCGTCCGGATACACGTTCTTGCCCCCGGAGGTCACGATGACCTCCTTTTGGCGGCCGACGATGGTGAGATCTCCGTTGCGGTCGATCTTGCCCAGGTCACCGGTGTACAACCATCCGTCCTGCAGGGCGCGCGCGGTGTCTTCGTCCCGATCCAGATAGCCGCGCATCACGTTGGGGCCGCGGGCGATGACCTCGCCGACGCCGTCGTCATCGGGCTCGTGGATGTCGACTTCGATGCCTGGCAGCGGCTTCCCGACGCTGCCCGGAGTCAGCCCGTCCTCGGGCCGGTTGACGGTCAGCACGGGGGCTGCTTCGGTCAACCCGTAGCCCTCGTAGAGGTTGAAGCCGAGGCCGTGGAAGGCCTCGAGCACGTCGGAGGGCAGGGCGGCTCCCCCGGAGATGAGGTATTTGAGCTTTCCGCCGAACGCGCGGTGGACGGCCCTGAATGCGGCCGGCCCGATATTGACGTTGAAGCGGTCGCGCAGCGTCGTATTGGCCTGCTGCAAGACGTCGAGCGCCCAGGCGACCGCCGCCGGTGCCTCGTCGATGCGCTGCTTGATGCGCCGATGCAATAGTTGCCACAGCGCCGGCACGCCGATGAGCGAGGTGACCTTCGTCGAAGACAGCGCCGAGTTGAGCTCCTCCGATGAGATCTCCTCCATATAGGTGATGGTGGCGCCCTTCGACAGCGGCATCAAAAAGCCGCAGGCGAACTCGAAGGTGTGATGCAGCGGTAAGACGCTCAAGAAGCCGTCTCGTTGGTCGATATCGAAGGTCTGCTGCAGGCTGGACAGCAGGTGCGCGAAGTTCTGGTGGGTCAGCATCACGCCCTTGGGCTGGCCGGTGGTGCCCGAGGTGTAGATGAGGCTGGCGAGCCTGTCGCCATCGTCGGCTGCCTCGACCAGGGCACCCGGTGCAGGGGCGCCGCCGTCGGCTGCCAACTCGCCAAGCTCGATGACCTGGTCGGCTTCCGCCGGCACAGCGCGCGAATACAGCTCCGTGAACGTCACGATCGACGCAGGAATGCCCTCGTCGCGCAGTTGCTCGCTGAGCTCTTCGCCGAGCCGCTGGTGGACCGCGTCGCTTACGACGACGACCCGCGCTCGACAAGAGCGCGCCAGGTTGACCAACTCCTCGGGGGAGGACTCCGGGTCGACCGGCACGGCGACGCCGCCGGCGGTGAGGATGCCAAAATAGGTCATCCCCCATTGCGGCCGGTTCTCTCCGACCACCAGGGCTGCGGCGCTGTCGCGCACGCCATAAGCGCTCAGCACGCCCGCGGCACGCTCGGCGTGCTCCTTGAGCTCGCCGTAGGTATAGCGCTCGGTGATGCCGTCGTGGTGGTGCTGCAGCGCGACGCGATGGGCGAAGTTCTCCGTGCTCGTCTCGAAGAGCTCGACCAGGTCGTCGTAGGTATAAGTCTTCTTGGGGCTGCCCTTGAACTTGGCCTCGAGCTCCGGGAACGCGTGGCGCGCCAGACCCGGCACATGCACGTCGATCCAATAGTGGCGCCAGTCGATGTCCTCGACCGGCGAGCCGTAGCGCTTCTGCTCGGAGGCCGGCAGGCCCTCGACCAACTCGCCGATGTGGTTGGTCTGGAATTCGAAGGCGTTGTGGTGGGTGAACGGGATCATCAGCTCGAAGATCTTCTCGGTCACGCCGGTGACCGCCTCGGCTGTTCTCAGCCCGCTTTTGACCGAGTTGACCGCCTTGCCGAGGCCGCCGAGCTTCTTCGAGGGCACCTTGTCGAGTAGCCCGCGCAGGCCGGAGGCGGCTTTCTTGAGCGCCGGTGCGCTCTGGCGATTGAATTGGTCGGCGCCGACCGGCACGCTGTCCATCGAGTTCAACACCACGCGCTGCCATGCGGGCATACGCTTGTTCTTGTTGAGCTTGCGCAGCCCGAGGTTGGTCAGCTCGACCAGGCGAGCGACCGAGACCGGATTGAGGTGGCCCGAGCCGCAGTGATAGACGTCGTGCTGGCGCTTTTCGATCAGCGCGGCGACGACCCCGAGCATCGCGCCGGCGACGTAGTCGACGGGCACGACGTCCAGGTTGATCTTGTCGCGGGTGGGCACGAAGCGGTGGCCCTTCGAGATCAAGAAGACCAGCGGCGCGCTCGTGTTGATGCCCTCATTCCAGCCGACCTCCGGATAGGATAGGGCGCTCTCGATGATCGCCGGCCGGAAGATCGACAGATTGATCTCGTCTTTGGCCGCGGCCATGACCCGCTCGCCGAGCGACTTGGTGTAGGTATAAATATTCGGCCAGCCCCAGAAGTCCGCCCGCTCGCGACCCTCGTTGGAGAGGCGCTTTCGCAGCCAATTCGAGCGGATCTTGTCGATCGCCTCCTCGAGGAGCACCGGATTCGTCGGGGAGAGGTGGTCCGCGCGCAGCTTATCCTTGGCCTGCTTGGTGAATTGGCTCTGGTGTTCCTGGTCGCCGGCGAGTTGTTTGGCGTGGGCGATCATTGCCCGACAGTCGTCGATCTCGCGCTGAGCGTCGTAGCTGACCCCGAGCTCATCATAATTGGGGTAATTCGTGGGCCCGGGCAGCTTCTCGTCGATCTTGCCATCGACGTTTCCGGCCACGAAGCACGTCGAGACGTGCATATAGGAGGCGTGGTTGCCGCCCAGACGCACGAAATTGAGCATGTTGAACTGAGATAGCGCGTTGATGGTCAGCGCGCTCTCCAGGTTCGGATTGAAGTTGGTCAGCCCCGCCGAATTGACGAGCACGTCGAGGTTTGAGGAGATGGCGCGCGCCTCGTCCTCGTCGAGCCCCAGGTGCTCCTCGGTGATGTCGCCGCCGAGCGGGGTACATTTGTCTTTGATAAAGTCGAGGTAGCCCTCTTCGTAGATGTCTCGAAGCGGCTGCATCACCGAGTTGGCCACGACCTGCTCGAAGAAGCGGTCCTCGGCGCTCTTGTCGGTGCGCGGTCGAATGAGCACGTAGACCTGCTCGATATCCGGATGATATCGGAGCAGCATCGACAGGAAGGCCTTGCCCAAAAAGCCCGTCACGCCGGTCAGCAGGATCGTGCGCCCGGAGAGTGTCTCCGAGACGGACCACTCCACGTCACTGTGAGCGTCGGCATGCGCGCTGTTCGTGGGCGCCGCTCCGTTAGTGCCGGCGGCGCCGTTGGCCCCGGGACCGGTCGAATTTTCGTGGTTGGTGTCGTGTTCGTTCGACATCGCAACTTCCTTTTGTGGCGTTGTAGGTCGGCGAGCGACTCAGTCGCAGTCGGCGCGTCCTACTTGACGTCGGTGATGACATACGGGGGATGGTTCAACACGCTAATGCTCGGCGACTGTCCGTGGGTCTCCTTGGACATCTCGATCGCCTCGTCCATCGTGTCCGCGCGCTCCCAGCCCAGCCGCTCGGGAACGTGCTCGTTCTCGGCGCCGACGACGATGACCCGCCCGACGTGATTGGCGCCGTTTTCGCACCAATACCACATATAGAAGGGGTGTACGCCGTGATAGGCGTTGCCCCGGCGGAACATCTCGATATAGCTGGGGTTGTGGGCGAATTCTTCCTCGAATTTATACGAGAGCTTGTGCGAGTTGCGGGTCTCGGCCAAGCAGCGGTTGAAGAATTCGATATAGCTGGGGTGGTGGTCCGGGTCGAACTCATCGTAGCACGGGTGGGTGATGATGAGCGTGCCGCCCTCTTTTACCAGCGGCTTTCCCCGGTACATATTGAAGAAGTAGCCCAACGCCATCACCCGCACCAGAAGCGGGTTCATGATCGAGTTGACGTTATAGGGGCTCTCGAAGGGGATGCCGTAGATGACCACGTCCGACTGGCCCTCGACCTCGACGAGGTGCTGCTGCCAGCACTTCTCGAGGGTCTTTTCGTGGACCGCCTCGGTCTCGCCGGCGAACACGCCGATGAGTCCGTAGTCAGCCGGCACCTTATGCATGATGCTGCGCTTTGCCTTGCGGGGAGCTTTGTCCAGCGCCCACTGAAAGGAGCGAAACTTCATGTGGTCGCCGGCCGTCCAGTCTTCCTCCTTGCGAGCGAGGAATTGGAGGTTGTCGTCGTACATCTTGTTGTTAAGCGCCGTCTCGATGTGGAAGACGTTGAGCTGCTCGTTGACCATCATGCCCATGCGCGTGTTGCTGTCGTAGAGCGCCGAGGCCTCCGGATCCATATACGAGTCGCACTCGGCGATGGTGTCCGGGTTGTGGTGGTGGCGAATCGACTGGTAGCCGGCCATGCCGGTGCCCAGCGACTTATAACCGCCGTTCATGGGCACGTAATTGACGTTGACGTAGATCAACAGGTCGCTCTCGGCGGCGGCGCGCACCACTTGGACGTCCTCGCCCTGGTCGGTCTTGCCGAGGTGGACCATATTTTCGGGGTCCTCGGCGTCCATATTGTAGAGCCGCTCCGGGTAGAACTCGTCGAAGATCTTCGGGCCGACCGAGCGCTTGATCTCGGCGGGGGTCATCCGCCGGTGCAGCGCCAGCGCCATGAACATCTCGATATCCTCGACGCCGTGGTCGTGCAGCATCTGCACGACGATCTCGATGACCTCCTGACGGATATCCGGCGTCTTCATCGGTGGCAGGGGCACGCTGATGTCGTCGATGGCGATCGCCACCTTCATCCCCGGTTCGAGCTGGGCGAAGAGCGGGTCGACGTCACCCTCAGGGTGGTTGAGGGCGTAGCGAATCGCCGCGCCGCGGTTCTCGATGGGCTTCATCGGCGGATTCGCGTAAATGGCGCGCGTTCCAGCTGGAAACTTCGCGGTGATGAAGTCTTCGCCGTAGTGCATGTAGCGAGCCGGCGAATCTTCGTCGAGAATGACGATATTATCGGAAGTCTTGGCCATTGTTTTGAAGGCTTGGGGCTTGGGGCTTGAGGGAGGACTCGAATGGGCCTTGATTGGCCTTCGAGGCTCGAGACTCACGCCGGCAGTTATTGCAAATTGAGAATCGGCCAATCGTAGGCGCGGGCGTTGGTCTTCATGCGAAAATCGGGGTTGACCGCACAGGGGTTGCCGACCACTGACAGAAGCGGGATATCCGAGCCGCTGTCGGCATAGGCGAATGAGCCGTCCAGGTCGATGTCGTGCTCTTCGGCGTACCGGCGCACCCACAGCGCTTTATTCGCCCCGGCGAGCACCGGTTTGCCGAGGCGGCCGGTCGCGAAGCCGTCCTTGAGCTCGAGGTGGTTGGCGACATATTCGTCGACGCCCAAATAGTCAGCCAAGGGCGCCGTGATGACGTCGAGCGCGCCGGTGATCAGCACCTGGCGGTGTCCCTGCTCCTTGGACTTCTCGATGAGCGAGCGTGCCCCCTCGAAGATATTGGGCCGGATGACGTTGTCGAAGATCTCTTCGCCGATGACGATGAGCCGGTCTTCGGTATAGCCCTCGTAATTCTTGTAGAACGCGTCGTTGAACAGCTTACGGTCGAATTTATCAGCCAGCCAATAGGCCGGCAGACTCGCCAGCAAACCGAGCGTCTTGGATATCTTTTTGCCGATATACGGCGAGTTTATCGCATAATAGGCGTAGGCGTGTACGACATTGGTTTTGATGAGCGTTCCGTCGACGTCGTAAAACGCTGCAGTTTTTCGCTGTTTTGGCGCGGCCGTCATAACGTCCCTTGTGATTTCAGGTGCTGCACACCCCGTATTTCGAGCGGCGCAGTTTTCTAGTAGTTGAGCTAAATGCCTGTCAAGATGCGACTTTTTATGACTGGCCAGTCACGCTGGCCATCGCTGGACCGGAGTCTCGGCCAACCGAGGCCAGCCGTGATTTCGAAGCGCTGGATGAATCGCTTCGCTCCAGAAGCACTACCAATCTTTGGCGACACGCGTTATAAATAGACAGTCATCCAGCTCCCACTCGCCCACGACTGATGGACTTTTCGAATACCGTCGATCAAATCAACGACGTCATCGACTCGGTGATCAAGGGTGGGTCGCGCTATCAGGTCGAGAAGGTTGCGACCATCGCGGCCTACGCGGTCATCTCGGTGGCCAGCCTGATCTGGGCGTTCAGCGGTGGCAGCGGTGACGACGAATTGGGTGCCGACTTCAAGGTCGAAGAGCTCGCCGAGATCGACGACATGAATCTGCATCTGATCAACGACAGTGACTCGGATTGGACGCGGGTGCGTGTGGTGATCAACCAGAAATACCTGTGGACCATCGACGAGGTGGCCGCGGGCAGCCAGAAGACGCTGCGCCCCACTGATTTCGAATATTATTATTATATCCCCAGGCCGTGGGGACGAAGCGATTGGGAGATGCTCGATGACACCGAGAAGCCGGGCCCCAAAGCCTCGGGCAAGCTCGACGTCGAGCTCGTCCAGATCAACGCCCGCGAAGGTCACTCCGACCTGAGCTTCGAGAACGGCAAGCCCGTCCAAGAAGAGCCCGCCGGTGACAACGTCGCCACAGCAGCAGAGTAGGGCGGCGCGCCTGCTCGGTTAGGCAGGAGCGTTGGTTCCGGCTCATGCAAGCTCAACAGGCCCATTGCGGGTTATTCAGGTAGATCCATTTCAGCTTCGAGCAGGCGAATCGCCGAGCGGATATCGCTCTGGGAGTGTGCGTTTCGCGCGCCGCCCAACGCGTCGCCGAGCTCGCGGCACATCGCGTTGCTCTCGAGGGATTCGGCCTCGATGATCCCGCCGAAGACCCGCGCACATTGCAGGCGAATCCAATGGGGGCTGTCCTCGCCAAAGGGCGGGTCGTCTTGGAGTCGTTCGAAGCGGTCGGGGTCTTCGTGCAGCAGGCAATACAGACGCACAATCCAGGCGTATGCGTGCGCCTCCTGGCTCGTAGCGTCGTCGGCGAGGCAGCGCTCGCAGAGGCGAATGGCCTCGCGGCGCCGGCCGGCCTTGCGGTACAGCTCGGCTTTGAGCGGCAGCACGTTGGCGGGCATGTGGATCTCGCCGAGGCGCTCGATGCCTTCCTCGTACAGGCCGCTGCGATAAAACGAGGTGATCAGGTTGGTGTAGGTGATCTCGTCGGGTCGCACGTCGCTGTCGAGCATGCGCCGATAGATGCGCCAGGCGTCTTCGGGCCGATCGGCGTCGCCGAAGGCCTTGATGAGGATATTGAAGGTGAAGTCGTTGGGTCGCACGTCCACCGACGGCATCTCCTCGTAGACCTCCAGCGCCCGGTCGGGTCGGCCGGCGTCGCCGAAGGTCTTGATCAGCGTCGAGAACGTGATCACGTCGGCCTCGAGGCCGTGATCGACCATCTGGCGGTATAGCTGGTAGGCCCGCTCGGGCTGGCCCATGTCGCCGAACGCCTTGATGAGGCTATTATAGGCGATGGCGTTGGGCTCGATATCGCGCCTTTCCATCAACTCGAGCATTTCGAGGGCGCGCTCGGGCTGGCCGGCGTCGCCGAAGGCTTTGATCAGCGTCGAGTAGGTGATCACGTTGGGCTCGATCGCGTCGTCGAGCATCGCCCGGTAGACCTTCCAGGCCCGCTCGGGTTGGCCGGCGTCTCCAAAGACCTTGATCAGGATGGAGTAGGTGACCACGTTGAGGTCGAGGCCGAGCTCGCCCAGGCGCTCGTAGACCTGCCAGGCGCGGTCGGGCTGGCCGTTGTCTCCGAGCACCCGGATGAGGATATTATACGAGATCTCGTCGAGGCGCGCGGGGTCCTCGAGCATCGTCTCGTAGACCTGCCAGGCGCGCTCGGGCTGGCCGGCGTCGCCGAAGGCCTTGATGAGCGTCGAGTAGGTGATGATGTCCGGGGAGACCCCGGCGTCGAGCATCGTCTCGTAGACCTGCCAGGCGCGCTCGGGCTGGTCGCTGTCGCCGAAGGCCTTGATGAGCGTCGAGAACGTGATGACGTTCGCGTCGATCTCGTCGTCGAGCATCTGCGCGTAGATCTCCCAGGCGCGGTCGGGCTGGTTGTTGTCGCCGAAGACCTTGATCAAGATGCTGAACGTGACGACGTCCGGCTCCACACCTTCGGAGAGCATCTGCCGGTAGACATCCCAGGCGCGGTCGGGCTGGCGAGCGTCGCCGAACGCCTTGATGAGGCTGGAGTAGGTGACCACGTCGGGTTCGATGTCGGAGTCGGCCATCGCCTCGAAGACCCGCCAGGCGCGCTCGGGTTTGCCGGCGTCGCCGAAGACTTTGATCAGCGCGCTATATATGATCAAGTTTGGCCCGGCCCCGCTGTCGGCCATCGTCTCGAAGACCTGCCAGGCCCGCTCGGTCTGTCCGGCGCTGCCGAGCGCCTCGATGAGACTCGAATAGGTGACCACGTTGGGCTCGACGCCTTCGGCGAGCATCTTCTGGTAGATCTGCCAGGCGCGCTCGGGGGCGGCGGTGGTGCCGCAGGCCCGAATCAGGCTCGAGTAGGTGATCACGTTGGGCTCGATGCCCTCGTCGCACATCTTCGTGTAGATGCCGAAGGCTTCCTCGGCGTGGCCGGCGTCGCCAAACGCTTTGATGAGGCTGGAGTAGGTGATCACGTTGGGCGTGACCTTCGCGTCGTCCATGGCCTCGAAGACGCGCCGAGCCCGCTCGGGGTCGCCGGCGTCGCCGAAGGCTTTGATGAGCACGTTATAGGTGATCACGTTGGGCCGGACCCCGGCCTCTTTCATCGTCTCGAAAGCCTGCCAGGCGCGCTCGGGCTCGTCGGCGTCGCCGAATGCCTTGATCAATGCGCTGTAGGTGACCACGTTGGGCGCATGGCCGGCTTCGAGCATATCTCCGAAGATCTGCCAGGCACGCTCGGGCAGGCCGGCGTCGCCGAAGACTTTGATCAGCGTCGAGTAGGTGATGACGTCCGCCTCGATGCCGTGGTCGTTCATGCGCTCATAGATCGACATCGCCCGCTCGGGCAGGCCGGCGTCGCCGAACGCCTTGATCAGGATATTGAACGTGAAGTCGTTGGGGGCCACGCCGTCTTCGACCATCAACTCGAAGGTCTCGAAGGCCCGCTCGGGAAGCCCTGCGTCGCCGAAAGTCTTGATCAAGATGTTGAAGGTGAAGTCATTGGGCCGAGCGCCCGCCTCACGCATGCCCTCGAAGAGCGCGTTAGCCTTGCGGTATTGATTGGCGTCACCGAAAGCTTTGATCAGGCTATTATAGGTGATGATATTGGGGGCGATGGCTCGATCGAGCATCGTCTCGCAGGTCTTCCATGCCCGGTCGGGCAGGCCGGCGTCACCGAAAGCTTTGATCAGGCTATTGTAGGTGACGATATTGGGCTCGACGCCCTCGTTCTGCATGGTCTCGACAATCTGCGCGGCGCGCTCGGGCAGCCCGGCGTCGCCGAACGCTTTGACCAGGATACTGTAGGTGATGACGTTGGCCTCCACCTCGCGGTCGAGCATCTCCTGGTAGACCCGCCAGGCTCGCTCCGGCTGGCCGGCGTCGCCGAAGGACTTGAGCAGATTCGAGTAGGTATAGGCATCGGGCTCCGCCCCCGCCTCGAGCATTTCCTCGTAGACCTGCCAGGCGCGCTCGGGCTGGCGCCGAAACGACATAATCAGGTTGTTGGCGATGATTGCGTTGTCCGGCCACCGGGCAAAAGCTGCCTCCAGGAGCTCGCGCGCCTCGCGGTAGGCCTTTTGCTTGCGCAATGACTTGACGCGCCGGGTCACTTCCCGAGGGTGTTCCGGAAGATCGCTATTGTCTTGGACTGCATGATTCATGATGACCTGACCGTACTGCTTTGGCAGGGCGTTCCTTCACTACCCTGTTATGGACTGAAGGTAGCGGTTTCGACGCAGTGCGTCAAAAGCGGCGAACCGCTCCATAATAGTGCACTTATCCGTGCGACTACAAGTTCTCGCCCTATTTGATGACCTGTGTGTGTCCTCAGAATCGGCTTTGGTGCCACTTCGGCCACGCCACTTCGGCAACCGAAGTGACGCTCGGCAGTCCCCACTCAACTGCTCAGCGCAACTACACCACATCCATGCCCGGCTGCCGCCAAGTTCAACTGGCGGGCGCCGGCTCATCATTCCTGAATATCTCTGATTTGATGTTTTCGGTAGTTAAGCCAAGGGTTTAGGTGAGGTGCTCACCCTCGTTTGAGACCGAGTATTTCGACCTCGTCGCCAACGCACACTTTGCCGCGGCTCTCTTGGATCAGGTTCTGCCCGAAGAGAATCTTCCCGTCGAAGCGGCGGTACCCAGCGAGTGTCGCCAGCGGCTCCTTGCCGCGCTCGCCGGTGGCCTGGTCGGTCGTGGTGACCGTACAGCGCGCGCACGGCTTCGCCACGCGGAAGACGACCTCGCCGATGCGAATGCGTGTCCATGTGTCTTCGGCGAACGGCTCGTCGGTCTCGACGACGATATTAGGCCGAAAGCGATCCATCGGCACCGGCTCGGCCAGCCGCGCGTTGAGGTCGTCGAGCGAGGACTGGCCGACGAGCAGGAAGGGGTAGCCGTCGGCGAAGCTGACGATGTCGTCACCGCAGCCGGACTCGGAATCGACTCGCCGGCGAGTCGACGCGGGCATGAATACCAGCCGGCACTCGACGCCCAGAAATTCACGGAACCATCTGTCAGCCTGCTGCCCCACATGTAAGGCGCGGCACTCGGAGCCCCAGATATGCACCTGCATGCTCTCCGGGGCGCTTGCTCCCAAGGCCAGCCGCAAGGGCACCTCGAGAGCGGATCTGCCCGGTCCGGTGAGCACGAGGTTCTTGTCGTCTATGGCGCAGCCGACGAGGGCAAGCCGCGGGTGCTTGCGTTGAGTCATGAACCCGCCGTCGGAATCGACGAGCATCCAGCGACGGTCGAGCGCGAAGCCGCGCGCGTCGACCTCAGCTTGATCGAGCCGGACACCCGAGGCCGACTTCAGTGGGTAGACCCACAGCCCGGACACTCCGGGTTTGTCGATTGGTTCACCCACGAATGGACCTCGCAATGGGCCTCTCGATCAGTCTTAGCAACAGGGCCTATTCGGGCGCGAAATCTGCTCGCAGGTAGCTAAATAAATCGGCCAACTCTTCGTCGGTCAGCTCCTCGCCCCAGGCCGGCATCTCTGCGCGGCCGTCGATGATCGTGTACAGCAGTTGCCACTCGGTCTTCTGGGAAAAGCGTTGCGAGAGGTTCGGCCCGAAGTCACCCTCACCCTGTTCGCCGTGGCAGTCGGCGCACGCCTGGGTCTCGGTGGTCCCCAAGAAGAGCTCTCTGCCGGCGGTCGCCGAGCCTTCGGCTGCCAGGATGTCCCGGATACGCAGCCACCGCTCATCCTGGGCGCCGCTATACTCGACCTCGGTGCGAATCAGCTCGGTGAGGTCGTCGAGGCGGCTAAACGCCCACGAATAATCGCTCGGGAAGTGAGTGCGCCGGCGTGTGCGCCCGTTGGCCGGATACCGGTTCGTTCGGTCGAGCGTGGGTGACGCGTTGGCGATGACCTCCTGCAGATCGAACTCCGGCTGGCGGCCCTCCTCGAAGCTCTCTTTAAAGCGTGTGCCGGCGTGCTGATGGCAACCGATGCAATTGGTGCGCGCGTTGCCCGCCTCGTGCTCGATATACGGGTTGCTACACCAGGACGGCGCGCCCGGCTCGGAGCCGATGGCCTCGAGGGCGGCCTGCAGGCTGGGCAGATCCTCGAAACGACCCGGGGCGTCGGCGTCGGCCTCCAGGTAGTCGACCACCGCGCACATCTTATAATTGCTCCACACAGGTGGCAGATCGTCGAAGGAGTCGGGACGGTCGGCGCCGAAGTCGGTGTCCGGATCGTCGCTCCACCACAGCGATACCCACTGCCAGTGGCGTAGCTCCTTGGTCATGATATGCAAGCCGGTCAAGCGATAGACCCCGTCCGAGCGGGTCTGGATGGTGTAGATATCGTCCGGGGTGGGGAACGCCTGTTCTTGGGGATCTTCGGGCGACTCGTAGAGGCGGTCGCCTTCGTCGGGCCACCTTGCCAGCGCGCCGGGGCCGATACGCTCGCGCAGCGCGTCGGCGTCGGTGTCGTAGGCGGGCAGATCGAAGCCGAAGCCGACCCGCGCCCAGGTCGCCTTGATCAGCACGGTGCCCTCGGCGCCCGGAAGACCGGCGAGGGGGTCTTCCTCGTCGGAGTCCGCGTCGCGCCAGGGGTGGCCGGCGTCGGCGGGGAACTCAGCCCGAAAACAGGTCGAGAAGTTCTCGGAGGGATCGTCGCAGGCCTGGCCGTCACCACACCAACTGTCGGTCGCCGACGTATCGCGGCAGGCGAGCACCTCCCCGTAGTTACGCATCAAGTGCAGAACCATGGCCGGGCTGTACATCATGCGGGCCACACCACCGCCGGCAGCCGACGAACCACTGAACGCGCTCTGGCGGGACTGCGCACACCGCTGCGCGTAGTCCTCGTCGGCCTCTCCAGGCAGTCTGTCGACCCCGCAACCGAATAGGTCGATGACCGAATCGGTGTAGCGACGAAGCGGCCAGCGGCTCGAGCGCTCCTGGGCGGTGTTATTATATTGGAAGGCCTGGCCGATGAGCTCATCGTCGAGCGGGGCGCGGGCAAGCTTCTGGTCTTCATCGAGGCGCGAGTAGGCATATTTGAAGATGCGGTTGATATCCTCGACCCCGTACCAGGTCTCCCAGCGGGGGATTTCGGGGATTTCTTGGCCATCGGGCAGCGTGAGGTGGTCGCATACCGGCTCACATCTGGTGTCTTCGTCGTCCCAGGCGCAAATCTCGAAGCCACTCGCCGACTCGAAGCTCGCGCACGTGTCCGGGTCTGGCTGGTCCGAGCAACGATCGAGCTCTCGGTTCTCGACGCTGTCGTCACAGGCCGGCCGGGCGTCCAATTGATTGGACAGGCCGGCCAGCGGCACCGGCTCGAGTACCTTGTGGGCGGTCTGCCAGGCGACCTCGCGGCGCTGGCGCATATCGCCCGACAGCGCTGTCTGCGCAGCGGCCGGATCGTCCAACAGCTCCGGGTCCGGCGTATAGGGGTTGGGCGCGCCGACCAACGAGCGTCCGAAGGCGTCGGTTTTCCCCTGACCCTCGCCGTTCCAGGGAAAATCCAGCGACGACTCTTCCTGCTCGGCCGGCGCTGGCTCATCGGCCGACGAGCAACTGCATAACAAGAGCAACCCCACCAATAAGATGGCGCGTCGCTGCATCATAGGCACCTCAAATTGAATTCCACTGATCACCTGGTTCATTGCTGGCTCGCGAGGCGAATCGCGGCGTCCGATGCGATGATGCGATCGGTGCCGTCACCCTTGGCCAGAAAGTAAATCCAACCATCTGAGCGAAAGTGCGGGAACAGCGCTTTGGTCCCCTCGGGCATGTCGGTGATCTTATACGTCTCGGCGGTCAGAAGATCGGATAGATAGACGTTGGCCGTGTCGTTTTCGTAGTGATGGGTGACCGACCAACGTTCGTCGAAGGAGATATTGCCCTTGGCTCCGGGCTCGCACAAAAACTGCACCGGCAGGCTGATGTCGATGTCGTAGCTGTCATCGGCGTTGGGCACGGCCTCGACACGACGCAACATATAACCCAGCGCCGTACCCTCCGGCCCGGCAAAGCGGCTGATGACCATGCGTCCCGACGGCGACAGCACCGAGTCGCCCTCGTAAGGCGAGTCGACGATCACCGCCGGCTTCTGAGTCCAGTCGGTGCCGTCGAAGACCAGCGGGGAGAATTTCATCGTCGATCCCTCGTAAAACGGTGCCTTGGGATCTCGAGTGCCGCCTCCCGAATCACTGGTGAACTCGCTGTTGATGACGAAGTAGTCACCGGCGAGGCTCACCGCCACGTGCTGATACAGGTTGATGCCCTCGGCCATATTGCAGCCGTCTTCGGTGAAGTCGATGCCATCCTCGATGGCGTCCTGGCGGGTCAGCACCGATTGGCTGCATAGGCCTGCGCCGGCCCCTTGCATGATGAAGCCGTCGTTATTGGGGAAAAAGCCCGGGTCGTACGAGCCACTGACGCCGATATCCTGATCAGTGACCAAGTCGGTGATCGTGGCGCGGAAACCGTCGGTATTGCCCCCGCCGTTTCCGACAAAGCGCCCGTCAGCCGAGGTGCGTGTCCAGAAGCTGGTGCTGAAGTCGAGCTCGCGTATCTCGACCAGGCGAGCGGCATCGACGGCCTCCGAGGACCATTGCTCCTTGGCGTCGGCGTCTGCGAAACAATCGAGCGGCTCGCTGCTCTGGCAGCCGAACATATTGATGCCATTTTCTTCGTTGCGCGCCGCCCAGCCGTCGAACTCCATATCTTCGATGTGGTTTTGGAGCCACGGTTTGGGCTCCGTCAAATCGTATTGGGCGCGCACCTCGTCGCAGGTCGCCGGGGGCGGCTGCTCGACGAGCAGGTCTTCGAGATGTTCCAACCGCTCATCGACGAACCACTTGGCCACCACCGCAAATTCTCGTCCGCTCAGCGGCGGATGGCTGCCCTTGGGCATACTCACCCGCTGCAAAAACGCGCCGTATTCGAGACCCCAGCCGGCCCCGTAGGCCTTCTGGAACAACTTCTGGAAGTAGGGGAATTGGACGCCCGAGGAGAACACGCCGAGCTTATACGCGGCGTACACGCTATCCTCGTCCCCCTCGCGCATATAGTTGACCAGCTCCGCCGCCTCCTCCTGGCTCAGCTCGTCGGGGTCGCTGCGCACATCGATCCCGGCGTCGACCGCCTCGAGCGTCCCCTCGAGCCAGTCGATCATGCCGTGCGTGGAGGTCGCGTGGCATTCGCCGCAACGGCGGGACGACTCATGCTCTTCTCCGTCGACCACGTACGGGGCGCCGAGCACGGTGAGGGCCTCTTGGGCCAAGTCGATTCCGGTCTCGTCGACCGTCGGCAGCTCGGTCGGGTTCCCAGGTTCTTCGGGCAGCGACTCCCACTTGCAGGCCTCCTCGTCGGGATTTTCCCCACATGAGCGGATGAAGTCCATCGCTGCCTTATACTCGGATTCGACCCACAGCTCCTCATTGAGCACGTCGGGCGCATCCGGCGGCATCCAAAAGGCTTCGTCGAATTCGCGGTGGCTCTCGGTGACCAGTTGCTCCCAGGTGTCGTCGGCTTGCTCGAGTCTATCGAGCCAGGGAGCGTAGCCGCAAAATACGCAGCCTCCGTCCTCGTTCGATTGCGATCTGATCGAGCTCGACGCCGTCCACTGATCGAGGCCTATGCGGTGGCAGCTTGTGCAGGCGTCGGCCTCCTCGCTGACCAAATGCTTGGGCTCCGACCACCCCTGATCCTCGGCGTCGATGAGCTTATAGGGGCCATTATAACCCTCTACGAAGTCGGGGTTCTCGCCCATCTTCGGAACCACGGGCTCGCCGTCGTCGTCGACGGCTCCGTCAATCCAGGGCGTGTGAATGAAGGGGTCGGTGCTGTGACAACCCTGGCATTGGATACCACCCTCCGGGCCGATGCCGCCCTCGATGCCGCCCCACAGGTCCGTCCAGGTCTGCGGTGAGTCCTCGCTTTGAACATCGTCGGCCGGATGCGGAATGTGATTGCCGTCGTTGGAGGGCCGCGGCGTGTCGCCCGAGGGAAGCTGGTTCTGGAAGAAGCAGGTCTGGCCGGTAAACGGATTGTGGCCGATCATCGCCATGTCGTTGTAGCGTCCCTCGTCGGCATGCGCCTTGCGGCATAACAGGACCCAGTGCGTACCCTCTTCGTTTCGCTCGTGGGCCACGCGCGGGCCGTTGGCGCCGGTGCGCGCGTCGGGCTCACAATGGTTGTAGATATATTGGGGGTGATCGCAGTGATCGACGCGCTCCTCGTGAGGCACGCCGTCGACCTCCGAGGGAATCGGGGTGCCGATCTCGACGCAATCGACCGTGCCCCAGTCGGGCTCGCCGTCCTCGCTGATGCGCTCTCCCCAAAACGGAATATCACCCATCTCACTGATACACGCTTCGGCGTAGGCCTGATTGCTCTCGAGGCGCACTCCGTCGTCCTGGGAGTCGAGCTTGCCCGCCGAGCCGCGCCGGTCGAGCGCCTGGCGGATGTCATAGCGCGCCTGATGGAGCGTACGATCCTCGGCCATGACGCATATATCGACGAAAAACGTCGTCGCGAGACGCTGCTGGTGGGCGTCGGCGGATTCGTCGAGCAGGGTCTCTGGTGAAGTCGTGGTTTTGAAGTCTTCCGGCTGGACCTGCGGGCCGGGGTATTGGTGGTTGCCGCTCGACTCGGACAACCGAGGGATGCTCGCGGCCATCGCGCCGCAGTCGAGCTGGTCGCCGTCCGCCAGAGAGCGCACCCGTGCGTGCAACTGCTCGCCGGAGTTCAGGTCCCGGTTCAAGATCACGACGATGCGGCTGTCATCGTCGTCGTAGCCGATCTCAGAGTTCAACCGAGCAGCATTCTTCCCGTCCTCGCCGCATCCGATTGCCGCCATGGCTCCAAACACACAGAGAGTCACGAAATATCGTTTTGTCATTATTCGCTCTTTTGGCGTATATATTTTGATTATGCCGGTGACTATAGCATAGATCGTGCAGAAATCGACTCGAAAGCGGCCATCTGGGACCCGACCTCATACCGCGAGCTCTACTTATCGCTCAGACTCAGCCAGTGCGCCGCCGGGACGACGCGGCCTGTGGGATCTACGTGCACGTGCCGTTTTGTGCCCGCCAATGTCCCTATTGCGACTTCGCGGTCGACGTACGCAAGACGATCCCGCACACCGAGTACGCCGACGCGCTCATCGAGGAGTTTTCGGGCCGCCGCCATCTAATCGACGGCCGAGACGTTCGCACGATCTATTTCGGCGGTGGCACTCCTTCTCTGTGGCAGCCCGAGCAACTCGACCGAGTCATGCGCGAGATTCGCGGCGCTCTCGGCCCCGATGAACCCGCCGAGGTGACCCTCGAGGCTAACCCCGACGACGTGACGCGCTCGAATCTGAGCGCCTGGTGCGACGCCGGCGTGACCCGTCTTAGTATCGGCTGTCAGAGCTTTCAGCCGCGCGTCTTGAAGTCGCTCAATCGAAACCACACCCCAGAACGAGCCATCGAGGCGGTTGAATTGGCGCTCGCACACGGCCCGGACATCGTCTCGCTGGATCTCATCTTCGGCAATCCGGGCCAAAGCTTCGAGGAGTGGGAGGCCGACCTGGACCAGGTCGAGCAGTTTGTGCTGGAGAGCGATGGCAGCGAGAGAAACGATCGGCTCGACCACCTGAGCGCCTACCACTTGACCATCGAACCGGGCACCGCCTTTGCGCGACGCAGGGCAAAAGGCCGTCTGTCGGTGCCCGATGACGACCGTAGCTTCGAGATGCTCGAGCGGCTGGTCGCTCGATGCGAAGAGCTCGGCCTGATGCGCTATGAGGTGTCGAATTTCGCCCGCGCCGGCTGCCGCAGCCAGCACAATACGCTGTACTGGACCGGCGCCGAATACCTGGGGCTGGGCGTGGGCGCTCACAGCCTGCAGATCGACGCTGAAGACGGCGTCGTCCGCCGCGCCAACCCTCGCCTGACGGCCGATTATTTGGCCTCGCCGGGCGAGCCGGGCGAGCTCGAGCAATTATCGGCCAAGGAGCACCTGGTCGAGCGACTCTTCCTCGGTATTCGAACCCGTGAGGGGCTCGACTTTGCCCAGTTGCGCCGTCAATTCGGCGGGGCTGTTCCCACCGAGTGGCTGGACCGCGCCGAAGGGGGGCTCGACGAGATGGTCGACTCGGCCTTTTTGGAGCGCAGCACGCACATCTATTATCCCACCCACGCCGGGCTCAACCTGGCTGATGCGCTCGCAGAGCGCTTCTTCGCCGCTTTCGAATAACGCTTTTTTTCGGGGGCTCGAAAAAAGCGGCGGTTTTGCTTGTGCGGTGCAGATTGCCAACCCGTGCCAGCCCGTTGTCAACCTCGCCTTTGGTCTGTTAGCATCGAGTGGATTTCTGAACCAAATCTCACAGCTACAGCAGGCCGGGGATGCCGCCCGGTCTCTGGCCCGGACAGGCTCCTTCATGACTGAACAGATTCGCGAGCTCCAGCAAGCGCTCAAGGATGACCCCGCCAACCGCGATGCGTTCGACCGCCTCGCCGACCGCTATGCCGAGGCCGGCGACTGGAGGAGGCTGCGCTGGCACTTCGAAAAATACGCGGAACACCTCGATCTCGAGGAGGACTTCACGCAGCTCGTCTTCGTGCTGCGAGAGTTGTCGGAGGCCGAGACCGACAGGAAGGAACAATCTGCCATCCTCGTGGCGCTGGGCGATGTGCTCTTCGAGCATGTCGGCGAGCACGACGACGGGATGGACGCCTACCAACGCGCCTTCAAGACTTATCCCGAAGACACCACCAGCCTGGATCGCGCACGTCGGGTCTACCGCGAGTCGGGCCAGTTCAAGCGCGTCCTCCTGCTCTACGATTTGGAGCGCAAGGTCAAGAAGGAGTCCTCGGAGCTCGCTGACGTGCTCGTGCACATGGCGCAGGTCCACGGTGATTATTTGGGAGACCACAACAAGGCTCTCGAGACGCTCGAGGAGGCGCTCGAGGCCGACCCTGATCACGCATTGGCTGCGACGATCGCCGAGGTCTATCAAGGCGGCGGCACCGTCGAGTCACTGGTCAAGAATCGGGTGCGCGAGGCGCACGAGGCCGCCGGCCATGGCGAAGAGTCCACGGCTGCCTCGCTGTTGGTCGAGGCTGCGCGCCTCGAGCGCGCCCGCGAGGGTGGCGGCATCCGTAAGGCGGCCGAGCTGGCCGAAAAGGCCCGTGAATTCGAGTCGAACAACTTCGCCGCCGGCGAATTTCTCATGGACGTCTACGAAGAGCTCGAGCAACAAGACGAGCTGCGCGAGCTGACTCAGTCGCTCCAGGAGAGCGACTCGCAGGCCGAGCCCGCGGCTGATGATTACGAGCTCGAGGAAGTCGACGAACGCTCAGCAGTCGCCGATTCGGAACAAGCACAGCCGGCCGATGCGTCCCTCGATGAGGATTCATTGGCAGCCGACGGCGGCCAATCAGCAGATATCGTCGACCAGGTCGACTCCTTCGAGGGTGACTTCGAGCAGGCCCGAGAGATGCTCGAGGATAATCCGGGTGATTTGGCCGCCCTCGAGCTCGTCAGGCAGCGGCTTCGTGACGAAGGCGCCTGGGACGAGCTCGCCGAGCAGTTGGAAGACTCCGTCAGGCACCTTCGCAAGAAGGACGGCGAGCTCGAGGTGATGGTCGACCTCGCCAATACCTATTGGCACCAGCTCGGCGATTTGGAGCGCGCAGAATACTACTTCAAGCGCATCAAGTTGCTCGACGGCGAGCAGGCCGACATGCTCGCTTTTTATGAGGACTTCTATCAGCGAGAAGGCCAGTGGCGCAAGCTATTCGCGCTGCTCAGCGGCCAGCAGAGCGAGGCCTCGAACGCCGAGGAGGCGCTCGAGCTCAGCGCACAACTGGCTCAATTGGCCGAAGTCCAGATGGACAGCGCCGAGAAGGCGATCGACGTCTGGAAGAATTATCAGCGCGAGTGGGGCACCCATCCTGAGGCTCGCGAGCAGCTTCGCCGCCTCTACGAGGAGAACGGCAAGTGGAACGCGCTGGTCGACTTCCTCAAGGAGCGCGTGCGCCAGCTCGAAGAAGACGGCGATGAGACCGCCGCCGCCAGAGTCGTGCTGCTCGAGCGTATCGCCGATATCTATCGCGACGAGCTCGGCCTCGACGTGATGGTCATCAACACCCTCAACAGCATCCTGGAGCTCGAGCCCGACCACCGCCTCGCCTTCGAGGAACTCAAAGACAAGCTCGAAGAGGGACGCCGTTGGAACGAGCTGGCCGGCATGTTGAGCGAGCGCGCCGACCTCGAGCTCGAACAGGAAAACCAGACCCAGGCGGTCGCGCTGCTCTTGGAGGTCGCCGACATCTGGCAGGAGAGCCTGCGCAACGTCACGCAGGCGCTTCCGTATCTGGAGCGTGTGCTCGAACTCCAACCCCACGACGAATCCGTCCGTGATCGACTGCGCGACATCTATGAGCAGCGGCGTGATTACGAGTCGCTCTTCGAGTTGATGTACGCCGAGGCCGAGCTCTACGAAGGCCACCAGCGAGAAGATATGCTCGAGGAGCTCCTCGAGCTCGCCGAGGACCGGCTTCGCGACCCCGAGCGCAGCGTGCGGGTGCTGGCCGAGTTGGCCAAGCTGCGCCCCGACGACACCGAACTGATCGACAAAATCGAGTTTATCCATCGCCGGCGCGACAACCACGCCGGGTTGGCCGATATCCTGGAGCAAAAGGCCGACACCGCCGAGGGCGACGAGCGCAACAGCTTGCTCAGAGAGGCTGCCCAACTTCGCGAAGATGAGGTCGGAGATCTCGCGGGAGCGGCCAAGAGTTGGGAGAAGTTGCTCGGCGAAGACGACCAGGATGCAGAGGCGCTCGAGCGCGTCACCGCCATTTATATCGAAGCCGAGCGCTTCGACGAGCTCGAAGCTGTCTACCAAAGACGGCAGGCACTCTCGGCGCTCGCCGAGCGCCTCGCCGAAGCCGCCGCCGGCGCCGAGGCCGAGCGCAAACAGCGCCTGCACCGGCGTCTGGCCGACCTCGCCGTCGGAAAGCTCGACGATGTCGAACTCGCCGTGGAGCACCTCGAGGAGATCCGCGCGTTGGTCGACGACCCGCGCGAGGTCGCCCGTGAGCTCGACGAGCATTACGCGAAGCTGGGGGATCTAGACGGGCGAGTGAATAGCAACCGGGTGTTATTCGAGCATGCCGAAGACGACGAGCAGCGATTCACGCTGCTCGTGCGACTCGCCGATTTGGAGTCTGATCGCGGCGAGCCGGGCTCGGCGCTGGAGTGGTCGCTGCAGGCGGCGATGCTCCGGCCGGGCGACGACAACGTGCTCGACCAGGCCGAGCAGGCCGCCCGAGACAGCGAATCGGTCGATCTCTTCGCCGAGCATATCGAGCTGCTCGCCGGCGAGGTCCAAGACGACGAGCTTAGATCGCAGATGTGGGCGCGCCTGGGTCGGGTGCTGCGCGACGATATGGGCGACTTCGCGGCATCCCTGGACTTCTTCGAGCGGCTTCGCCAGCGAGATCCCGAGGACCTCGACGTGCTCGACGCGCTCGAAGATCTCTATGAGCGCGTCGAAAAGCCCGAGGCGCGCATCGAAGTGTTGCGCGAGCAGATCGACCTGCTGAGCTCCCAGGGCGCCGAACACCACGAGCTTGTCGACCAATTGAGCAAGATCGCCGACGTGCAGCGCGCGCATCTGGGTGAGACCGATGCGGCCCGTGAGACCTATAACGAGATTCTCGACGTCGAGCCCAATCACGTCGGCGCGCTTCGCGGCATCCGGCAACTCCAACGCGAGGAGGGCCGCTGGGACGAAGTGGTCGACTCGCTGCACCGCGAGCTCAGCCTGCTATCGCTCGACGAGATCGACCGCCGGGTCGACGCGCTCATGGAGCTGGCCGACACGCTTCGGCTGCACACCGGTGACCTGAACGAGGCGATCCACAACTACGGCCAGGTCTTGGCCGAAGAGCCCGAGCACGAGGAGGCGGTCGCCGCCGTCGAAGAGTTGCTCGGCGAGTCTGAACTGGCCCGCGAGGCGGCTTTGATGCTCGAGCCGATCTTCCGGGACACCGACCGGCCCGCGCAGCTCGCCCGTGCTCTCGAGGCGCGCCGGGGCGTCTCCGACGACCGTTTCGAAGAGGCCGAGATCCTCGACGAGCTCATCCCGCTCTATGAGGACCGGCTCGACAATACCGAGTTGGCCTTCGAGCACGCCTGCAGACAATTCGAGCTCGATCCCGAGCGCGAGGAAGTCTGGATTCGCGTCGAGCAACTCGGCGCCAAGATCGACCGTTGGGAAGAGATCGAGCGTGTCTTCTCGCAGCACCAGCCCGAGGGCCACGACCTGGCGCCCGGCCGGGTCAACTTGCTGCGTCATCTGGCCTCGATTCGAGAGCATCGTCTCGGAAAAAAGGAGCTGGCGCTTCAGACCTGGCAGCAGCTCTACGAGGTCGAGCCGTCGGATCTGTCGGTGGTCGAGGCGCTCGAGCGCCTCAACCGCGGGCTGGGCCATCAGGAGCAGCTCGTCGACGCCCTCGAGGCGAAAGAGGGGCTGGTCGACAACACCGAGGAGCGCATCGAGGTGCTCGAGGAGATCGCCCAGTTATGCGACACCGTCCTGGAGGACTCCTCGCGCACGATCGACGCCTATCGGCGCGTGTTGGTCCTGGAGGCCGACCACCAGGGGGCGGTCGAGGGGCTCGTTCGTCTCTATCGCGACCGCGAGGAGTGGCACGACCTCGATGAGCTCTATGTCACCCAGGCCGATCTGGCCGTCGATCCGGATCGTCGCCGAGACTTTTTATTGGCGCTCGGCAAGCTGCGCGCCGACCAGCTCGCCGATTATGCCGGTGCTGCCGACCTGCTGTCTCAATTGGTCACCGAAGATCCGGGCGATGACGAGGCGCTCGAGGCCGTCGAGGCGCTCGACGCCACGTTGGGGCAACTTGGCGACAGGCCCGGGCTGCGCCTGGATTTGGCGCGCACCCTCGAGCCCGTCTACCGCAGTCGCGAAGACCTCGAGAAGCTCGCCGGCGCCCTCGAGACGCGCGTCGAACAGACCCACGAGCCCTTCGAGAAGGTCGCCATCTTCGACGAGTTGACCGACCTATACCTCGAGCGTATCGGCGACGACGAGGCGGCGTTTTCGGCGCTGGAGCGAGCCGTGGTCGTCGATCCCGACGACGAACGCCGTCGCACCCAGCTCTTGGAGGTCGCCACACGTCTGGAGCGCCTCGAGGAGGCTGCTGAGGCCCTCGAGGAGGCCGCGCTGACGGCCGACCCGCTCGCTGCGGGCGCGATCTTGCGCCAGATCGGCGCGGTCTACGAGGACATTTTGCAGAGCTCGGCCGATGCCATCGACGCCTACGAGCGCGCCCTCGAGCGTGACGAGCGCGACGAGGAGTCGCTGCAGGCGCTCGAGCGTCTGTATCAAAATACCAGCAACTTCGAGGGGCTCGCACAAAACCTGCGCCAGCAGGTCAGCTTTGGCGATCCCAGCCGGCGCACCTCGCTGCTAGCGCGCGCGGGCACCCTTTATGAAGAGGTCCTCGACCGGCCCGACGACGCCATCGACGTCTTCATCGACTTGCTCGACGAGGAGCCGGATTCCGTCGAGGCCTTCGCGGCGCTCGAGCGCCTCTACGACAAGCTCGAGCGTTGGGTCGATCTGGCCGACACGCTGCGCCGTCGCGCAGACGCCACCCTCGAGGAGGCCGCACGCATCGACGTGCTCGATCGGCTGGCCGGCGTCTTCGCCGACAAGCTCCACGACGTCCACGAGGCGATCGCGGTGCACCGCGAGATTCTGGGCACTGATCCGCACCGAGTCGAGTCGCTCGACGCGCTCGAGCAGATCTTCCGCGAAGAAGCTCAGTGGCACGAGTTGTCCGAGATTCTGCGCCAGAAGCTCGCCTCCCCGCTCGGCGACGACGACGAGGTCAGAGACGCGCTCGAGATTCAACTCGCCGCGGTCCTCAGAGAGCAACTCTTCGAGGTCGATGAGGCGCTGGTGCTGTATCGCTCGGTGCTCGAGCGCAGCCCCGGCCACCCCGACGCCATCGCTGCACTCGAGGAGTTGAGCCAGGACGAGAATTGGGCCGCCCAGGTCACCGACGATCTGGTCGCTCATTATACCGATGAGGAGGCCTTCGAGCGGCTCGTCGAGTTGTATGAGACGCGAAAAATGCAGGTCTATGACCCGGCCGAAAAGGCCGAGCTGGTCGAGAAGATCGCTCTGGTTCGCCGCGACGGACTCGTCGACTTTGCCGGGGCCATCGACGCCTTCGCCGAGGCATGGAAGCTCGAGCCGCAACGAGGCGAGTTGTTGGACCAACTCCTCGAGCTCGTGCAGAGCCAGCAGGCGCACGCGCGGCTGGCTGAGGCATACGAGGACGTGCTCACGGCCGTCTCCGACCCAGATTTGATGCTCGATATCCGGCTGCGACTCGCCGAGCTGTATCGAGAGCAACTCGACGACGCCGTCGAGGCGGAGACCCATTACCGAGAGGTGCTCAACCTCGACGAGGAGAGCGAGCTCGCTTATCACGCGCTCGAGAGCATGCTCATCGGCCAAGACCGGTGGCTCGATTTCGTCGAGCTGCTCGAGCGAAAGTTCAACGTCTTCATCAGCGGTGACGAGCAAGAGGCGCGCGACATCTTGCTTCGCATCGCGACCGTCCAGGAAGAGGAGCTCTCGGACGCATTTAGCGCCGCCGATACCTACCGGCGCGTGCTCGATTTCGATCCGACCGATCGGACGGCGAACGCGGCATTGTCGCGAATTTACCGCGGCCAGGAGCGTTGGCAGGACTTAGCCGAGCATCTGCGCCGGCGCATCGGCGTGGTCAACGACCCCGACGAGGCCGTCGAGCTCAAGCAAGAACTCGCCGATCTGCAGCGCACCGAGCTTCTGGAGCCGCACGCTGCCGTCGAGCTCTACCGGGAGATCCTCAACCTCGAGCCCGACTACCAGCCCGCCGTCGAGGCGCTCGAGGCGATATTTGCCGACGGGCAAGAGGGCTTGCGCGGCGATGTCGCCGAGATCCTCGAGCCCATCTATCGGCGCGAGTCCGCCTGGGAGCCGCTCGTCGAAGTGCTCATGGCGCGCGTGGCGGTGTGTGACTCGGAGGCCATGGCCGAAGGCTTTTTGCAGGAGTGCGCCCAGATCGCCGAGGAACATCTCGGCGATCTCGAGCGCGCGGCTGACATTCTGGCCGAGATCTTCGACAAGAGCCCCGCGGAGCGCAGCGTGCGCATGCAACTGCACCGTCTGCAGACGACCCTCGGCGATTGGACGACCCTCGTCGAGCAGTACTCCGACGTGCTCCAGAATAACTTCGACGTCGACGACGAGCTGCGCGTCGATCTGCTCGCAGAGCAGGGCGCGTTATACGAGACGCGCCTGGATGAGTTGGCCGACGCGCGCCAATGCTACTCCGAGGTGCTGCTATACGACGTCGAACACGAAGCGGCCGTCGACGGCCTGGAGCGTATCCTGGCCCGGAACGAAAATTGGCTCGACCTGGCCGACTTCTATCGCGACCGCGCGGATGCCTCCCAGGACCCGCAGCTCAGCCGCGAGTGGCTCGAGCGGCTGGCGACACTCTATGAAGAGGTGCTCTCGGATCTCGACGAGGCGATCGCCGTCTACATGCGTCTGAATGACCTCGATCCAGATGACGACGCCATCCAGCGGACATTGGCCAGACTCTACGGCCACGCCCATCGCTGGCACGATCTGGCCGATCTCTACCGCCGCCGCATCGACCAGACCTTCGAGCCCGAGCAAGCCATGGAGCTTCGCTTCCGGCTGGCCGGACTGCTCGAAGGCGAGCTCGACATGGTCGGCGACGCCTTGCAGATCTACCGCGATATCTTGGCGGACGCGCCCAGCCACCACGAGACGTTGCGCGCGCTCGAGGGCCTCAGGCGCGACCTCGCCGGGCGCGAAGGCGACTTCACGTCGCATCGCCGCGAGATCATCGAGCTTCTGCTCGGCCACTATAATGAGCAGAACCACTGGCGACGCATCGCTGACCTGTTGGACGAGAAACAACAGCTGGCCAGCGACGTCGGCGGCCAGGTCGACGCGCTCTCGGAGATGGCCGCGCTCATCCAGCGAAGCGCCGACGACGAAGCCGACAAGATGCAGGCGTTGATGAAGTTGGCGCGCGCTTATTGTATCGATCCGACCAGTGAAAACCTGCGCGAGCGCGTCCACGAACGCGCCAACCAACTCGAGGCGTGGGAGCGGATCATCCCGATCTTGTTGCAGGGTCTCGAGAGTAGCGAAGATCCGGACGTGCAGGCCTCCATCCTGACGGCGGTCGCCGATGCCTACGCCGGCCCTCTCGAAGATATGGAGAGCGCGATCACCGCCTATCAACAGGCCGTCGAGATCAACGGTGACCCGAAGGCTCTGTCCAAGCTGCAACAAATGTACGGAGAGCTGGAGTTGTGGGAGCCGCTGGTCAAGGTGCTCTCGCGCCGGCTCGAAGAGGAGTACGACGGCGAGGCGCGCCAGGGCCTGTTGAAGCGCATCGCGATGATCTACGACGAGATTCTGGCACAGCCCGAACAAGCACTGGTCGCCTACGAGGACCTGCGCGAGGAAGACCCCTCGGAGGTCTCGGTGCTCGACGCGCTGATCAGGCTCTATGAGCGCACCGAGCGGTGGGCGGATCTCGAGGAGGTCCTGCGCACCCGTGCGGAGATGAGCGAGGGCGAAGACGAGCGCGTCGACGCGCTCAGAAAACTCGCCCGCGTTCAGGACGAGCATCTCGGCGAGCCCGTCGAGGCGATCGTCACCTACCAGTCGGTGCTCGAAGCTGACGAGGAGGATATCGACACGGTCCGGGCGCTCTCGCGGCTGTTCCAGGCGACCCAGCGCTGGGCCGAATTATTCGACAATCTGGCCATCGAGCGCGACTTCGCCGCCGGCGTCGACGAGCTCAACGACATCGAAATGCGCATGGCGATCGTGCGCATGGACAAGCAGGACGCGCCCGTCGACGCCGTCGATCACCTGCGCAGCGTCGTGCAGCGAGACCCCTCACATCTGGACGCCCGTGAGGCGCTCGGCGAGCTCATCGAGCGCCCTGAGACACGCCAGGAGGCCGCCTCCATCCTCCAGCGGGTCTACCGCGAGGCCGGGGAGTGGGAAAAATTACAAGACCTCTTCGAGCAGCAGCTCGAATATGTCGACGAACCCCAGCGGCGCGCCGAGATATTCATGGAGCTCGCCCAGCTCCAGGAGGAGGAGTTTGACACCCGCCAGATGGCCTTCATCACGCTGGGTCGTGCGCTCAGGGAGCTGCCACAGGTGGCGTTTCTCCGCCACGAGCTCGAGCGGCTGTCACGCGCGCTGGAGAATGTCGACGAACTCGTCGCCGTCTACGAGGACACCATCGAGGCCGCGTCGGCCGATCCCGATGCCGAGCTCGAGCTCAGAAAACGCGTCGGCCAACTGTACGCCGAGGAACTCGACGAGCGCGACGCCGCCATCGACCACTTCGAGGAGGCCGCGCGCATCGACGAATACGACCGTGAGACCCTCGATTGGCTCGACCGGCTCTACCAGAACGCGAACCGATGGGAGGATCTGTCCCGAGTGCTCGAGACGCGCATGGCCGCCTGTGAGCCCGACCAGATCAACGACGTGCGATTTCGGCTGGCGTATTTGCGTGAGGTGATCTTCGAAGAGCACCGCGACGCGTTGGACCTCTATCGCCAAATAATCGCCGAAGAGCCCCAACACGGCGGGGCAATCGAAGGCCTCGGGCGGATGGTCGATGATATCGAGATCCGCCGTGAGGTCTGCGAGCTGCTCGAGCCCATCTACGAGACGATGGGCGTCGACGAGGAACTCTCGGAGATGTTGGAGCTCAAGCTCGATGTCGCCGACAGCGCCGCCGAGCGCGCCGAGCTGCACAAGCGCATCGCCGCGATTCAGATCGACGCGCTGGACAGCATCTATGGTGGCTGTGCTCACCTCAGCCGCGCGCTCCGCGAGGACCCGCATGACGGCTCGGTCCAGGAGCGCCTGGAGGAGTTGGCCGACATCCACGAGCTGCACGAGCAGCTCGTCACACTCTACGAAGACATCGTCGAGGAACTCGACGATCCGGTGCGCCTGGTCGAGTTGGCCTCGCGCGCAGCCGCCTGGGCGTTCGGCGTGCTTCAAGAGCCCCAGCGGGCCACAACGCTCTATCAACGGGTGCTCGAGGTCGAGCCCGAAAATGAGCGAGCGCTCGACGCCCTCGAGACCATCGCGCGCCAGGAGGACCAGCCTCAGGCGCTCGAGACCGTGCTCGCCCGCAAGGCCGAGATGCTCTTCGAGCCCGACGAGCGAAAGGAAGTGCTCGTCGAGCTCGGCCAGGTGCGTCTGCGCCTGGAGCTATTCGACGATGCCATCGTCGCCTATCGGGAGGCGCTCAATATCGACGAGACCGACGTCGAAGTGCTCAATCAGCTCGTCGGATTGCTCGAGATCACCGAGCGCTACGACGAGCTGGTCGACACGCTCGGCCGGCTGGCTGGCCTGGTCGAAGACGCCGACGAGCGCCGTCTGCTCTACGTGCGCATCGGCCAATATAATCGTCACTTCCTCGACGCCCCCGAGCGCGCCATCGAGGCATATCGCCAGGCGCTCGACGTCGAGCCGAACCACCACGAGGTGCTCACGGCCCTCGAGGAGCTGTATAAGGAGGTCGAGCAGTGGCACAACCTGCTCGAAATCGTCGAGCGTGAGCTCGCACTTATCGATGAAGCCGCAGCGGCTGAAGATACCGACCAGGCCGACCAACTCGAAGATGCCCATCTCGACGAGCGGCTGCGGTTGCTGGTCGAGCGCGCCCGTGTCCAATACGAGCAATTCGGCGAGACCGAGCAGGCGATGGCCGACTACCAGCGTGCCTTCGAGCTCAAAAAGGACAGCCCGGTCGTCGTCGAAGCTCTCGACGGTTTGTATCGCAGTGAGGGGCGCTGGGAGGCGCTCATGGAGCTGTATCGAGAGCAACTTCAATTCGCCAAGGACGAGGACCGCCTCGTCGAGCTGCACATCGCGATGGCTGATATCAGCCAAGAGCACCTGGATGCAGACGACCAGGCCTTCGAACTCCTCGACATGGTCCTCGAGCTTCGCCCACACCACAGCCGAGCCCTGGGCGTGCTCCAGGCGATGCGCGAGCGGCGTGGCGAATGGAACGAGGTCTGCGATGTACTGGTCAAGAGGATCGAGAGCGCCGAAGGCGACGACAAGATCGCGCTGATTACCGAGCGCGCCGATGTCTTCGATGAGCGCCTCGAGCAGCCCGATCAGGCGGCCTCGGCCTTGGTCGACGTATTCGAAGTCGACCCGGCACACGAGCCGACGCTCGAACGTCTCAAATCCATCTACGAGTCGATCGGTGCCTTCGAACAACTCTACGCCCTCGGCGAGCACGAGGCGGCGCTCGCAGAGACCGAAGACGAGAAGGTCGAGGTCTTTTTGAGGATGGCCGAGGTCGCCAAGGTGCACCTGGCCGACCCGCAGCGTCGGACCGAGGCGCTCGAGCGCGCCTACGCACTGCGCGACGAAGCTCTCGACATCGTCGAGCCGCTCTTGGACGCCTATATTGCAAGTGAGAACTTCGAGCGCGCCGAGCCGCTGCTCGAAAATATCATCGAGACACTGCGCAACGACCGCCAGATGCAGGACGTGGTGCGCTTCCAGCACCTACGCGGGAAGTTGACCGAACAGAAGGGCGATTTTGAGGCCGCCAAGGCCGCCTACGAAGCCGCCCACAAGATCGACGCCACCTATATCCCGAACCTGCTCAGCCTCGGCAAGCTATTGGTGCGCACCGAGGAGTGGGACGACGCCCTCAAGATCTTCCAGACGTTGCTCTTGCATCAGATGAGCATCGATGACCCGTCTCAAAAGGTCGAACTCTACTACAACCTCGGCCGCGTACGCCTGCAGAAGGACGACGCACGCCGCGCCAAGGATATGTTCAATCGGGCGCTGGGCGTCGACTCGGAGCATCAGCCGAGCAAAGATGCGTTAGCGAATCTGTAGGGTGCGGTAGAGAGTGAGATAGTGAGAGAGTAAGAGAGTTAGAAACAGCAACGGCCCGCGAACGATTAAGCTCGTTCGCGGGCCGTTCTTACTTTCTCACTTTCTTACTTTCTCACTTTCTTACTTTCTTACTTTCTCACTTTCTGCCTTCTTCGAGCAGGTGGTCCAACAGATTGTCGGTGCAGCGATCGATGATGTCGTAGACGCGTCCGAATTGGGAGGTGCGTCCGCCGTAGGGGTCGGGGACGTCGGTGCCGCGGCGGGCTTCTTTGGACTCGAAATTCCTCAGCAGGAGCACGCGCTCGGGGTCGGCTCCCTCCATGCGAAGCGCCTGGCGACGGTTGGAGCGGTCCATGGCCACCAGGTAGTCAAATTCAGTGTGGTGCTCGTCGACCAATTGCTGGGAGCGCTGCGAGGAGATGTCGATGCCGAGTCGTTCGCGAGCCACCTTTTGGCTGCCCGGATCGGGCGACTCGCCGACGTGATAGGCGCTGGTTCCCGACGACTCGATGTGGAATCGATCGTCGAGGCCGCGCTCGCTGACCTTGTGGCGAAACAGCGCCTCCGCCAGAGGGGACCGGCAGATGTTGCCCAAGCAGAAGAACATAATGCGTGTGGTTTTTTCGCTCATATCGGGTTCCGCATGGGGCGAGAAGTGATGCGAGAAATCAAAAGACCGCCTCGCGAATGGTCGGTGCGCGGGCGGTCTTCTTCTTATCTCAAATTCTCAATTTCGCAATCCCTGAATCTTCTCAGAACAAATTCCGAGAGTTCTCAGAAATTGATTCGTCTGCACGCGCCGTCGGCGGCGCATTCGATCTGGGATTTATCGGTTCGCCACAGATAGGCGAATTGGTTGAGCATGAAGGTTACGCCCTCGCCCGGGTGGGGCACCGTGCTGCGATCGAGGACGACCTCCATCGCGTAGGTGTTGCCGTCTTGATCGGCCTGGTAGCGATACATCTCCTGGTTGCCCTCCAGGCTCTTACCGCGAATATTGCTGGCGCCCGGCTCAGGCAAATCCTCCGGCCAACTCTCGCGTGGAAAGCCGGCCGCGACCAGATCTTCAATGGTGATGTCGTCCATGTCAGCCTCGACTCTGGGAAAGTATCTTTCTTCGAGCGCGCCAGCGCGGCGAAGAGAAGCTCTTCAATCATATCAGCGAAACAAAACTACTCTACATTCTGAAGTTTGAGCGATCCCGCGCGCGACCGCAAGTGTCTGTTTGAGAAGGAGGCGTCTGGAGGAGCGCCAAATAAATGCAAAAGCCCCGCCCAAAAATCGGGCGGGGCTCTCATTGCGCGTGCTGTTTATCGGCGATCAACTCTAGAAGTAGATGTTGGCTGCCAGGGACGAGGTGAATAGGTTGACACCGAGGCCGCGCTCGACAACGCCGTTTTCTGGATTCTGCTCGCTAATCGGGCGATCCTGGCCGATGAGGGCGAGGTTGAGGCCGACTTGGCCGCTGATGCTAAAGCGGGTCACCGGGAACCATTCGACGCCCATGCCGGCTTTCAGATCCAGGGTGGACTGCTCGCTGGGGTTGAACCCGGTGACATCGTCGTCATCGACGAACTCGTCGAAGTTTCCAGAGGTCGAGTCCGAGCCGTCGCTGAACGTGGAGAAGTCGATCTGGCCGAAGAAGTACGGGGCGACCGTGCCGCGGTTGCTGGTGTAGTAGTTGACCTGCGGGGCGAGCGTCAGGCCGAATGCCGTGGCATCCTCTTCGTCGAATCCGTCGGCGGTGGGCGTCTTGACGGTGGAGGTCGACAGGGTGAACCCCAGGTTCAAGCCAGCGCGCATCTGGTCGGTGACCATATAGTGGTAGCCGAGCACCGAACCGGCGCCGGCGCCGAAGATGCCGAAGATGCCTTGGGCGGGCTCACCGCTGGCAGTCTCCCGATCGACGTGCGGGTTGCCGCCGGAAGGCACCGCAAATGACAAGGCACTCTGGCCGCTTCGAAGCGCGTTATTGGCGGCCTCGCCGCCCTGAGCCATCGCGCTCGACGAAAGCATGAGCACCAATGCAGCAGTCATCAGTCCAACAAGAGTCAGCTTCTTCATCATACGTCTCCGTTCAAACAGTTAGAGTGAAACGCCTCAAACAAATACTCATTCTCTGAAGCAAGCTACTCTCAGATGCCTTGAAAAGACACCCAAAAGCTTCTCCAGCTACAGCCGGATCAAGTCGGTCGACAAGCTAGGCAAGATGATGAATAGGTCAAACGGATGATGTGTTTTTTCGCAACTTTTGCTCGCGAGGGCTTTGAGGTATTGCCTAAGGTCGATGAAATTCGACTCCGAGGAGGCTCTGATGCGACCTGCCGTATTGATGACCGATCCGCGCTACTTTGCCATTAAAGGAGGCGCCAACCCGCATACGCGCCGCCCCGACGGCGAGCTCAAGGTCGTCGAGATCGACCGCGCCTGGCCGCAGTGGCACCGTTATATCGACCAACTCGTCGAGGGCGGCGTCGACGTCTATATCATCGACGCCGCACCGGAGTTGACCGGGATGGTCTTTGCGGCCAACGCCGGCTTCTTGGAGGGCCGCCTCGACGATCGCGCGCCGGCTCGAAAGACCTTCTTCCCGAGCCACTTCACCGCCGAGCACCGCGTCGGCGAGTCCGAACGCTTCACCGCGTTCATGGACGCCTTCGGGTTCACCACGGCCGATTATCCGGCCCAGTGGCGATTCGAGGGCGAGGCCGACGCGTTCCCGGTGGGCCGGGGCGAACAACTGTGCTGGCTATTCACCTCGGGCTTTCGCAGCGATGATCGTATTGGCGACTGGCTCGAGGAGGAGGTCGTCGGCGAGCTGTTCACGCGGCTGAAGCTCACCGACCCGAAATACTACCACGGCGACTGCCTATTATGTGATCTGGGAGGGCCGTTTTTGGGCTGGGACGGCGGGCTCGACGAGTCCTCCTGTGACATGCTCCGAACGCGCTTTGGCGATCGAATCATCAGGATGTCGGACGAAGACGCGGCAAACTTCATCGGAAACTCATTTTATGTGGAGACCGAACAGGACCGTCTGCTGTACTCGCCGTCCGAGATCAGCGATGAACTGCGCGAGCGCATCGAGTCCGAGGGCATCGAGGTCGTGAAGGTCGATATCTCCGAGTTCTTCGGAAAAGGCGGTGGCGGACCCAAGTGCATGGTGTTCAATCTGGGCCCGGTCGATCCCGATGACGAGCGGCTCACCGACCCCCAGCGCGAATTCCGCCGCGCCCGCCACATCGGGACTCTCCGCCGCGAAGGCGCTTTCCCGGTGGCGCCCTGACCCGGTGGTACACCACCAGGCCCCAGGGACCGTGTTGGCCAGTTCTCGTGCGGGTCTGAGGGCACCACCAGGCCCCAGGGACCGTGTTGGCCAGTTCTCGTGCGGGTCTGAGGGCGATCTGGCCGTAGTCTGCCGGCGCGAGAAGGTTTTTGGGGGAGCCCGATCTGGCCGCAGTTGAGGCCGCCGGACGCCCCGACGGATTCGGGTGCCGGATGAGTGGGCTTTTGGGGTGAGATCAGCGTGTCTCGGCAGATTGAGGACACATCAGTGCATGGCCGTCGGTGGGTATTTAGCGACAGGTGGTCAGCGGTGCGGTTGTGGTGACTTCCCGGGGCGCCTGACGGGTGGGTCAGGCTGCTGCAGCGAATGAGTCATCCGGGGGCTGGGCGCCCACGCAGCAGGTGTGGCCGGGCGGGATGGTGCCATAGGGGAATTCGACGTCGGTCTTGCCCTCGCGCAGTTTGCCGACGGCCTGTTTGT
>JBKGZI010000015.1:0-32898 GCA_046545675.1 Persicimonas sp.
GGATGCGGGCGTGCCGGCCGATGTCGGATCTGGGCAGGAGAGTGGTGGATCGGAGGGAGGTTGTGCGGTTGTTGGAGATCGTGCGCCGGGTCGTGCGGGTGGCGCGTTGTGGTGGAGCGCGGCCATCTTAATCGCCGGCGTCCTTCTAGGGCGCCGAACGTGGTTTTCTCGCTGAAGAGGAACGCTCGAGCGGAACGGCACACGCAAGCTGAGGCAAGATGCCTCAGGGCGGTCAGGATGACCGCGGCCCAAACCCATAGACCCCCCGCACATCCCCAACCCTCGGCGCTCCAAGCGCCGTCGTATCATCGCACGCCCCCACCAACTCCAGCCCCAACGCCGCGCCACGCTCCTCGAGCGCCTTACGCTCGCCGGGCCGCGTCAGACACATCACCACGCCGCCATCAGAGACCCACTCGCTGGCCGTCTCCAGCCACTCGAGCGGCGGCTGGAAGGCCTTCGAGATCACATAATCGTAACGCGCCGGCGGGACGTCCTCGATGCGCGCCTGTTCGATGGTGACGTCGTCGAGGCCCAGGCGCGTCTTGGCGATGTTGAGAAAAGTGGCCCGTTTGCGGCGCGGCTCGACGAGCGTCAGCGGACAGTCGGGATAAAGTAGCTTCAGGGGGATGCCGGGCAGGCCGGCGCCGCTTCCCACATCGAGGATGGAGGCCTGGTGGGCGCGGGCAGGGGCACAGACGGCCGCGGCGGTCGCGCTGTCGATGAGCAGGCCGTCGACGATCTCGGCCTCGGACAGCGGGCCGATGAGGTTCATCGCCTTGTTGAAGTGGCCCAGCAGGCCGAGGTAGGCGGCGAAGCCCTCTGCGACCTGCGGAGACCACGGGAGATCGTTTTGCGCGCAGAAGTCGGCGAGTTTTGCGACGGACTCGGTCATTCGACTCAATTGGTTTCGACTCGAGACGGTGTTCTGGGCTCGCGGGGCAGCGCGGGCGATTTGCCGGTGTGCTCGCGCTCGACGAAGCGGACCGTCAGATCGTCGTCTTCGCAGTCCACCAGGACCGTCTTGTTGCGGTGCTCGTCGGGGGCGCGCACGATCAACCGGCTGATCGGGGCGAGCACGTTGCGCTCGATGATGCGCTTGAGCTCGCGGGCGCCGAAGCGCTCGGAGAAGCCGTTCTCCTCGAGCCAGACGGTCGCCTGCGGGGTGGTCTCCACGCGCAGGTTACGCCGCGCGAAGCCGCGCCGGCCCAGCGCCTTGTTGATCTCGAGTTTGACCAGCCGCTCCATCGCCCGCGGAGTCAGCGGGTCGAAGACGACGACCTCGTCGAGCCGGTTCAAAAATTCGGGGGCGAAGAACTCGTCGAGCTTATTGCGGATATGGCCGCCGAAGCTCTTCTGGCTATCATTTCCGTCGAAGCCCACCGGCACGATGCTCGTCTTCGAGGCGCCCAGGTTGCTGGTCAGGAAGATGAGCGTCTGGCGGAAGTCGGTGGTCTGGCCGCGCGCGTCGGTCAGGCGCCCCTCGTCCAAGATCTGCAAAAAGAGGTTGTAGATCTCGGGGTCGGCCTTCTCGAATTCGTCGAAGAGGATGACGCTATACGGCTGGTTTTTGACCGCCTCGGTCAACAGGCCCTCGCGGTCCTTGTCGTGCGGCGAGCCGATGAGCTTCTCGACGGCGAAGCGGCCGCGGTACTCGCTCAAATCGAAGCGGATCATGCGGTCGTCGCTGCCGAAGAGCCGCTCGGAGACGAGCTGGGTGAAGTAGGTCTTGCCCACTCCGGTCGGCCCGACCAGAAAATAGACCCCCAGCGGCCGCTGCGGGTCGCCCATGCCGGCTTTGACCATCGCCAGCCGGTCGATGAAGCTGTCCACGGCGTGGTCCTGGTCGATCAAACGGCCTTTGAACCACTTCTCGGTCTCGTCGAGATCCAGCGGGATGGTGTCGTCCAACAGGTCCAGGCTCATGCCGGTGACCTCGGACAAACACGGGGGGATATGCTCGATTTTGAGCTCGACCTCCTCGGCCTCGTCGTCCATCTTACGGCCGGCGTAGTCGACCAGCGCGTCCATGAGGTCGCAGGCGCGGCCGGGGGGGTGCGACCGAGTATAAAAGCTCTTGGCGAAGTCGACGACCTGCTCGAGAGTGCCGCGCTGGGCGCTCACCGCTCGGCCGCCGCGCACCTCGAGGTCGCCCACGCGATGCTCGAGCACGTCGAGGGTCTGGGCGTCGTCCATCGGCTGGACTTTGATCTGCCTGAAGAGCCTCAAAAAACCGGGGTCGCGGCTCAGGCCTCCCTTGAGCGACTCCTCGGTGCATTCGGCGATCATATGCACCTGCCCGCGGTGCAGGTAGGGCTTAAAGAAGTCGGCGAAGTTCTCGTCACTCTTGGAGTGAGCGCCGGCCCCCAGCAGATCGTTGGGGTTGGTCACATAGAGGATCACGCGCGAGTCGTCCGCGAGGATCGCCTCGGTCATCTCCTTGAGCTTGGTCTCCCAGTCGCCCAGATAACGCGTGCCGCTGATCAACTCGCTGGTGTTGGTCTCCAGGATCTTCCAGTCGTCGTCGTCGCCCATCAACTGCTGGGCAAACTCCTGGATGATCGCCGTCTTGCCCACACCGGCCTCGCCGACCAGCAGAATGCTGCGCTGGACCTCGGCGTCGCCGAAGTGGTCGACCAAAAGCTCGACCTCCTCGTCGCGGCCGTAGGCGTGGCTCAAAAATTCGCGCTCGTCGGGCGAGTTGAGGATGCGCCCGTATTTATCCAGGCCGCGCTTGGGCGCGCTGGACTTGGAGACCAGTTGCAGCCGCTTCCACAGCGTCCCGTAGACCTCCTGGAGGTTTCGGGCCTCCAGATAATTCAAGATCAGCCGGCGCTCTCTGGGTTTGAGATCTTCGCGAAGCTGTTTGTAATGCTCGCGGGTCATCTTGGGCACCAGCCGATCGAGGGCCTCCTCGGCCATCTGCTGCATCTCGGACTCTCGCTCGAGCAGGGCGCGCAAGACCACGGGCACCGATTTGACGCTGCCGATGGTGCGAAGCTGACTGAGCGCCTGCTCGCGCACCCCGTAGGCCTCGTCGGACATGCAGCGGATGAGCATGTCCTCGAGTTGCGCGTAGCCCAGATCACTGAGCGCCACCAAGGCCCGGTAGCGCACGTCGGCGTCGTAGTCGTTCAGAGAGTTGACGATGGCGTCGGTGACGCTTTTATCGCCCAAAATCCCCAGCGCAAAGAGCGACATCTCGCGCACACCGGCCTGCGGATCGTTCAAAAGCCGGACCAACTCCGGCACCGCCTGCCCGTCCCCCAGCCTGCCCAGATTGGTCGCCGCCGCCATACGACGACGGTAGTGATAGCTGCTCAGCGCCTCCCGCAGCACCGGCAAGACCTTCGGTCCCAGCCCATAGAGCTGGTCGCGAAAGCTTCGATAACGCTCTTCGTCCTCGGTCTCCTCGATCTTATCGAGCAGTTGTCGAGCGAGTTGCTCCTTGTCTTCCATGTCACTCCCTGATCGTTGACGCACGGGCCCAAGCTTCCCGCGGGGTCGAGTTTAGCTGGGTCTGGCTACGATCACAACAACTCGCAGGGGTTGTTGTTCCTTGGGAGGGTTGAGGAGGGGTGGGGAAGGGGAGTTTGAGGGTGTTGGGGACCCCCCACCGGCTCGCGCCGTACAGCGCGAGCCGGTGGGGGGGCTGGGCGTGTTAGCTAAAATCCATCAACTCGCCGCCACCCAAGCCGTACACCATCCCTTCGGATGGATCGGCCCGGGCACTGTCGTACAGCCGCCGCAGGTGCCGGCTTCCTCCGGCTCCTTGTAGAGCTGGCAGTTGTCGCAGGTCTGGTCGGCCTCGGGCGACTCGTCGGTGTAGTTGAGGCTCTCGCGCGTCTTGATTTGAGCTTCGTCGAGGCCGGCGGTGTCCTCGCAGTTGAGATCGCCGGCCTCGCCGCCGGCGGCCTGCTCCTGCTCCTGTTGGTCGGCCGGGGCCTGCTCGCCATTTTGGGGCTTTTCGCAGGCGCTCAAGAAGGTGCCGGCGCCGGCAGCTACTGCGCCCAAGACGGCGGCGCGTTTGAAGAAGTCACGTCGGTTCAGCTTTTGGTCACTCATCGCTTTTTCCTTGGCTACAAGTCTGTGGTTGCAAGCCTGGCCCGCGCTGCAATCGTTCCACATCTTAGTTGAAGTTGTCGTACATCTCGGCTGCAATCGTTTCACATCTTAAGGGTATCGACTTCGATGGCAAATGCTAACCGCAGGGCGACGGCCGATGAAACGCTCGCCCAGATGGCGCGGGCACCTGACACCGGCCCGTCCACCTGATATAAGGGCGGTCGTGCTGCCATCTCACGACGGTATTGACCACTTCAGGGAAGTCTCCCATGACCAGCGCCACGCAAGCGAGCGAAGCCGCAGTTAAGCCGATCGGCTCCAGTGACAAGAAAAACGCCAAAACCGGCCCGACCAGCATTGAATGTGTCAATCCGGCCACCGGCAAGCTCATCGCCGAGATTCCGGCGACCACGCCCGAGCAGCTCGATGAGGCGGTCAGCGCGGCCAAGACCGCCTTTCAGAGCTGGCGGCGCCTGGACGTCGAGCAGCGCTGCGAGTACCTGCTCGAGGCGCGCGACGCGCTCCTCGACCACCGCACCGAGCTGCTCGATCTGTTGCTCGCCGAGACCGGCAAGCCGCTCATCGACGCGCAGGCCGAGCTGCTGACCATCTTCGAGACCATTCGCTTTTATACTCAAAAGGGCCCGGAGCTGCTGGCCGACGAGTCGGTCAGCCTGCATCTGCTCAAAAATAAACGCGTCAACGTCCAATACGGGCCCATGGGGCTGGTGGTCAATATCAGCCCGTGGAACTTCCCGCTGGATCTGTCGATCACCCCGGCCATCCCGGCGCTGATCGCCGGCAACGCGGTGATCATCAAGCCCAGCGAGCATACCTCGCTGGCGGTGATTCGGGCCGTCGAATTGATGAACGACTCCGGCCTGCCCGAGGGACTTTTGCAGGTGCTGCCCGGGTTTGGAGACGTGGGCGCGGCGCTTTGCGACGCCGCCGACACGATCACGTTTACCGGCAGCGTGGCCACCGGTAAGAAGGTCGCCGGGGCGGCCGCCAAGAACCTGGTGCCGTGCACGCTCGAGCTGGGCGGCAAAGATCCGGCCATCGTCCTGGAGGACGCCGAGCTCGAGCGCGCCGCGCGCGGGATCGTGTGGGGGGCGTTTTTCAACTCCGGCCAGGTCTGCATGTCCATCGAGCGGGTCTACGTGCACGAGTCGATCTACGACGCGTTCGTCGACCGGGTCGTCGCGCTGACCCGAGAGCTGCGCCAGGGCGCGCCGACCGACCCCAATATCGACGTCGGCTCGATGATCGACCCCAATCAAAAGAAGATCGTCGCCCGCCACATCAAAGACGCCGTCGACAAAGGTGCGCGCATTTTGACCGGCGGCACGTGCGTCGAGGGCGTCGACGGCGACTTCTTCGAGCCCACCGTCATCGCCGACGCCGATCACACCATGCAGTGCATGCGCGAGGAGACCTTCGGGCCGACCATGCCGATCATGAAGGTGCGCTCGGCCTTCGAGGCCGTCCAATTGGCCAACGACAGCCAATTCGGGCTGAACTCGTCGGTCTGGACAAAAGATATGCGCCGGGCCCGCGACATCGCTGGCCAACTCGAGGCCGGCCAGGTGTGCATCAACGAGGTCATCGCCAGCTATCTGGCCCTCGAGGCCCCCTACGGCGGCGTCAAGCACTCGGGCATCGGGCGCCGAAAGAGCAAGGACGAGATCCGCAAATTTTCCCACTCCAAGACCGTCCTCGAGGATATCATCGGCCTGAAACGCGAGCCGTATTGGTACCCCTATAACGAGCTGGTCAGCAAAGGCGTCGACAAGGTCTTCGGCGTGCTCTTCCAGCGCGGCATCTCCAAGAAATTGAGGGATCTGTTCGGCGGGTGATGCTTCACGCCCACAGGCCAGTGATGCTAGGCTGGATAGTGGTTGTGATTTTCAGCGCCTTACACTAGGATTCGACGGTCATTGACACGTCAAAAGACAGCTCCCGGTTTGCCAGATCGTGGGCTGATCCGAGTCAGCCATTTGAGGGCTCATGAGCAACGAACCGGGCATTCTTCCCAAACCCGTTCCGTTTGGAAAGTACTATCTCCTCGAGCGTATTAACGTGGGAGGCATGGCGGAGGTCTATAAGGCAAAGACCTTCGGCGTGGAGGGCTTCGAGCGGCTTCTAGCGGTCAAAAAAATCCTGTCGAGCATCGCCGAGGACGAGTCGTTCATCACGATGTTCATCGACGAGGCCAAGATCGCCGGGCAACTGAGCCACCCGAATATCGCTCAGATCTTCGACCTCGGAAAGGTCGACGATTCGTACTTCATCGCCATGGAGTACATCAGCGGTAAGGACGTCAAGACGATCTTCGAGCGCGCACGCCGGCTCGGAGAGAAGGTCGACATCCCCCGGGTCTGCTATCTGATCATGAAGGTCTGCGAGGGCCTGGCTTACGCCCACGAGAAGAACGACTCGCAGGGCAACCCCCTCAATATCGTCCACCGGGACATCTCCCCGCAGAATATCCTGCTGTCGTATGAGGGCGAGGTCAAAATCATCGATTTTGGCATCGCCAAGGCCACCGGCAAGCAGAGCCAGACGCAGGTGGGCATCTTAAAGGGCAAGTTCAGCTATATGAGCCCCGAGCAGGTGCGCGGGCTGCACGTCGACCACCGCAGCGACCTGTTCAGCCTCGGTATCGTGCTCTACGAGATGCTCACCCTCGAGCGGCTGTTTTTGGGCGAGAGCGACTTCGACACGCTCGAGAAGATCCGCAAAGTCGAGATGAGCCCGCCCAGCCTGTACAACCCGCATATCCCCAAAGAGCTCGAGGACATCGTCCTCAAGGCGTTGGCGAAATCCCCCGACGAGCGCTATCAGGACGCCCACGAGTTGGCCGAGGCGCTCGAGCGCTTCATGCGAAACCAGGGCTATTATTTCACCAATAAAGACCTGGCCAACTCGATGAAGGAGGCGTTTAGCGCCGACATCGAGTTCGAAAATAAGAAGATCGAATATTATCGCGGGTTGAACCTGACCGCGCCCACCGAGGAGGGCGAGGCCAGGCTCGAGGCGCCCGGTGGCGCAGACGACGGCGGCGGCCTGGAGTGGGGCGAGGAGGAGATGGAGACTCAGATCTTCGATCGCTCCTCCGATGCGGTCGAGGCGATCACCGAGTCCCAGATCGTCTACGCCGAGGACGCCGACTTCATCGAGGTCGATGAGGCCGACGACGACATAGGCGACGGCGACGATACCATCGAGTATAATCGGTGGGATATCCAAAAGAGCTTCGAGCAGCGCGAGATCGACACCGGCCAGAACCCGTCGTTCGACGCCAACGTCGACCGCCAAAGCCAGTCTCCCTCCCAATCCTCGTCCAAAAGCCACGACACCGACCAGATCGGGCTGCCCCAGCAGCGCCGCGAGCCGCAGGTGACCGTGCAGAGCATGTCGCCGCGGGCGGCCAATAAGCGCAATCCCTTGCTGGTCGTCGCCGCGGTCGCCGCGTTGGTCATCGCCGTGGGTCTGGGCGTGTACTTTTTCACCCAGTCCGACTCCAAGCCGGCGATCGTCTTCGAGACCGAGCCGCAGGTGGTCGACATCTTCATCAACGGCGACAAGGTCCACAGCGGTAAGACTCCGTACACCCACGAGGTCTCCCCCGGCGAGACCGAGATCCGCATCGCCAGCGACGGCCACAAAGCCTATACGAAGTCGCTCGAGCTCGAGCCGGGCAATACCTATAGCCTCAATCAGACCCTCGAGGCCGGCGCGCCCACCAAGGGCGGGCTATTCGTCAAGAGCGAGCCCTCAGGGGCGACCCTCGAGATCGACGGTAAAGAGCACGACGAGAAGACCCCGGTGACCCTCGAAGACCTCGAAGCCGGCCAATATACCATCAAGCTCAGCCACGACGACTATTTCCCCTCCGAGGAGACCGTCGAGGTCGGCGGCGAGGTCGAGGAGCTTTCGGTCGATCTGCGGCCCGAGCAGATCTCGGTCACCGTGCGTAGCACTCCCAGGCGTGCGCGATTCGCCGTCTATGACGTCGACGCCGACGAGCGCGTCGCCGGTGGGCGGACCCCGGAGACGGTCGAGGAACTCGCCGGCGACAAGAAATACCGCATCGTGGTGGATAAATCGGGCTTCGAGGAATGGGAGCAGATCCTGGAGCCGGGCGTCGAGCGCGAGCATAACCTCGAGGCGAAGCTCGAGCGCGAAGCGCGAAAGAAGACCGGCGGGTCTGGCAGCAAGGTCGCCTCCAAGGGCAAAGATCCGGGCAGCCAGGCGGGCTCGTCGTCCGGCGGCTCGGGCTCCAAGACCGGCGGCTCGGACTCCAAGGCCGGCGGCTCGGACTCCAAGGCCGGCGGCTCGGACTCCAAGGCCGACTCGGCCTCCGGCTCCGGAGCCAGCGCCAAGACCGGCGGGGGCGACAATAAGCCAGACAAAAAAGAACCCGCCGGCACGGGCACCTTGAGCATCGCTTCGAAGCCGGTCGCGCGGGTGCATATCAACGGCAAGGACACCGGGCGCTACACCCCGATCATCAACTTCAAGATCAAGGCCGGCAAGCATAAGGTGAAGCTGGTCAACGAGGAGTTCGGGCTCAATAAGACCTATTATGTGGACGTGGCCCCCGGAGCCAGTGAAAAGCTGATTAACCGCTAACAACTCGCATGTGTACTGGGGCGAGTATTGGGTGCATCGGTTCAGTGTGCTGATTTTTTCCAGGCAGTCGTCATGGCCAGTATCGAGTTGTCCGAGATGAAGACCTACTGCCCGGTATGCACCTGCTGCATGTCCGGCGATCCGGACGAGTGCGACGAGTGTTCCAGTCCGCGTCCGGCGTGCGGCTGGGAGGACCTGGCGACCTCCTCGTATAGCTACCTCGGCAAGAAGCTCGACGGCCGCTATATCGTCGATCGCTTCCTGGGCGCCGGCACCACCGGCGACGTCTATCGGGGCGTGGGAAGCCGCATCAAGCGGCCGTTTGCGCTCAAGATCGTCGACACCCAACGCTACGGAAAAGCCGAGCTCGAGGCGGAGATGGTCCGCCGTCTGGAGATGGAAGTCGACGCGATGGGCCGGCTTCGAAATCCCCACGTCATCAACGTCTACGAGTCCTTTCAGGTGCGCGATCACATCTTCGTGCTCGTCATGGACTACGTCGAGGGCGTCACCCTCCAGGAGCGCCTCGATCGCACCGGCCGCCTCGAATTCATCGAGGCTATGGAGATCATCCGCCAGGTGGCAAACGGCCTGCACGAGGCCCACCAGCGCGGCATCATCCACCGGGATCTCAAGCCCGACAACATCATGATCGAACAGATGCCGGCCAGCGGCATCTTCGCGCGGATCCTCGACTTCGGCATCGCCTATATGGTCGACAATGTGCGCCAGACCGCGGGTTTCCGGGGCACCCCACTTTATGCTTCGCCCGAGCAATGCCTGTCCGACGGCGAGATCGACGCCCGCAGCGACGTCTACAGCCTGGGATGCGTCTTCTACCACTGCCTGACCGGACGCCCGCCCTACGACGGAGAGCGTTCACTGGCGGTGATGGAGGCTCATATCGAGGCCGAGGTCCCGTCGATCTTCGATGAGCTGCGCCAGGGCCAGGCGCCCCGCCGCGTCGATCGGCTGGTCCAGCGAATGCTCGCCAAGAGGCCGGCCGATCGCCCCCAAAATTGCGGCGAGGTCGTCGAGCAGCTCGATAGTATCGACCTCGACAAGGACTCGCGGGACTTCGACCCGGTCCCCGCTCCAGCGGTGGCCGAGGGGGCGCTCAGCGAGAGCTCGTTGGAGAGCAATACCTTGCCCGAGGATGCCGACCAGCAGGCCCAGCGTCAGCAGCGGGTGGTCAACCTGGTCGCGAGCCTCGACCTGCCCGAGAATATCGTGACCAAGGGCGGCAATATCACAGCCAGCGCGCTCGGCCCCGGCGGCGACTACGCCGTCCTCGCCGACCGCCTGTGCAACGTCCACCTGGTCGGCCTCAAGACCCATCTGCAGACGATGACCCTCGGCGAGACACAGGGCATGGTCACCGCGGTGACCATCGATCCCAATCGCGGCGACGTCTACGCCGGCGGCTTCGACAGCCAGGTGGTGCGTTGGAATCTCGGGCACACGCTCGGTTATCCCAGCCGGCTCGTCGACGTCGGCGACCGCGTCATGGCGCTCGATGTCGACCGAAAAGGCACGCGCTTGGTTATCGGCACCGAGCGTGGCCGCACGTTGTTCTACGACCTGCGCACCGAGAATATGATAGAGCTCCATCAGTCCTCCAGCCCGGTCAGCGTGGTGCGGTTCATTCCGCATACCGGCCGGTTATTCATCGGGTGTTGGGAGGGGCAGATGAAGACGCTGCACATCGCCTCGCGCGAGGAGTTGGCCGTGCTCGAGCCGCTGCAGCGAGCGCCCGTCGCCGCCGCGATCGACCCCGACGCGCAGATGGCCGGGGTGCTCGACGAGGCCGGCCAGCTTCGCATGGTCAGCTTGATGGACCGCACGGCTTACCTCAGCATCGAGGCGTCCTTCGCAGGCCTCAAAGCATTGTCCTTTGCCTCCGGCGGCAAGCTCAATGGGCTCGGGGTCAAAGACGACGAGCTGCAGTTGTGGCTCATCCGTAACCAGCACGCATTGCAGCACCTGGCCGAGAAGAGCTCGTCGGTGCCCGAATGATCTCGTCTGATTAAGCCTGATTGTCTAAGGTCTGATTGTCGGACGAGCGTGCGCCCGGGGAGGCGTCAGCGGTTGGTGCGTACCGGGCCATGGGTGTCCATCAACTCGAGCGCGCGAGCCCTTTGGTCTTCACTGCTCGACATCGCCGCTTCAGTGATCTCGGAGGCGGTGCGATGGCCGTCGGAGCGGGTGCGGGAGCGTTGTTTGATCCGAGTCGCAGTTTGGGCGGCCATGGTGCGTATCGCGAAGGTATGTGCCGCGTCGGTCGCAGCTTGCTCGGCTCCGTGGTTGGCGGTGATCTCGCCGAGCGCCTGGCGGGCGGCCCGGTTTCGCTCGTCGAGCGTTCGCGAGTTCTCGACACGATCCGCCCGCGGACTCACCGGTGGGGCGGCGCGAAATGTCGGCTGCCCGTAGGGTCCGTACGAGATCTCGAGCTTGTCTTGCTTATAAGAACAGGGTTTCTTGTCGAACGAGCCGCGCTCGGGCCCATATAAGAACAGCGGCATCACCAAGACTGCGCCGGCCATGAGTCCTGCGGCGGCCGATTGCGCGAGAATCTTTTTGGAAATCATCGGGCCTGTCCTGTCCTAGAATCCGTTCTTGTTCTCAAAGCGCCAAGCTGTTTAAGTATACCAGCCGGCTGCTGCAGGATGCAAATATCGGCGCAGATTTCCCACTTATCCCGTCGTGCGCCCGTCATCGGGGGCCCCAGCGGCCTCAACAGGCGAGCCCGACAGACCCAAATAAATTGCCATGGCATTATCCAACACCGACAATTCTGACGAGACATCCACGCTGGTGCTGAGCCGCTCGAAGGCGATAGGAGTGGCCATCGCTGCCCTCGTGGCCGCCGGCGCGCCGCACTTCTTCTTGGACACGCCGCTGGCCTTTTTCGCCCAGGACAACGTCAGCGGCTGGTTCGGGCTGAGCATCTGGGCGCCGACGTTTCTGGCGGCGGTGGCGCTCTTTGCCGGAGCCGATCTCACCGCGCGAAGCGACCAGCCGCTCACCCACAGCGTCGACCTACGCATGGCCGCCGGGCTGAGCCTGCCCATCGTGGTGGCCGTGGCGCTGGGTGCGATCAACTTCGACGGGTACCAGCGTATCTCCTGGGGCACCTTGTCCATCGCGGCTGCCGTCTACGCCGGTGTCTTCGCGGTGGGGACGTCTTATTGGCAAGCCGTCGTCCAGCGCGAGCTCTTGGCCGGTTGGCCGCCGCTGTCGCGGCCGCTGGTGGTCGCCGCCGGCGCCGCGTTGTTATGGTTGCCGTTTGCGGCCAATCATCCCCTCGAGGAAGTCGGCGAGTTGATGGCCGAACACGCCATCGCCTATCTGGCGGTGGGGCTGCTCTTCGAGCTCGGCCTACCCGTGTACGCCTGCATGGCCTCGGCCGCCGTGATGGGCGTGGGTTTTGCTTGGGCGCATCAGATGACATTTTTTTGAGGGGCGCCGGGGGGCGCCTCGGCGTTTTTTCCGAGTCGTCCGAATGATCGTCGCTCATTTTCCGGAACAAAAAAACTGACTGGTCGGTTTGCTAATATGACCCTCCAGTGGCATAGTAGTGTCACGTTCGGACATCCCTATCGCTTTTTTGCGAAGAGGCCTGCGCAACGATGAAACGCCGTAATTTTATTAAATTAGCAGGATTGAGTTCGGTGGCGGTTAGCTGCGGGGCGGTGGTGTTTCGGTTGAGCCATTGGTGGGATCAGATGCCCGCCGCCGAGTTCGAGGTGCTCAGTGACGAGGAGGCGGCGATCGTGGCCGCGATCTCCGACGCGCTCTTCCCCGGCGACGTCGGCACGCCGCCGATGCCGAACGGGCTCGAGGTCGGGATGGTCGCCAAATTCGACGCCTACCTGGCGGGCAGCGAACCGATGGCCGCCGACGCGCTGCGCCTCATTTTGCACGCCATCGACGATATGGCCGTCTTCGCCGACTTCGGGTTGACTCGCTTTCATAAGCGCTCGCGCGCCGATCGTATCCAGGTGCTGCGGGCCTGGGACACCTCGAGCATGATGGTGCGCCGGTCGGGATTCCGTGCGCTCAAATACGTCCTGTCCAATCAGTATTGCAACGATCCGAAGGTGCTTGGCGCTGCCGGGATTCACTATACGTGTGGAGGTGCAGCATGAGAGGTTTCGATCTGTCGGCGCCCAGATATCTCGGCCAGACGCTGCATACCGCCGAGACGCACGCCCCAACGGGCATCACGGAGCTGGAGTTGAAGACCGAGGTGGTCATCGCCGGCTCGGGCCCCGGAGGGCTGAGCGCGGCGTGCGCGCTGGCCGAGGAGGGCGTGGACGTGGTCGTCGTCGAGGCCGGCCAATTTTGGCGGCCGCGCGCTTTCCAGCGCGATATGAACTTCGCCCAGGAGCACCTCTATCAGGCACGCGGCACGCGGGTCATGCAGGGCAACGTGTTTATCCCATTGGCCAGCGGCCGGGGAGTCGGAGGCGGCACCCTGGTCAACTCGGCGATCTGTTTTCGCACCCCGGACGCGGTGCTCGACAGGTGGGTCGCCGATTGGGGCGCCCAGCAGTGGAGCCGCGACGGGCGCGAGGGGCTATTCCGCGAGGTCGAGGAGACCATCGGAGTGGTCGAGACCGCGCCGGCCATCGCCGGACAGAACTCCGAGGTCGCCCGCCGCGGCTTCTCCGAGCTCGACGTCGAGCACGGTTATATGCCCCGAAACGCCGGCGGCTGCGCCGGCTGCGGCACCTGCCACACCGGGTGTCCCTCCGGCGGCAAGGCCAGCGCCGATCTCAACTGGCTGCCGCGGGTGCTGCGCGCCGGCGGCTCGCTTTACGCCGACACGCGCGTCGAGGAGATCGTCGTCAAAGACGGCCGCGCGGTGGGCCTGCGCGGCGTGATGCGCGACCCCGGCACCCACGAGCGGGTCGCCCGCGTGAGCGTCGAGGCCGACCGGGTCATCCTGGCCTGCGGAGCGGTCAACACACCGCTCTTGCTCCAGAAACAGCAGTTGGCCAACTCGAGCGGCTCGGTCGGCAAGCACCTGCACGTCCACCCGGCGATCCCCACCGTCGCCCAGATGAGCGAGGAAGTGCTCATCTGGAAGGGCGCCACGCAGGGCTATTATGCCCACCACCCCGACGACCCCGACGTACTCGTCGAGACCTTCTCGGCGCCGGCCGACGCCATGATCGCCCAGTCCTCGGTGGTCGGCTACGAGGCGATCGAATTCTTGAGGAACCTGCGCTATTTGGCCGGCTGCGGGGCGATGATCCGCGACGACTCCGAGGGCCGGGTCAAGCCGAATAAAGACGGCGGGGCCAATATCCGGTACTTCGTCGAGGACGTCGACCGCAAGAAGTTCGTCAACGGCATGCGGCTGACCGCCGAGATGTACTTCGCCGCCGGGGCCAAGGCGGTCATGCCGCTGGTGGCCGGGGCGGGCTTTTATCGCAGCCGCAACGAGGCCTTCGAGGCCATCACAAATACGGTCAACGCCGCCGATCTGAGCCTCTACGCCAGCCACCCGATGGGCACCTGCCGGATGCACCCCGACCCCGACCGCGGCGTGGTGCGCCCCGAAGACGGCATGTGCCACGACGTCGAGAATCTGCACATCGTCGACGCCAGCGTCTTCCCCACCGCCATGGGCGCCAACCCCCAGGTGACCATCATGGCCAACGCCCTGGCGATGGGCCGGCAAATCGCGTCGAGCTAGTGCTGGCGTCAGCCGACACGCAAAACACCCGGCGACGTCCGCTAGGGGCGCCGCCGGGTGTGGTGCTCGCCGGCTTGTTGGTGCTCGGCCGGACTACTTCTTGTCCAACTCGAGGGTCTGGCACTTCAACTTGATGCCGTAAACGGCGTTATAGCCGCTGCTCGACCAGTCGGTGTTCACCCTGGCGCCGATCGCCACCTGATCGGAGCCGCAACTGGCGGAGTCCTGGTTCGACGCGTCGCCGCCGTACGATTGCACGGTGGTCTCCGAGCCACTGACCAAAGAGGCCGACGTCCCCGACCCACTCAGATCATAACTCCTGCAGTGGAACCTGACCTTGTAGATGAGCTCGTCATACTCGACGCTCAACTTATAGATGGCCTCTCCCTCTCCGCAGGCGAACTCAGAGCGCACGCTCCCACTGTCGTCCTGGAAGCCGGCGCCGTCGATCTCCTCGTAGTGATCGTGACCCACGCTATAAGAATAGGGCGTCGAGCTGCGATCCTCGTCGATGACGATATCCCGGCAGCCGACGTCGATCTCCTGGACCGGCCACGTGCCGGGATAATAGGCGATTTTGGCGTCGGTCCAGACACGATTACTGCCACAGACCGACGTCTTTTCTTCGTGGCCATTATAGGCGGTGCCGAGGCGGTCCTTCGTGGCGACGCTTCCGGTGCGAACGGTATAATATTCCGGGCATCCCTCATCGGTGCTGCCGTCGCAGTTATTGTCGATACCATCACAGACCTCGACCTCACCGGGGTTGGCTGAGCTGCCCCCATTATTGGGGTCGTCGTTGCAATCGGTGTCGTCCGCGGTATATCCGTCGGGTACTGAGCAAGCGGTCGTGGCGTCGCTCGAATCTCCGTAATTATCGCCGTCGCGGTCCCGATAGAACGTGCTCGCATCGACCGCGCTGGAATCATCAGTGTTGCCGTCACAATCATTGTCGACGCCGTCGCCACACACCTCGTCGGCGTCGGGGTTGATCTGCTGATTGCCATCGTTGCAATCATCGCTGTTGGAGACATATCCGCTGGGCTGGGTGCAGGACTTAGTTGTGTCATTGGGGTTGCCATAGGTGTCGGAGTCGGAGTCCGCATACCACGTCTGGGCGTCGCTGGCGGTATCTTCGTTGATCTGACCGTCACAATTGTCGTCGAAGTTCGTCGAGCACAGCTCGACCTGGCCGGGGTTTTGGCTCGCATTGCTGTCGTTGCAGTCGGTGTTGTCGAGTGCGTAGCCGGTCGGGTGCGCGCAGGCATAGCGCGGCGTGGCATCTTCGTCGCCGTAGCCGTCGCCGTCGGCGTCGATATAATAGGCCGTCGCGTCGACCGCGCCGTCCTCATCGATCTCGCCGTCACAGTCGTCGTCGACACCGTTGCAGCTCTCGGGCTGGGTGCCGGGCGAGATATTGCCCACACATTCAAGGCCCGCGCTGCCGTGGCACTCCAGGGTGCCGGCGTCGCACACACCCGGCTCGCCGGTCGAGCAACTCGGGTCTTGCGGGAGCACATCTTCGTCGACATCCCCGTCGCAGTCGTTGTCGATGCCGTCGCAGACCTCGTCGGCGGGGTCGCTTCCTCCCCAGGCCTGGTCCGATGAGTCGTTGCAGTCATCGCTGTTGGAGACATAGCCCGCAGGCACTTGGCTGGCATCGCAGGCGAACTTCACGTCGTTCGGATCGCCATACCCGTCACCATCGGCGTCGCGATAGTACAGGCGGCTGGGGTCGTCGATCGGCACCTCGCAACCATTGGTCGGGTCGCCGTCGCAGTCTGCATGCGTCGGGTTGCCGTCGGCGTCGACGTCGCACTTCGCCACACACGCAGGCTCAGGTGCGCTGCCCGAATCGGTGGTCTGACAATCGAATTGACCGTTGTCGACGGCGCCCTCACAGGTATCAAAACAGGCCGTGCAGTGCTCGACCGGATAGGCATCGGCGCCGACCTGTTCGGCCCGATCGCTTTGGCCGTTGCAGTTGAAGTCTTGCTCGCCGCAGGTCGCCGGAAACGGGTGGTCCATATTGGCGGGATCGAAATAGGCGTCGGCGTTGCGATCGTCACAGTCGTGTGGGGTGATCGGGCTATTTTCGGGGCCGCAGCGGCCGGCGCCGAAGCCGTCGTCATCGACGTCCTGGCAGTCGGTGCAGGTGTCCAGCGTCGGCCGGCAGTAGCTCTGGCCGTCGCCATCTTGGGCGTCACAGGAGAAGCCCAGTGGACAATCACTTCCGTCGGTACACCCGCTCAAGCAGATGCCCGAGTCGCCCTCGGCGACAGGCGCGTTGGCGAATCGGCTCCAGCAAAGGGAGTCGCTCTCGGCGCAGTCGTCGTCGCTGTGACACTGCGAGCAAAACGAGCTGTTGACGTCGTCGTCGAGCTCGAAGGGCGGCCGGCAGAGGGCGCCAAATGGCTGGCCCTTTTCCTGCTCGTCGGCATCGAGTTGGTCATCGAAGGGAAACGACGGCGCCGATGCTGGATAGGGTGCCTCGCCGAGAACCACGATCTGGCAGGTATGCTCGACCGGATCGGGGGTGGTGCCGTTGACCGAAAGCGGCGAGCAGGCCTCGCCGCTCTCGGTGCAGACCTCGGTGCAGATGCCCTGGCCGTCTTCGAGCTCCTCGAAGATCTCGGTGATGAGCACCGAATCGACGCCGTTGGTGTCGGGTCGGTTGAGCGGGACCTCTTTGACACAACTTCCCAGCCCGACAGGACACTCCGAGTCGCTGACACAGCGCCGATAATCGGCGATGGTACGCCCGGGATTGGTGCCGCCATCGCTGACGGCGTCAGGGTCGGCGTCACTCGAGCCCGTGTCGGCATCACCGGGATCGGCATCACCAGGATCGGCGTCGCTGGGACCGGTGTCTTGCTCATCGGTGTCGGCCAGCCCGTCGGCGTCGCCGGCATCCATCGCCGAGTCCGGGGACAATCCGGTGTCTTGCGGTTGGTTCGAGCCGGAGTTTTCGGTGGTACAGGCGCCGATCAAACAAATCAGGATCGCGCCACAGAATACCTTCCATCGATAATTCACGTCATTCCTCTCGAGGCTATATGATTTGCCGGCCGACTGGCCGGCGAGAAATCTTCAAACACACTTTTTTTAACTTGTTCAGCTCGCGCCACACGCCCGCCGTGGGCGTGGGCGAAGCCAGGGTTCAATCGCATTGTCCGGCGGGAAATACATCTTGGTAGCTATACTCGAGCTCGAGCTCGATATCCTCGAGCTGGCTCCAGTCGATATTGGCGTTCTCACCGGTGTCGGTGTCGATCAACACGGTATATTGCGAAGCCAGCGGCAGGCCGGCGAGGGTCTCGTTGGCCTGGGCGTCGGCCGCCGGAAAGTCGTTGATCCCGGCCACCGGTGACATACTGCGCCCGGCGGTGCGAAGGTGGGTGATCTTGCCGTAGTTGGTGGTGTTGGGGCCGAACATCGATACATAGTCGTCGATGCCCGGCTGACACGAGCGCAGCTTGCTGGTGCCGTCGTACAACACCGTCACCGTCGGCCGGCCCTCGCCGACCTCGCCGACGAGCTTGACGTCGACCGACGACACCTTGGCGTTGCAGGTCACCTCCAGGTTGGCGAACTCACTGAGGTCGATGAAAAACGTCGCCGACAGGATATCCGGGTCGCGCGACATCAAGCTGCCCACGGTGTCATCGCTGCTGTAGCGCACGCGCTTGTCGATGGGCACATAGCCGCGACTCATGATCTCGCGAAAGCGCTGCTCGGGGGCCCAGGTCTGTTCGGTGACCGGATCCACCATCGCATCGTTCAGCCCGAGGAGATCGCTCCTGAGTGACAGCGTCGAGCTGTTGGTATTGATCGCGCCGCCGCAATCTCTCTGCAGGCGATCGAGCTCTTCGGCGATCTTTTCGAGCTGGTAGGTGTTGCGGGCGAGCAAGATCTGCTGGCGCTGGTCCATGAACGGACGCACCGCGTAATACTCCAGGGCGACCAGCCAATCCATCAACTTGCTCTTGGCTCGTTCCAGGCGAAGCTCGGCCTGCTCGAGGCGATTGGCCCGACCGAAGATGACCCCCGGCGAGCCCACCAGGCTGTTGACCTCGTCGCGCTGGAGCTCGAGATCTTCGAGCTTGGAATTCGCAAGCGAGGCTCGCTGGACGACCCCCAGATAAGCGGCGACGCGCTGGTCGTATTGCATCTTGGCCTGTTGGACCCGAAGATCGAGCCCGGCGATGGCGGTGAGCTTTTGGCGCAGATTGAGGCGGCGCTGGCGGAACTCATCTTTGTCGCGCTCGTAGGCCAGCTCGGCCTCGAGACTGGCCTCGGCCAGTTCGATGACGTTTTCGAGTTGGGCGATCTCGGCGGACGATTTGTCCTGTGTCTTCTGATACTCCGATTTGAGGGTGTCGATCTCGTCTTGGGTGACCATCGCCCCGAGTTCGCTTTCGTCCTCGAGACCGGCCATCTCGGCTTCCTGTATCAAAGCGTTCCTTTCCTTGGCGATCTCGAGGCTGGCGCCGGTCGCATCGGCGGCCGTGGCCACCGTGCGCAACCCCGCGACAGCTCCAGCCGCGGCCATTTGGACGCCAAAGCGCGCGGGACCGGATGGGTCGGAGGACGGGCCGACCGACTTCGGGAAGCCGTCGGAAATAGCCCCGGAAAAGTCCTTGAGGCTCTGGGCGTTATCGCGCAGTCCGTCAGCCAAGGCCCGTGAGGCATTCGCCGAGATCAACAGCTCGATCTGGGTAGTCGCGCTGCCCACGCGAATCTCATCCCACTTTTCGAAGGTCTGCCGGGAGCTTTCGATCGCTTCCTGTCTGAGCTCGGCTCGCTCATCGAAGGTCGCGAACATATCCTGGAGGGCCTGGTTTTGAATCTCCTCGCGTTCGGCGATATTGGCCTCGAGCTGCTCGACGGCGTCGAGGCGCTGGTCATTCCAATCCTCGATGGTCGCGGCGAAGGTCTGCAGCTCTTCGTGCTCGAGCTTGGTGCGCTGAGCCAGGGCGCGGACCTCCTCGTCGGCGATGCCGATATTCTGGGCGGCCGAAGCCACCTCCAACAGCGCGCGGCCGGCCTCCGAGACGCTTTGCTCACCGGGGCCGAAGCTGGAGATCTCACCGGTGGATTTGTCCACGGTAAACCCGCACTCGCCGGCTTCGACGCGCACGCGGCACTCCGGGTCGGTTCGGAAGGTCTCCGAGGTACAACCGGCCGGCATCCCACACATCTCGACCAAGCTGTCGCGCAGGTCGTTGATCTCGTTATTCATGCGGTTTCGGAGCTGCTGCTCGTCGAGCACCTCGGCGCGGGCGCGCTCGAGCACGCCGAGGACCGAGTCGTGAGCACGCGCGATCTCGCTCATGGCGTCGGCTTCCCGCTCGCCGAGCAGCGTGTTGTTGTCGGAGGTCGGATCGACCGAGGTGTTGATGACCACCTCGGCGTCGCGTGCGTAAATCAGCTCGTCGAAGGGCTGGGCGAGCATGCCCAACTTGCGCAGCAGGTCCGAGAACCCCCCGGCCAGCCGGGCCGACAGGTAGCCGGCGTCGGCGGCGAGGTTCAGATTGCGCAAGATGCCCGCCGACAGATACAAATCGAACATGCGCCCGGACACATAGTCGCGCTTGGCCGCGCGCTCGGCGTCGCCCTGAAAGAGGGTGTGCCAGCGCTCCGTCGCCAGGGTCAGCGAGTCCATCGCGCCGCGCCACCCCTGGGTCATCTCGGTCAACAGTTGCTTGCGCGCATCTCTAGGCGCCTCACCGTCGACCTGCCGAGACAGCACCGCGAGTCCGCTGGCGTCGAATTGGCCCTGTAAGACCCCCAGATGCACCTCGAGGACTTTCTCCTTCCAGTCGTTGAGCAGACGCTCGTTGAGCCCCTGGACCGCCGAGGTGACAATCGCCGGGTAGTCGGTCGTCTCCAACCACTCCAGGCGCAGACTCGAGTCGGTGCCGAAGGCGCCAAGCTGCTGGCCGAGATACGCCTCGCGGGTGACATCCTGGTATTGGGTCACCAGCTCGGCCATCATCGAGGAGTCCTCGGGCTGATTGCGATAGGCCCGAGCGAGGAGCTGTCGACCACACATGACCTGTTGGCTGGGTCGACAGGTTCCGTCGGTCCCTGCGGCGCAATCCTCCATGAATTCGGCAAAACTCTGACCGCCGGGGTTGGGCAGGGTGTCGTCCAAGAAGGCGCGGATTTGGCTGCCCGTGGTCTCACCCGACAATGCGTCGGCGCTGACGGCGACCGCACAATCGGCCTGTGCCTGCGGATCGGCGTCCGCGAAGTCCTGGCTCGACGCGATCGCGTCGCAATCATAGTCGACCTCGTCGACCTGAGCGGTGGCCACGCCAAAATGGGCGTCGTCGCTGCACTCGCTCAGCGGCGGCTGCGGCAGCAATTCGGGCTCGGCGTCGGCGTGATCGCGCACCTCGATGTCCTCGAAGGAAGGGGCGGCGTCGAACCGTTCCAAATACAAATCGCCGGTGTAGGTGACGTCTTGGAGGCGAGTCACGCCGCTGGTGCTGCGCACCTCATACAGACCGCTCCAGCGATCGGTAAACGAGCCGACGATCGCCTCCGATTCGTACGGCTCGATCTCGAAGCGCATCGAGCGACGCACCTGGGTGGCGTTGGCCGCTGAGACGACCGTCGTTTCGCTCAAGTCGAAGGCCATCTCGAAGGAGGCCACCCACCGCTGCACGAAGTCGTCGTAGCTCAACTCCCGGGCGACATACTCCACCGAGCCGTCCGTGGCTCCCAGCGGGCTGAACAAGGTGTGAGCTCCCACGGGTAGCACCAGCCACGCGCTTTCGGCGGACTCCAGGGCAGCCCCGTCGGGCTGGGTGACCACCTGAAACTCGATGGGAAGACCGGTGGTGCCGAACGCGCTGACAGTCGCCTCGCCGGCATAAGCCCCGGCGAAGGGAAATTGAGGGACAAGGGCCAACTCGTGGTTGCCCACCGGCGTAAATAGCTTGACGTGGACCAACTCACCGTCTTCGACGCCGGGGTCGGCCTGGCCCACCGGGATGACGAAATCGAGCGTCGTCGTCCCGCCGTTGGTCCGCTCGACCTGGGTGGTCGCCTCTGGGTCGTCACTGCGCTCGATTCGATAGGGAAGCCCGGCCTCGGGGGCCGGCGCGTCGAGCGTCAACGAGAAGACCACCTCGGACTGGCCTTCGGCGATGTGAAAGACGGTGTCGGGGTTGTTGGTCACGTTCAGATCGGTGCGCACCTCGTCATCCTCGAGCGATGACGGTGTCGTCGGTGCGCATCGACCGCGTTCGGTGCATTCCGCACCCTGTGAGCAGTCCTCTCGAGCCGCGCACTCCCGGGCGCATTGACCCTGAAAGCAGTGCCTCCCGGAGGAGCAGTCCTCATCGAGCGAGCACCCACTCAACGAAGCGATCGCGACCGGCTGTCGCTCGCTGGCCTGCACCGGCGAGTCGTCGAAATTCGCCTCATTATTGCTCTGCTCGTCGAGCTCCTCGCCGCCGCAACCGATCGCGAGCAGCAAACCGAACCACACCACCGTCCACTTGCCAAGATATTGCATTGCCTTACACACCATCGCTTTCTTCGAATTGGATTTAAGAGAGTTTCCGTCCCCTGGAGATCGCCCGTCGGGATCGGAAGTTCCGAAAAGCCTCGACCCGCTCACAGCCACCCCGTTGAAGTTGCACTCGGGCGAGGCAAAATCTTCCAGTTGGTAGGTTAGAGAGCTGCCCGCAGACCGCCTATCGCACCTATGGCCAAATCGTTTGCATTTATTGCCAAATTCTCGGCAAGACGTGCCAGACAGCTTCAGGTGCATATTCAGCCGGCTTTGTAGCGGTCTCGATCTGGCTGAGGGCCTCCAAAATCAGCGGGTTTGAGAACGGCGCGGCTTGCAGTCAGCGGCAGGCTCGCGATAGGATTTCAATGCTTGGTTTTCTCCGGCTCAATCACTTCCTAGAAGATTTTCTTATATGTCTCTCATCGCGCAATCACTGCTCGAGATTTTCTCGAGCTGGGCAACTCGTGATCGGGATCGACCCGATTTTTTGGCGGAGGATGATACCGGCGGAGAAACCCGCGAGCAGTCCGAGACCAGCGCGGCCTCCCACCTGGCCTTTCACCGGCTGTATGCGGGGCTGCAATCACAATTTCCCGATCACCCTCTGGCGGTGATCGCGGCGCGGTCGCTCCAACTGCGCCACCTCAGCATCTTCGTCCGGCTCACCGATCAGCGCTGCACGCTTCGCGAGGCTCTTGGCGCCTATATGCACATGTATCGGACGGTCGTCGATCCGAAGGAGGCCTACCTCGAGCGCGACGAGGAAAACGGCACCGATTCGCTTGTCATCGAGTGGTGGGACAGTCCCGACATCGACGAGTCGCTGGAGTTTCGGCTCGTCTTCGGCTTCGGCGTGACCCTGCAGATGATCCGCGCCCTCCTCGGCGACGCCGACGTGGTGGCGGATGCGCTGGATTTGACGTGCCCCGAAAACGACCGATTTATCGACGATTACCAGGCATTCTTCGCGGCCCCGGTGAGGTTGGGAAGCTCTCGGAACCGATTGGTCTTTCCAAGCGAGGTCTTCGATCGGCCCATCGTGCACCGAGGCTCGGCGCCGATGCCCGATTTGAACGACATCGCCGCCAATCAACTCGACCGGTTCGAGCGCACCTACCATCGGGTCAACGATCTGGTCGACAGGGTGCGCGACTATCTGCGCGAGCATCTCGGGGCGAGCAACATCGATCAAAAGACGGCCGCCCGTGACCTGGCGATGAGCCCGCGCACCCTGCATCGCAAGCTCCAACATAGCGACCGCTCCTTTCGCGACGTGACCGACGAGGTGCGTGCTCAGAAAGCCCGTGAGTTGCTCGCCGACCCGGACTACACCATCCAGCAAGTCGCCCAAGCCCTGGGCTATAAACAGGCGTCGAGCTTCCACCGCGCCTTCAAGCGCTGGACGAATCAAACCCCCGGCCAGGCTCGTCGAGAGCTTCAGCGCTCGTGACCCGACCGACACACCCTCGGGGAGCCGTCGGATTCTGCAGGGCGTGTGCAGCTCACACCCGACGATCAGACGATCAGCGATGACTTGCTCCCAACGCCTATTCGTTGTACCCATCCGGGGAACGTCCGAGCCACGTGAATGGTTCGATACCGCAGTCGACAGCGGAGTGACGGTGGACGACAAAGAACAAGAAATGCAGATCGTCAAGCGGGCCCAGGAGGGAGACCGGGAGGCTTTTCAGGAGTTGGTCGAGCGCTACCAGCGCAAGGTCTACTCCATCTGCTATGGTATGCTCAAAAACGAGCCGGATTCGCTCGACGTCAGCCAAGAAGTGTTCATCAAGGTGTTTCGCTACCTGGAGAACTTCAACCGCAACTCGAGCTTCTATACCTGGCTGTACCGAATCACCGTCAACAAATGTATCGACTATATTCGCAAGCAGAGCCGGCGCTCGGAGGTCGACTACGACGACACCATCCAGCGCAAAAGCGAGGTCTCCGGCGATGATAATATCATGCCGTCGACCCTGGGCATCCAGCCCGATCGGGTCTACGGGCGCAAGGAGTTGCGCGAAAAGATGCTCGGCGCGCTGGACACTCTCTCGGAGAAACACCGCACGATCTTGATCCTCCGTGAGGTCGAAGGCCTCTCCTACGACGAGATGGCCGAGGTGCTCGATATCTCCAAAGGCACGGTCATGAGTCGGCTGTACCACGCCCGCCGGTACTTCCAGGACGCCATCAAAGAGTATCTGGGAGATAAGTTGGCCGTCGAGTAGACGCCGTCGATTCCTCGCCCCACCAGCGAATGCTCGAGAGTTGGACGTTTCGTTGAATATAACGCAATACAATTCGTCTACCCTCAGAGAGCACCCGGACTGCTGAGGACAAGATGGCATCGCAAGGATTGAGCAAAACCGAAGGTCTGCTGCTGCAGCGCTACTACGACGCGGAGCTGTCGGCGGCCGAGAGCATCCAGGCCGAGCAACTCCTGGAGCGCTCGGCTCCGGCGCGTGTCTTTTTGCGTGCGCTCGACGAGCTCACCGAGGCGGCCCGCGTCGCCGGCGAGGTCGCCTGGGAGCGGGTGCGCGGCGAGGTGGCCTCGCCCGATGTCATCGTGGAGCTGGCCGAAGACGCCGACGATCTGGCACAGGCGCCGCTCGAAGAGCTCGCCGCGCTGCTCGAGCGCTTCCACGACGGCGAGGCCGATTATACCGAGATGGCTTTCGTCAACGCGCTGCTCGATGAGCGCGAAGACGTCGTGGAGTATCTGGCCGAGCTCGACAATCTCCAGCAGGGGCTGCGCGCCGCCGGCGAGCAACTCACCGCCGGCGTGGACTTCGACGGGATGTGGGATCGTATCGAGGCCCAAATCGGCCACCAAGCCGGCGACCGAGTCGACGGCGCTGACGACCAAGACGGCCCCGATTTCGACCGCGCCGAGCACCTGATCTTATTGCAGCGATTCTTCGACGACGAAGTCACCGCCGAGGAGGCCGCCACCGTCGACCGGTGGCTGGCCCAGGGAGATGCAGAGGTCGCCGCCTATCTGGAGGTGCTCTCCGAGATCCAACTCGGTGCGTGCGTGGCGGTCCAGACCGCCTGCGAACGCGCGCCCATTCGGGATATCTGGACCGGCGTCAGAGCGGCGATTGATGAACAGGACGCCTCCGGGGCGGGAGTGGTGTCCCTGGACAGCGAACGCAGCCGCCGCGGTGGGGCTGGTCGCGGCGATGTCGGCGGTGATGCCGGCGGCGCGGCTTCGGACTCGCGCTCCGAGAGCTGGTTCTCCGAATATCGCCAGGCGATCGTCGGCGCGCTAGCCGCTGCAGTGGTGCTCGCCGGGATGGTCGGCCTCTTCAAAGACGCGATCTTTGGGCCCAGCGAGCGAGTGGTGGTCGAAAAGCGAGTGGTGGTCGTCGATCAGGTTGAATATTCGCCCGGTTCATCCGTCGTGATTGATAGCCCGATGAAGCAAGCAAGCATGCAGGATGACGGCGATCGCTCCGATGATTCAGACGAACCGACGGTCATCTGGCTCATGGACTCCGAGGAGGAGACCGGCGCCGAGCAGCCTGCGGACCCCGAGCCGGCGCAAGGCGATGGTGTCGAATCCGATGACGCTGGAGTCCCGGACCAACAGGCCCCCGACGCCAGCCAAGCACCGAAGCCCACGGGACAGCCAATCTGAGCAGACGCCTGGCGGTGTCTTTTAGGTAGCACGGCTGTCGAGAATCCTAACTTCCCCTCTGGGGAACGAACTTGAGGAAGTAGTCATGCGGACGCTTCTCAACATAATGGTGACCCTGACGATGCTGGTGGGCATCGTCGGCTATGCCCAGCCGGCATCGGCCCAGCAGAAGGACGTCACTATCAAAATCCGCTCGATTGCTGCCAGCAAGCACGGCGACAGCTTTGACAAGCGGCTCGACAGCCTCAAAGGCCAGCTCCAAAAGGCCTTTGGCAGCTATACTAACTTCAAGCTCATCGATGAGAAGAGCTTCGAGCTCGCCAAGGGCAAGTCCAATACGGCCAGCGTCCCCGGCGGCACCAAGGTGACCGTCTCGTTCGAGGGCACCAGCGGCGACTTCCTCCGCCTGGGTCTGTCTATCGCCGACAAGTTGAGCACCACGCTGCGCGCCTCACCGGGCAGCACCTTCTTCCAGGCCGGCCTCGACTACAAAGACGGCATGCTCATCCTCGCCATCACCGCCAAATAGCCACGAAAAAAACACAAAAAACGGCTCACCGCAGCGCTCACAGAGGGCACAGAGATTGAACTTAGTTTTTTCTCCGTGTCCTCTGTGTACTCTGTGGTGAATTGTTGATCCTAAGAGCATCGACACGTTGTGGCTGAGCCCCTACAATCGAGTTTAGATCTTTTTCCGTCAGCTCGTGCGTAAGTAGTTCATGGCCAACGCACCCTCACAGCGTGTGCTTCGCCCCGGCGTCATCATCGCCGACAAATATCGGATCGACAAACCCATCGCGCGCGGTGGGTTCAGCGTCATCTACCGCGGCACGCATACCGGCATGGAACGCCCCGTGGCGCTGAAGCTGTTGGCGCTCGACGACGAGATCAAGCCCAGCTGGCTCGAGCGCTTCACTCGCGAGGCGAAGCTCGCCAGCCAACTGACCCACCCCAATACCGTGACGATCTTTGATTACGGCCAAGATCCCCGCGGCTTTTTATATATCGTCATGGAGTGGGTCGAGGGCCAGTCGCTCTACCAACACCTCAAGCAAAACGGCGCGCTCAGGCCGCGCCAGGTCGCAGAGATCGCCGTGCAGATCCTGGAGAGCCTCGACGAGGCGCATCAGCGCAGGTTCTTGCACCGCGACCTCAAGCCTTCCAATATCATGCTCACCAATGATTACGAGGGTCGCGACACTATCAAGGTGCTCGACTTCGGGATCGCCAAGAACCTCGAGGAGTCCCAGGACGGCGGGGTGCTCATCACTCATCAGGGCGCTTTTGTGGGGACGCCACGCTATGCCTCCCCCGAGCAATTCGACGGCCGCGAGCTGGCGCCGTCGGCCGATATCTACTCGCTCGGCCTGCTCATGTGGGAGGCGTTGGTCGGCGACCCGGCCGTGGCATCGGTCAGCTACGGTGAGTGCGTCGAGAAGCATCTGGGCGACGAGCCGTGGCGGCTGCCCGACGCCGTGCAGTGTCCGTCGGGGCTGGCGCGCATTTTATATCGCGCGCTCGACAAGGACGTCTCCCAGCGCTACTCGAGCTGCCGGCAGATGCGCGCCGATCTGCGCCAGTGGCTGGACTCCTCGGAGGCCAGCGAGTTCGACCAGGGAGACTTCTTTGGGAGCATCCCCGCCGGCGGCATGGAGATCGGCGACCAATCCAGCGTTGAAGATGAGTTATTTGCGGGCATCGGCGAGGATAGAGATCCGGAACAGGCGCCCCCGCTCGAGCTGCACGGTCCCTCGTCGGATGCGCGCTCCGCGAGGCTACCAGGCTCTCCCGGGGACGCAGGGGACGACTTCGAGCGAGAGCTCATGGCGCTGGCGAAATCCTCTCGTCATTCAGGCGGTGGTCCTTCGAGAGAGAAGCAGCCGACGGACGGATATTCTGGAGAGATACGTGCTGGAGATAGGCATGCCGGAGACAGGCATGCTGGAGATCGGCGTGCTGGAGATCGGCGTGCTGGCGACGGGCGGGCTGGCGACGGGCGGGCCGGAGACGGGCGGGCCGGAGACGGGGGGACGCCCGACAACTCCCACCGCGACAACGACCGCCGAAATATCACCCGGGCGATCTCGGCCTTCGCTGTCCTGCTCATCGTGCTCGCCGGGCTCTACGGGCTGTGGGGCGCCGGTAACGAGGAGCCGGCATCTGAGGACGAAGCCGTGAGCAGCGCCGACGAGGAGGCGCCCAGCGCCGAGTCTCCCCCCGAATCGTCGGCAGCGGAGGCCGACGACGGCACTCCCACCTACTCTGCGGCGACCATCTTGACGGCCGTGCGTCAGTCGGGCTGGCGGCCCATCGGGGACAGCGACGAGGTCGACTTCGATGATATCGTCCAGACCAGCGAGCGCTTTCGAAAGGACGGTAAAACGGTGACGGTGAGCGTCTACGAGGCGCCGACCCACGAGGATGCCATCCCCTACGAGCGCACCGCCGAGGAGCCAACCCAGGCGATCCGCTTCGGCAAGACCGTCGTGCAGGTCTCTCCCGGGGCCCGTGGCAGCTCGACGCAGGGTGTCTACTCACTGATGTCGACGCTCTTCGAGCTCAAGTCCATCGCCCGAGAGCAGGTCGAAGATGACGAGTAGACCCGAATATAAATAGAAAAGGCCGGCGGAGAGAACTCCGCCGGCCTTTTGGGTCTCTCAGCTCCTGAGGAGCTCGCCCTCGATCACTTCGAGCGGTCCACGAAGGTCTCATAGGAGACCGCCAGGAAGTCGGGGGCGTCGCCCTCGTTCTCCGGCAGCTCCGGTCGGTAGTCGCCGAAGAAGGCGATGGTGTTGCTCTGGGCGAAGTAGTCGAAGCCGTTCTCGCGGCTCCTGGGCACCCACTGGCCGTTGACGTACACCCGAAGCGAGCTCGAGATGGGCGTGTCCGGCAGCTCATAGCCGGTCGAGCCGCTGGTCGCGAAGATGATGTCCTCGATGGTCTCGGAGATGTCGGTGGCACACAGCGAGGCGTGGCCGCCGCCGGTGGCCTCGGCCGCCAGCCTATAGGCCTCGCCGTCCGAGCCGCAGCCGCTTCCGGTGCCTACGATGGAAAAGCCGATGGTATGCTGGGTGAAGAAGTTGATGAAGTCGTTGAGCAACTGCTGGCCGGTGGCGCCGGTCAGCGAGTTGTTCTGGAAGGTCTGCGCCTCCTCGTCGGACATCCAGATGGTGACTAGCTGTGCGTCGGGGCGAATCTTCTGGCTGTTCGACGCGCTGCCGCTGAGGCCCTTCATATACTCGATGCCTTCTTGAGCAGCCTTGAGGCCATATTCGGAACAACAATCGTAGCCGCCGTTTTCGACCTCGTCGATCTCGTCCAAGAAGGTGTTGAGATCGGTGTGCCAGCCGACGCTGTTGCGCACGTGGCCGAAGTAGTCCTCGTCCATCGTCGTCACACCCAGCCGGTAGTCCAACCCGGTGTTGTTGAGTTCGTTGAAGAACTCGTTGGCCACGTTGCGCACCCGGCCGTAGTCATCGCTCATCGAGCCGGACTGGTCGAGCACCCAGTAGAAGTCGGCCTTGGTATTCTCTTTGGGTTCGAAGAGATCGCAGCGGAGAAGGTCGCCGCTGGAAGCCGGCGCGATATTGGTGGTGTTGGTCAGGTCATCCATGCGGAATTGGACCCGGTCGCGGTTGTCGTATTTGTCGGCCGGGGCGATCGCCACCGAGGTGAGCACCTGCTCGTCGCCGGAGTCGTCCTCCCGATAGATGACCGATACGAAGATGCGGAAGTCCTTATAGGTCGCCCCGCTGGTCGACGGGTAGCCGCTGACGTCAGCCTCGTAGGGAGTCATCTCCTTGAACAGGCTCTCGCGCACTTCTTTGACGGTTTGGCTGGAGCTGGTCTCGATCAGGAAGCGTCCAATGGCGGCGCGTCGGTAGTCGTGAGTGATAAACTCACCGCCGACCAGGCCCTGAATCTCGCTGCCCAGCGTGCCGACGCTGCTGCGGTGGTCGTTGAGAATGTCGTTGGGGCTTCGCTGCGACGAGGAGGGTTGGCTCGACATCAGGTACCCGGCGACCTCGTTGCTGGGGTCGTCGTACATCGAGGCGGCGCGCTGATTGGTGGTGTCTGCGTCCTGAACGACCAGCTCCGAGTGGTTGGTATTGAACGCCGGAGGAAGCGCTAGGCGCCAGTTGGCGTCGTTCTGGCTGCGGAAGTTGATCTGCTCGGCTGACGGGTCGTCGCAGGCGGTGACCACCCAGCGATCGCCGTCGGGGATGCCGTCGTTGAACGACGACTCCTTGGTCGGGTCGAGGCCGAGGTCGACCTCTTTGCCGTCTTCGACGCCGTCGCCGTCGGTATCCACCGTCTGCGGGTCGCTGCCCTCGAGCAGCTCCTGCATGTCGTTGAGGCCGTCGCCGTCGGTGTCGGGGTTGCACGGGTCGGTGCCGATCTGCTCTTCTTCGCAGTCGAGCAGGCCGTCGTAGTCACAATCGGCGTCGTCGCCATCTTCGCAGGTCGGGCCGGCATCGATATCCTCAGCGTCTTCGTCGCCCGCGTCGGCGTCCTCGTCGTCGCCCGCGTCGGCGTCCTCGTCGTCGCCGCCGTCGGCGTCCTCATCGTCGCCGCCGCCGTCAGCGTCGGTCGCACCGTCGGCCTCGTCGGTGTCCGGCGAGGGCGTATCGAGGGCGTCGCCAGCGTCGACGGGCTCGGTGTCGGCGCCTCCATCGCTCTCAGTGGTGGAGTTATTGGTGGTGTCGGTGTCGTCGCCACAACCGGCGAGGCCGATGGATACGAGCAATAGCGCTGCAAAGAGTCTACGAAGCTTCATGGTTCGGGCCTTTAAATTTTTGATGCCAACGAACAACGGACCGTACGAGTGGCGGTGCCCGCCGCGAGAGACGCTGAAAGATAAGTGATTGTGCTTGTGAAATCAAATATGTCTAACATGGGTACAAGAGGCTGTTGAGGCACGTGATCCGCGCATATCAGAAAGTCGAAAAGGCCGGTGAGAGCGCCCCCGGACGGCCCTTTGGGCCACTTTGGGAGTGTCCAATCAGCGACGCCTCGGTTCAGTCGGAGCCGGCCTGCGCCTCTTCCTTGGAGCGGTCTACGAAGGTCTCATAGGAGATCGCCAGGAAGTCCGGGGCGTCGCCCTCATTCTCCGGCAGCTCCGGCTGATAGTCGCCGAAGAAGGCGATGGCGTTGCTCTGGGCGAAGTAGTCGAAGCCGTTCTCGCGGCTCCTGGGCACCCACTGGCCGTTGACGTACACCCGAAGCGAGCTCGAGATGGGCGTGTCCGGCAGCTCATAGCCGGTCGAGCCGCTGGTCGCGAAGATGATGTCCTCGATGGTCTCGGAGATGTCGGTGGCGCACAGCGAGGCGTGGCCGCCGCCGGTGGCCTGAGATACGAGCTTGTAGGCCTCGCCGTCGTGGACGCCGCAGCCGCTGCCGTCACCGACGATCGCGAAGCTGATCGAGTGCTGGGTGAAGAAGTTGACGTAGTTGTTGAGCATCTGTTGGCCGGTGGCGCCGGTCAGCGAGTTGTTCTGGAAGTCCTGGTCTTCCTCGTCACTCATGAAGATGGTGATCAGCTCGGCGTCGGGCCGAATCTTCTGGTTGTTCGGGGCGCTGCCGGTGATGCCCTTCATAAACTCGATGCCCCGATAGGCCGAGAAGATGCCGTATTCCAGGCCACCGTCGCATACCGAGCTCGGGCAGTCGGTGATGTAGTCGACCTCGCCGGTAAACGTGTTGAGGTCGGTGTGCCAGCCCACCGAGCGCAGCTTGCCTTCGTTGGCCTTGGTCATATGGGTGACCCCGAGGCGGTAATCCAGGCCGGTGTTGGTGAGCTCGTTATAGAATTCGTTGGCCACGGCGAGCATGCGCTGGAAGTCGTCGTTCATCGAGCCGGACTGGTCGAGCACCCAGTAGAAGTCGGCCTTGGTATTCTCTTTGGGTTCGAAGAGATCGCAGCGGAGAAGGTCGCCGCTGGAAGCCGGCGCGATATTGGTGGTGTTGGTCAGGTCATCCATGCGGAATTGGACCCGGTCGCGGTTGTCGTATTTGTCGGCCGGGGCGATCGCCACCGAGGTGAGCACCTGCTCGTCGCCGGAGTCGTCCTCCCGATAGATGACCGATACGAAGATGCGGAAGTCCTTATAGGTCGCCCCGCTGGTCGACGGGTAGCCGCTGACGTCGGCCTCATAAGGGGTCATCGCCCGGAAGAGGCTCTCACGCACTTCTTTGACGGTTTGGTCGGAGCTGGTCTCGATCAAGTATCGCCCGATGGCGGCGCGCTGATAGTCGTGGGTGATGAACTCGCCGCCGATCGCGTCCTGCTCGATAGAGCCGAGCGAGGTGACGTGGCCGTGGTAGGAGTCCAGCACGTCGTTTGGCTTGCGCTGCGACGAGGTCGGCTGGGTCGACACCAGGTATCCGGCGACCTCGTTGGTGGGGTCGTCGTACATGGAGGCTGCGCGCCGGTTGGCCCGGGTCGCGCCGGCGATGGTCAGCTCGGCATAATTGGCGTTGAACGCCGGGGGCAGCGCAACTCGCCAATTGGCGTCGTCCTGGCTGCGGAAGTTGATCTGTTCGGCTGACGGGTCGTCGCAGGCGGTGACCACCCAGCGATCGCCGTCGGGGATGCCGTCGTTGAACGACGACTCCTTGGTCGGGTCGAGGCCGAGGTCGACCTCTTTGCCGTCTTCGACGCCGTCGCCGTCGGTATCCACCGTCTGCGGGTCGCTGCCCTCGAGCAGCTCCTGCATGTCGTTGAGGCCGTCGCCGTCGGTGTCGGGGTTGCACGGGTCGGTGCCGATCTGCTCTTCTTCGCAGTCGAGCAGGCCGTCGTAGTCACAATCGGCGTCGTCGCCATCTTCGCAGGTCGGGCCGGAAACTGCATCGTCGCCCGCATCTTGTGGGTCAGGATCGGCGTCCTCGACGGCGCCGGCGTCCCCGGCGTCCTCGCCTGGGTCGGTATCGCCGGCGTCGGCGGGCTCGCCGCCGTCCTCGTCGTCGGCGTCCGGAGTGTCTGCATCGGAGCCGTCGTCTCCAGCGTCAGCGGTAGGGGTGAGCGGGTCATTATTGGCGTTGTTGGACGCGTTATCATCGCCACAACCCGCCGCCCCCAATGAGACTACTAATAGTGCAACCGCTAGTCGACGTATCATCATGGTTACGGCTCCCGCTGCAGCTTCGTTAGATCCAAATGCACACACCCATCCCCTCGCGTGCAGCCCAGATCTTGACCTGTAAATTAAGTGCAGTCACGGAAATCTTGTGGTTTACGAATCGTGCCAGGCCTTTCGTATCGTTTCGAGCAAACGCACCTGTTCTTGGTGGTTGGTTCTTGGTTCTTGCCTCGACTTGCGACGTCTT